>NZ_CP066801.1:4982500-5282528 GCF_016598575.1 Streptomyces sp. HSG2
TCAGCCTGGGCTCCGGCCTCTTCGCCACCTGCACCTTCATCCGGCTCGACCCCGCGGCCGGGAGCCTGGAGAGCGCCCGGGCCGGACACGTCCCGGCGGTGTGGGCCACGGCCGACGGTGGGTCGGGAATCTGCCTGGACGCCGGGGGACCGCCGCTCGGGGTCCAGGAACGGATGGAATATCCCGTCACCCGGTACCCGCTCCCGGCCGGAGGCGTCTTCGTGCTCCTCACCGACGGCGTCGTGGAGGGGCCGCGGCTCGATGTCGACCACGGACTCGCCCGGGTCGTGCACCTCGTCGAGGTCGGCGCCGTCGCCGGACTCGACGCCGACGCCCTCGCCGCCTCCGTGATCCGCGCCGCCGAGCACGTCGGACACGACGACGACGCGGCGGTGTTGGTCATCGCCCGCGAGCGCCCGGCGTCCCGACCGTAGGGCCGTCCGCGTGGCCCACCTCGCGGACGGGGGGCGCGCGGTGTCTCATGGCAGCCGTGGTGGGAACCCGTGCGTGGCCGCGGCCCGCCGTCCTCGCGCTGGAGACGGCGGTCGTCTCGGCGTGCTATTTCGCCGCGGGCCGGTTGGGCCTGCTGAGGCGGCTCTCCGTGGACGAGGCCGTGGTCAGCCCGCTGTGGCCGCCCTCCGGAGTCGCCCTCGCCTTCCTCTTCCTGCTCGGATGGCGAGCGGTGCCCGGCATCGCCCTGGGCGCGCTGTTCATCCTGATGAGCCTGACGACGCTCGGACCCACGGTGCTGGGGACGGTCTTCGGCAACGTGGCCGCCCCCCTCTGCGCCTACCTGCTGCTCCGCCGCGTGGGGTTCCGCACCGATCTCGGCCGACTGCGCGACGGAGTCGCCCTGGTCTTCCTGGGTGCCCTCACCAGCATGCTGATCAGCGCCTCCGTCGGCGTGGTCATGCTGGCGCTGACGACCGAGCTGCCCCGCGAGGACTTCTGGGCGGTGTGGCTCGCGTGGTGGGTGGGCGACGCGATGGGCGTCGTGATCGTGACGCCGCTGCTGTTCCTGGTGTTCCGGACTCGCCGGTTCCCCCTCCGGAACCGACAGAGGTGGGCGGAGGCGGCCGGCATGACCGCCCTCGCCGCCGTCGTCCTGCCCCTGGCCGCCTACAACGTCTTCAACCTGCTCTTCCTGGTCTATCCCGTGCTGATCTGGACCGCCCTGCGATTCCAGTTCGCCGGCAGCCTCCTCTGCGCGCTCGCCGCGTCCGTGGTGACCACGAGCGCGGCCATTCAGGGCGCCGGCTCCTTTCAGGACCTGACCGACGTCCAGATCATGGTCAAGCTCCAGGCCTTCAACGGTTCCGTGGGTTTGACGGCCCTGCTGCTGTCCGCGGTGATCAGCGCGCAGATCAACACCCGGCGCTCTGTGGAACGCGCCTGCCGGGAACTGGTCCAAGTGCTCGACAACCTGACGCTGGCCCAGCCGCGTCGGCCCCGTGGCCCCGCCGCCGACGAGGATCGCTGACCGGGGGCACGGAACCGCTCCCCCATCTCGCCCGTGCGCCTGGGGGGCGAAACAGGTCCGCCCCCCAGGGGTCAGCACGGTTGTCGCCACACCCCGAGCTCCAGCTTCTTCCTCATCGAAGACAGGCCGAGTTCGCGGGCCACCGGGCAGAACGCCCTCCGCGGCTCCGCGTACTCCACGTGGAACACGGCCTTGCCCGCGTCGATGAACGGGGTGAGCCGCTCGCACTCGTCGTATTGCGCGCACTCCTCGTTGACCGCGAAGTCGAAGTCCCCGACGAGTTGGGGGATCTGCCCCAGGTCGTTCTTGAGTCCGACCGCCATGCCGCGGTCGTGGGCGAGATCCGCGATCATCCGGTTGTAGCGGAGCTGGTCGCTCTCGTCGAGAGGGAAGCCGGTGTCGTGGGCGTAGCCGTCCATCAGGTCCGGCTCCACCGCGTCGAACCCCTTGCCCTGGCACATGTCGAGGCGACGTTCCATGATCGGCCGCAGCTCGGAGAGCCGGCGGATGTCCAGCCATCGCTCACCGGGCCAGCCGTTGACCCCTCCCAGCACACTCTCGGGGAAGTCGTCCGCGTCGGGCCGGAACTCCTCCCAGGCGCCCAGGTTGAGATAGCAGATGACCTTGCGGCCGTCGCGCTGCAGACCCGCCACGTCGGCCGCCGAGTTCTCGAAGCCGTCGATGTCGTAGACGGGCACGTCCACCGACGGGTCGACCCGGCCGTCCAACTGCCACTGCCAGGCCAGCCCCGGTTCGGGACGCCACCAGCCGTCCCCGGTCCGGTCCGGACCCGGCGACGGCGAGCCGTCGTCGGGGTCCGACCCGCCCCCGGAACAGCCGGCGACCAGGAGTGACAGCAGGACCAGCGGTACCGCGAACCGTCGCAGCAGCGTTCTCATCGCTCGGCTCCCGTCAGCGCGGGCGTCAGGTCGGACCAGGGATTGGGCGGTTCACCGCACACCGGACCGCAGACGGCCGCCCCGCGCTCTCCCGCGGTGCGCACGGCGAGGGGCACCAGCGCCTCCGGTACCCCGTACACCAGGTGGCAGAACCGCCCGGGAGGGTGGTGGCGGGTCCAATCCGGTCGGCTGAACGCCGCCACGTACGTCGACCACGGTCCCTCGAAGGTGACGAGCAGATCGGCGAATCGGGCATAGGCGCGGGCCGGGTGGACACCCGGGTTCAGGACCACCGGCGACACACCGGAGCGGCGCAGGGACCCGACGATGGCCCGGTACCGGCGCACGGCGTCCCTCGTGGCGCTCACCCGATCGAGGAAGCAGCCGTGTACCCCGTACCACTCCCGGTGCCGACGGACGTCCTCGGCGATCTCCGACGACGGACGGGAGCCGTAGGCGGTGTCGACGTAGCCCAGCAGCCGCGCCCCGGCGGTGCCGAGGGCCTCGCCTGCCGCCGTGAAGGCCGGGTCCGGCGCGGTTCCCGGGCCGTCGGCCGGGTTGACCACCACCCCGTAGGCGCGGTCGGCCGCCTCCGTGAGGCGCCGCCAGGCCTCCGGGTCCTCGGCGGGATGGACGTACAGCGGGACGAGGAAGCTCACGAGGGAAGCTCACCCGCGCCGTCGTGCGCGGGCGCCGCGGCGGCGTCCTCCCACAGCGCGGCCAGCGACTCGGCCAACGACCGGTCCGGTCGCCACCCCAGCGCCTCGCGGGCCGCCGAGACGTCGGAACACTGCCAGGAGACCTGCCCGGACCGGGCGGACCCGCCGTTCGCCCGCTCACGGACCTCGCCCCGGAACCCGGCCACCTCGACGAGGGTGCCGACCAGATGCCGGACCGGGACGGCGTGCCCTCCCGACACGTTCAGCACCCGCGGCAGGGGACCCGCCGCCGTGGCGGCGAGTTCCGCGGCGGCGGCCACGTCGCGCACGTCCACGAAGTCCCGGTAGGCGGAGAGGTCGCCGAGGCGGAGCACCGGGTCGGGGCCGGTGCCCGCCTGCCGGAGCATGCGGGCCACCCGGCCGGGCAGCCCCGAGGCGGGCGCGCCGGGGCCGACCGGGTTACCCACCCGCAGGACCACGGCGTCGAGACCCGAGGTCGTGACCCCGACCGTGCCGGCCAGCTTCGTCGCGCCGTAGGGGGCGGCCGGGCAGGTCGGCGCGGACTCCGTCACCCGGGAGCCGGTCTCGCCCGGTCCGTACTCGGCCGCCGACCCCAGGTGGACCAGCCGGGCGGCCGGGCGGGCCATCCGCAGCGCGGAGCAGAGCACGGCCGGCCCCCGGGCGTTGACCTCCGCGAGGGTTACGGGCGAGCCCCCGGTGGCCCCCGCGCAGTTGACCACGGCGTCCGGTGCCGCCGCGGCCAGGTCCTCGGCCAGCCGAGCCGGATCCGCGGTGGCCAGGTCGACGGTGAGGTCGGCGGCGGGGGACCGTCCGCCGCCGAGCACCACGGTGTCCGGACGGGCTCGCAGTCGGGTGGTGACGTGCGAGCCGATGTACCCGGCGTGGCCGAGAACGAGGATGCGCATGTGCGGTCAGGCTCCCTTGAGCAGAAGCGACTTGCGGCTGGTGAACTCGGCGTTGGCCCGGTCGTAGTCGTCGGGGCGCCCGATGTCGAGCCAGTAGCCGTCGAACTCGTATGCGTGGGGCGGGTTCCGGGAGGACAACAGGTCGAGCACCAGCTCGTCGAAGCCCAACGGCAGGCCCGCGGTGTAGGCGTCGAGGGTGGCGCGCGAGACGCCGTACACGCCCATGGACACGCGATAGTCCATGCTCGGCTTTTCCTTGAATCCGACGACGCGGCCGTCGTCCGTGGACAGGACGCCGAAGTCGATGTGCACCTTCCGGGCGTAGGTGGCCACCGTCAGCGGGGCCTCGGTCTCCCGGTGACGCCGCAGGACGTCGGCGTAGTCGAGGTCGGTGAGGACGTCGCCGTTCATCACCAGGAAGTGTTCCGGCAGTCGGTCGCGCATGGTCAACAGCGGGCCCATCGTGCCCAGCGGACTCTCCTCGGTGGAGTAGTCGACGCGCAACCCCCATTGGGAGCCGTCGCCGACGTACGCGCGGATGATCTCGCCGAGATGACCGATGGCGAGGGTGCAACTGGTGAAGCCCGCCCTGGCGAGCTGGCGCAGTACGATCTCCAGGATGGCGTGCTGGTCGCCGATCGGCACCAGCGGCTTGGGCAGCGCGGTCGTGTAGGGCCGCAGCCGGACGCCCTTGCCGCCGGCCAGGATCACTGCGTGCATGAACTGCTCCTCGTGTCCTCGGGTCCCGCTCGTCCCCGGGTGGACGTGCGGGTCGGGCTCAGATGTTGTAGATACCGGTCTTGTATCGGGCCAGATGGGCGGGGTCGCGGAAGAATTCGACAGTGCGTTCCAGGCCCCGCTCCAGGTCGTGGGCCGGGGACCATCCGGTCGCCTCGGACAGTCGTCGGGCGTCCGCGACCAACCGCATCACCTCGGACTTGGCCGGCCGGATCCGCTCCTGGTCCTCGCGAACGTCGAGGTCGGCGCCCATCACCTTGCCGATGAGGGTGACCAGGTCCCCGACGGAGATCTCCCCGCCGGTGCCCGCGTTGAAGGTCCGTCCGACCACCCGCTCGGCGGGCGCGGTGCCGGCCGCGAGAAACGCCCGCGCGGTGTCGGCGACGTAGGTGAAGTCCCGCGTGGGACGCAGATCGCCCAGGGTGATGGCGCGCTCGCCCGCGGCGACCTGCCCGATCACCGTGGGGATCACCGCTCGCATCGACTGACGGGGCCCGTAGGTGTTGAACGGGCGGAGCACCACCACCGGGGTGTCGAAGCTGGCGTGGTAGCTGTCGGCGAGCCGATCCCCCGCGGCCTTCGACGCGGCGTACGGCGACTGGGTGTTGATGGGGTGGTCCTCGGTGATCGGCACGGTCTGCGCCGTGCCGTAGGTCTCGCTGGTCGAGGTGTGCACCATCCGGGGGGTGCCCGCGGCGCGCACCGCCTCCAGCACGTTGAGCGTGCCGGTGACGTTGGTGTCCACGTAGCTGTGCGGGGCTCGGTAGGAGTACGGGATGGCGATGAGGGCGGCGAGGTGGTAGACGCAGTCGGCGGACTCGACCAGGTGCCGGACGGATCCCGGGTCCCGGACGTCCCCCAGGACGATCTCGACCTGGTCGAGGACGTCGGGGGAGAGCGTCTCCAGCCAGCCGTAGGAGGAGAAGGAGTTGTACTGTGCCATGGCCCTCACCCGGTGCCCGGAGGCGACGAGCGCCTCGGTGAGGTGCGATCCGATGAAGCCCTCGGCACCTGTCACGGCGGCGAGTGGTGCGGTGGTCACACGGGTTCCTTCCGGTAGATCGCGCGTCGATCGGCGCGGGGGTGGGTGGTGTGCGGACGGTGGTGGACTGAGTCCGCCGAGTGGTCCGCGAGAGGTGACGTCGGTGGCGTGTCGGTGCCCGAGGGGTCGGGGTGTCGAGCCCACGGCGACCGCATGTCAGGCGTGCGCGGCCGGGCGGCCGAGGAGTCGGACCGCGCAGACCACCAGGCAGACCCCAGCGACGGCGCAGGTCAGGGGGAGTACGGCGGGGTCGGCGGGCGCATCGGACAGGAGGAAGAGGCCGGCCGTTCCGGCCGCGGCGAGGCAGAGCAGCGCGGGAGGCCAGGCCACTCCGAACGCCTGGAGCAGCAAGGACGTCCACAACACGGCCGCCAGCGACAGGAGGGTCTTCGGCGCCGCGCCGGTCAGTACGGCCGCCGGCACCAGCGGTGCCAGGTACACGAGGAGACACCCGGTCAGCACGAGTGTCGATCGGAGTCGGAACCCGGCCGGTGTGCGGGTGGCCCGCAGCGCCGCGACGGACAACCCGCGGTAGCGGTACAGCAGCCACTCGGCCGGGCCCATGCTCAGGGTCAGGACGATCACCGACCAGAAGTGGCCGCGGCCGGCGAGCAGCACCAGACATCCGGCGGCCAGGCCGAACAACCCGTAGGGCAGGGAGGCCAGGTGGCGGGGACGGACGGCGTCGGCGCCGTCGTCGTCGCGCAGGGCACCGCGCAGAATCCGGCCCGCCGCGACCACGGCGCCGACGAGGGAGAGCGCGGGCAGGGCCACGCTCGGCAGAGGGCCGGGTTCCCACCAGGGCAGGGCCGCCGCCCCCGCGGCCACCGGCACCAACATGGCCAGGAGCAAACGCTCGTGCCCCAGCACGAGCAGCACCATGGCCGCCGCCAGATAGGCCGACTGTCCCGCCACGGCCCCCACCACCGGTCCCCAGCCGCTCACGACCGCCCCGGCGCCGGTGGCCAACGCCGCCCCCGACGGGGCGCCCACCAGCAGGGTGCGGGCCGCCGCCGACCGGCCGCCCGCCAGGGCCAGGTACGCCCGGTGGGCGAGGGCCTGACCCCATGCCCAGGACACGATTCCCGCCACCATCAGCGCGGGTACCCCGCCCGCCGGCAGCATCCGTCCGGCGAGCAGGTACGCCGCCCCCGGCAGCGCGAAGAGGGCACCTCGAAGAGCACAGCGCAGCACGTCGGGGCGCCACGGGTCGGGGACCGACGGCGGTTCGGGGTAGGCGCGGGGAACTCTCTCGTAGAGGGCGGTGGCCAGCGAGAACAGGTCGCGGTGCCCGTACTCCTCACGTACGGCGTCTCCGCTCAGACCCTCGGATTCCAGCAGTGCGGCCACTTCGTAGGGGTGGACGGCCGGCGCCACCCGGTCGGCGAGTTCGGCCGCCAGGCGGTCGACGGCCGCGAGCCGGTGGTCCACGGTCGAAGCAGGAGTGGGCCGCGGCCGGTCGGCGAGCCGCAGGGACAGCGTGTCCTCGCGGCCCGGCGGCTCCATCGACAGGGGACCGCTCACCCGGCCGTACCTCTCAACGGGACGGCGTCGGCATAGGCGACGTCCGCACGGTCCGTGCCGGTGACGTCGCAGACCCCGACGGCGAGTTCCAGGTAGATCGACCGGAAGGTGTCTATGGTCTGACGCAGGGTGAACTGTTCGATCACCCTCAGTCGTGCCGCCTCGCCCATCGCCCGCCTGCGCTCGGCGTCGCGGAGCAGGTCGACGGCGGCGTCGGCCATCGCCGCCGGGTCGCGCGGCGGAACGACCAGCCCCGTGTCGCCGACCGCCTCGCGGACGCCCCCCACGTCCGTGGAGACGGTGGCCCGGCCGCACGACATCGCCTCGATGAGCGTGAACGGGAAGCCCTCGCTGATGCTGGAGAGCATCACCACGTTCCCCGCGGCGTAGGCGTCCTTGATGTCGTCGACCCGTCCCTCGAAGGAGACGGCCTCGCCGTGGCCGAGTTCGGCGGCCAACGCCCGACACCGCTCACGGTAGGCCTCCCCGCCGCGTGGAGTACCGCCGAACAACCGCAGTCGAGCGGCGGGTATCCGTTCGCGGACCAGCGCGAAGGCCCTCACCAGGGTCTCCAGGTCCTTGATCGGGTCGATCCTCCCCGCCCAGCTGAGCACCGGGTCCGCCGGTTCCGGGCCGGCGGGCGGGAACGCGGCGGGGTCCACGCCGTTGTAGACGGTGCGGATGGCCTCCGGCCGGGCGCCGCCGCGCTCCTCCCAGAGCCGGTTGTAGCGGTTGCCCGGTGTGACCAGGGCGGCCTTCCGATAGGTCTCCTCCATCAGCAGCCGGAAGAACCCGAGGACGACCGCCTTCACGGGCCACCGGTACGGCGCGGTGCGGTAGCCGAGATAGCGTTCCCGCAGATACACGCCGTGCTCCGTCAGCAGCAGCGGCACCCCGTGCTGTTCGCGGCCGACCAGACCCGGCAGCACCGCGAGCCCGCCGCTCACCGCGTGCGCCACCCCGCGCTCCGGGCACGGCGCGGCCAGCGGACGCAACGAGTGCTCCAGCAGCGAGATCGCCGTCACCGCGTCGTGCACGGTCGGACGGGCCTCGCGGACGGCGAGACCGGGGCGGTTCCACACGGCGCTGAGGATCGAAACGGCCCGGTCGCCGCGCAGGAACACCCCGAGGGCGCCGTCGCCGGCGTACGCGGCCAGGCTGTACAGGGCGGGCCCGAAGCCGTCCTCGGCCTCGGGGTCCACCAGAGCGGTGAGGAACCGCTCGTAGGCGTCGGCCAGCCGCCGGCCGGCGCGCCCACCGGGCGTGGACCCGGTGGGCGGCGCCCCCCACATCGGTACGGACACGACGCGCGATACGTGGTCGGGCACGTCCCAGACGAACCGTTCGCGTCCGGTGCCCGTCACGGCGACGACCCCGAAGTCGAGGTCCGGCATGCCGGTGACCAACTGGTCGCACCAGACGCTGACGCCGCCGTGACTGTGGGGGTAGGTGCCTTCGGTGAGCAGGGTGACGTGCGCCGCGCCGGTTCGGCGCGCGCCGTACTCAAGGTGCATGGAGGTGCTCCACGGTGAGATGCGGGCGGTCCGATACGGCCTGACTCAGCGCTCTCGGCCGCTCGGGACCGCTCCGACCTCTGGGCCGACCGAGACCGGGTCGGCCGCCGGGCCGATCGGCTCCGGTTCGGCGACCGCTTCCGGGACGCGGGTGTCGGGCGAGGTTCCGGTGGCCTCCTCCGGCGCGTCCGGGTCGGCCGGAACGGTCTCCGGCTCGGCGGCGGACGGCAGGGTGAGCGTCAGGGCGTCGGAGCCGGCGTCGGTCCAGGCGGACCGCGCCCCGGCGTAGGCGTCCCCGTGCGGCGTCCCGTCCTGGAGGGTTCCCTCGGGGACGGTCGTGGTGATCGGGGTGCCCTCCGGTGCCCGCACCGTGACGGTGTCGCCGATGCGGTGGGCCTCCACGTCGCCGGCGGCGACGGCGGACTGCCACTGGTCCCGGCGCCGCAGCTCGACGCCGATGTCCTTCATCCGCAGGTTGACCACTGGGGTGTCGTCGGCGAACAACCCCGCGTAGTCCGCGAGGACGCCGTCGAGCACCGGGTAGGCGATGCGGTCCTCGGCGAGGTTGGACTGGTGGATGAAGTGCGGCCTGGGGTCGTTGCCCAGGACGTGGGAGAGCGCGATCCGCGTCTCCAACGGCACGATGTAGTCGTCGTAGCCGGTCGTGGTGTCCAGCGGGGCCGGAAGGCAGGTGGTGGTGTCCGGGTTGTCCTCGCAGATCCCGCTGCCGCCCTGGGCGCGGCTGGTGTAGATCCAGTTGTACTCGTCGACCTGCTCGACCTCGCGGCCCGCGTTGTAGAAGACGTTCATCGGATAGCGGGAGACCGTGGTGGCGGAGCCCACCTGCCGTTGCGCGGGGTCTCGCGAGTGGTCCGAGGCGAGCCACTCGATGCCGGTGTCGGCGAGCGCCGGGCCCAGGTTCGGGTTGTCCTCCGGCTGCTGGGGCAGGACCCACAGTCCGGAGTGCTCGCCGGTGACGAGTTCGTCGTTCTCCAGCGGAAGCTGGTTCGTCTCGCCCCACACGCGGTTGGTGGCGATCTCGTCGACGATGCCGTTGCGGGACATCCACTCGGTCTCGCCGTCGGCGTCGGTGGCGCACTTCCAGGGAACCACGGTGGTGTCCTGGACACAGCCGAGGAAGGCGTGTGTGTAGGTGTGGTTGATCCACCGGAACTCGTCCCGCGCGGCCACCAGGCTGTCGGTCAGCGGGTCCGCGCCGTCGTTCTCCTCGCGTGTGTCGACGCTACCGGCGGCGTTGTAGGCGAAGTCGAGGGTGAAATCGCGGTCCCGCTGCCAGGCCGTCGCGTGGTCGACGTCGTCCGGGACCATCCGGATCGGGTCGGGGGTGCCCTCGCCCTCGGGACAGTCGACGTCGCCCGGCGTGCACTTCAGCACGGTGTCCCAGCGGTCGTCGGCCGCGAGGACGTCGTCCACGTGTACCGCGAAGTAGTTGCGGGAGGCACCGAGGTGCACCCCGCCGGTCATCCACTCCACGATGCCCCGCGCGAGGAGCCGGAACTGCTGTTGGTACTGGTTGTAGACGAAGGTCACGACCAGCTCGCGGCGACCGTCGTGCTTGTACTCGCCGACGAGCGAGCCCTTGGTCGAGCCGCCGGGCGCGGTCGCCTCGACGTACGGGGTGAAGTCGGCGTCCGGCGCCGGCGTGGACAGGTACGCGTAGGACTCCCCGACGGTGGGGGAGTTGTCCTCGAACGGCACCGCCCCGTCCAGGTAGCCGAACGGTCCGGCCTTGCCGGCGGCCGTCACCTCGGCCTGGACACCGTCCACGCTGCCGGCGTAGCCGCTGCCCGCCGCGTAGTTCAGACCGACCTCGGGCCGGGCGTAGGTGTAGGCGTCGACCTGTGGGATCGCGTAGGTCCGCTCGTAGTCGACCAGCGCCGCCATCTCGTCGGACTCCGACGGGAACGGGTTGTCGTTGGGCAGGACGACGGCCTGGAACCGGGCACGCGGGCGACCGTCCACGGTGTCCGCCAGGAAGTCCGCGTCGATCGTCGGCCGATCGGCGGCCTGGAGGTCGACCTCGGTGTACGGCGTGCCTGCGGTCCGCAACTCGGCCGCGATGGCGTCGGTAGCGGGTCCGCCGTCGCTGACGACGAGTACCCGAAGGTCGATGCGGGCCTCCGTCGGGGCCGCGTGGGCGATGCCCGGCAGGCCGATCGAGGCGGTGAGCAGGCTCGCGGCGAGAGCCGTCGTGCCAATGGTGCGCTTCATGCGGTGAAATTCCCTCCCCAGGGCAGGGGTGGGCCGCTCCGTGCGCGGAAGTCCCCACCCCGTCGTACACACGCCGGCACCCCCCATGACGCCGGTCGCTGACGAATCCGTCGCGTCACATGGTGGTACCTGTGTGTAGAGATTGTGTGCCTGCTGCGAAACTTGACGGAAAAGTAGCACATATCCATAGGTCCGGACCCAATGCCCGTTTCCCCCACCCCCCGTCGGCGGCGGGTCGCCGGAGCGTCCGTACGCTGGCGCGCTCCGCCGTGTCGGGGTTCGGGGCGCGGGGTCCCGGCCCCCTTCCGGCGGGCCGGGGAGGCCCCCTCGATGTGGCCGGATCACGTCGTCGACTCGTGCCGAAGGGCGGCCGGCGCGGAGTCGCCGACCGCCCTCTGGGTCGCCTCGCGGAGGAAGGGGTCAGGAACAGAGAACCCGTGTCACGGGGGTGTGGACCGGGCCGCCGCCGGTGTTGGCGCCGTCGCTGAACTCGGCGTAGTAGTAGGAGTAGAAACCGAGGTCGCCGTTGCAGCCGGAATCGGCGGCGACCTGGAGCGTGAGGGTGACGGTGCGGCTCTCGCCGGGCGGGATCGTCGCCCCGTAGTTGCCTCCGAGGTCGGCGGGTCCCAGGCCGGCGCAGGGCGTGCTCCCCTCCGCCCCGGCCAGGCCGCACTCGGTGAAGGAGTACTTCAGGTCCGGACGCTGGGTGGTGAGCCAGGTCGGGTCGATCGTCTGGTAGACGAACAGGACGTCGAACGTCCGGTTGTTGGTGAGCGTCATCGACAGGTCCACCGTCCCGCCGGGCTGGACCGTTGCCGTGTCCGTCGAGAAGGTCAGGTCCGCCTCCGCGGCGGCAGCGGTCGGTGTCAGGCCGAACAGGGCCAGGACGAGGGCGAGGCCCGTGGCGAGACCGAGGCGTATCGTTCGTGTGCTTCGCATGGCCCGGCAGACTGGCACGCCCCGCTCGCACCGTCTGCACCGCCGGCACCGCGCGGAAGGTCGCACGGCCGGAAGTGCGCGCCGCGTGAAGATGCCGTGACGGAATCCCGCGCCCCCCGGCGCTCGCCGTTCCCGCACGCGGGACCGGCGGTGGGCCCTCCTGCCCCGCCCGGCGGAGCCCCGCCCCGTGCGAGACGCGCCCCGTGGGAAATGGCGCGTTCGACCCCGTGAGGCCGCCGCGTCGCGGTCGGACGATCTTGTGTTGGGCGAGGAATGCGGGTGGGGCGTGGACCGGGGCGGCCACGGTGAGGCCGCCGCACTCTGCGAGGTGCCCAATCCGGGCGTCGCGGCCCGCGAACACCGTCCCCGTGCGACGCGCTCGTGCCCTTGTGCGGGCCGGGACCGCCCGCCCGGCGGCGCGACGCCCACCCGCGACCCCGGAGCGGGCCCGGTCGCAGCGCGGCCGACCCGCGCCGGGCGGTGGTACTCGCGTGGCGGCTCGGCGTCCTGGGTCGGGCCCGCTCGTGGAGTCGCGGGCGCCGGGGGCGGCCACCGGGGTGGTGGAGGGGCGCGTTCGCTGCGGGACCTCCGGGAGGAGCCGCCGACTGGATCGGCTCGCCGGGAGGCGCGCCCCGGGGGTGGGCTGGCCTCCTCGTCCTCGGGCGGGCAGGATGATCCCATGGAGCGGGACGCCGGGACCGTGCGAACCGGGACGGCCGCCGGCCGGTGGGTGCTGCTGGCGACCGTTCTCGGGTCGACCATGGCGCTGCTCGACGCCACCGTCGTCAATGTGGCGTTGCCGCACATCGGCCGTGATCTCGACGCCGACCTCGCGGCGCTTCAGTGGACCGTCAACGGCTACATGCTGACCCTGGCCGCGCTGATCCTGCTCGGAGGGGCATTGGGCGACCGCTACGGACGCCGGAGGATCTTCGTCGTCGGCGTGGTCTGGTTCGCGCTCGCCTCCCTGCTCTGTGGTGTGGCGCCCGACGTGGAGGTGCTGATCGTCGCGCGTGCCCTGCAGGGCGTGGGTGGTGCGCTGCTCACTCCGGGCTCCCTGGCCCTGATCCAGGCCACCTTCCACCCCGACGACCGGGCCAGGGCGGTCGGCATCTGGTCGGGCCTGGGGGGCGTCGGCGCCGCGATCGGCCCGTTCGTGGGCGGTTGGCTGGTGGACGGGCCGGGGTGGCGCTGGGTGTTCCTGCTGAACGTCCCCTTGTCCGTGCTTTGCCTGACGGTCGCCCTGCGGCACGTCCCCGAGTCCCGGGACGTCCGGCGCGAGGGTCGGTTCGACGTCCCGGGGGCCCTCCTCGGCGCGCTCGTGCTCGCCCTGGTCACCTACGGCCTGATCGCCGTCTCGCCGTGGGCCGGGGCACTCGGCGTCGCGGCCGGGGTGGGGTTCGTGCTGTGGGAGCGACGGCGGGCCGAACCGATGCTGCCGCCCGCCATCTTCCGCTCGCGGTTGTTCACCGCGACCAACCTGGTGACGCTGTGCGTGTACGCCGCCTTCGGCGGCTTCTTCTTCCTGACCGCCGTCCAACTGCAGACCGTCGCCGGGTACTCGGCACTGGGCGCCGGCGCGGCGCTGCTCCCCACGACGCTGCTGATGCTCTCGCTCTCGGGCCGTTCGGGGGCGCTCGGGGAGCGCATCGGTCCGCGTATCCCGCTCACGGTCGGGCCCCTGCTGTGTGCCGCCGGGATGTCGCTGATGCTCCGAGTGGGTGAGGGCGCCTCCTACACGCGCGACGTGCTGCCCGCCATGGTGGTGCTGGGCCTGGGCATGGTCACGCTCGTCGCGCCGCTCACCGCGACCGTGTTGTCCTCCGTGGATGCCGGGCGGGCGGGCCTGGCCAGCGGTATCAACAACGCGGCGGCCCGTGCGGCGGGTCTCCTGGCGGTGGCGGCGCTGCCGCTGCTGACGGGCATGGGGCCGGAGGCGTACCGTTCGGCCGACCAGTTCCAGACCACCTACCGGCAGGCCATCCCGATGTGCGCGGGCGTCCTGCTCCTCGGCGCTCTGATCGCCTGGACCACGATGCGGACCACCGCCGCCGAGGAGCCGGTCGCCGAGCCCGAGTGTCGGATGCACTGTGGACTCTCGGCCCCGCCGCTGGAGCCCGTGCGGGAGTCGCCCCCCGTCACCGATCCCCCGTCCGACCCGGGCGCGGGGAGCGTCGGACGTGATTGACGGCCCGTCGGCGCTCGCGCGAGCGCCCCTCGGACCGTAGGGTGCCGGGATGATCGCGACGCCGGAGGAGTTCGCTCGGGGCACCGTCGACCGCGAGGGGGCGGCAGGAGCCGCCTGGCTTGAGGAACTGCCCGGGATCGTGGCGGAGTTGTCGGACCGCTGGCGGTGTGTGCCGGACGGCGAGGTGATGCACGGAGGTGTGGGCGTCGTCGTTCCCGTGCGAACGCGTGACGGGACGGGTGCCGTGCTGAAGGTGTCGTTCCCCCATCCCGGCAACGTCCACGAGCCGGACGCCTACGCCGCCTGGAGCGGGCGCGGCGCCGTCCGCATGCACGCGCGTGACGACGAGCGGTTCGCGATGTTGCTGGAACGGGTTCGGCCCTCGACCCTCGCGCGGGTGCGGGACCACGACGAGGTGGCGACGGTCGCCGGGAGACTCGCCCGCCGTTTGGCCGTCCCCGCGCCCCCCGGACTGCCCCCGCCGGACGAGCGGGCCGATGAATGGGAGCGGCGACTTCTTCGCGATACTTCGGAGTTGCCGCCGGCATTGCCACGTCGTGTCGTGGACGCCGCCGTGGCGACCGTACGGGAGCTCGGTCGGGCCCGGCCCGGCACCCTCGTCCATGGCGACCTCCACGCCGGAAACATCCTGCGCGCCGAGCGGGAGCCCTGGTTGGCCGTCGACCCCAAGGGCTGGGAGGGAGACCTCGCCTACGACGGCGGCACCCTGTTGAAGCCCCGCGCCCTGACACTCCTGGACGCCGACGACCCTCGCCGGGCCGTCCATCGCTTCCTGGACGCCTTCGGCGAGGCGGCGGAAGTGGACCGTGAGCGCGTACGTCGGTGGGCCCAGTTCCACGCCGTCCGGGCCGCGTTCTGGGGCCGTCGCCACGGCTTCCGGATCGCCCGCGGCGGGCCGCGACGGGATGGGATCATCGCCCTCGCGGATCAATTGGCGGGGATGCTCACCGAGTGCTCGTAAGGCCGAGCGTCCGGCGTTCGCGGTGGCCGGTGGTGTCCGCGGGCGGGGCGTCGCACGCCGTCACGGGGAGCCCGCCGCCCCGGCGAGCGGGCGTCCCGCCGGTTCGGTCTCGATCCGTCAGGCGTCGGGCACGGGCAGGCCCAGCTCGGACGCGAGCCGGCGGCGGTGCCGGTCGGGGGAGCCCAGGAGCCACCCGGAGCCGTGCGCGCGCTTGAAGTAGCGGTGGGCGTCGTGTTCCCAGGTGACACCGAGGGCGCCGTGCAACTGGATCGTCTCGCCCGCGACCGCCGCGAACGCCTCCGAGCAGACGGACTTGGCCGCGGCCACCCGCCGGCGCGATTCCGGCGAGCCCTCGTCGAGTGCCCACGCGGCGCCGAGCGCCGCCGAGCGGGCCGCCTCCACCAGGACATAAGCGTCGGCCAGTCGGTGCTTCACCGCCTGGAAGGCGGCGAGGGGGCGCCCGAACTGGACACGTCTGAGGGTGTGGTCCACCGTCATCTCCAGGCAGCGCTCGGCGGCGCCGACCTGCTCGGCGGCGAGCGCTGCGCACCCCCGGTCGAGGAGGTGTCGCAGCACGTCGTCGCCGGCCCCGTCCTCTCCGACCAGTCGGCCGGGTGCCCCGTCGAGCGAGATCCGGGCCTGTGCACGGGTGTCGTCCAGGGAGGGGGTCGCCTCCCTGCGGACCCCGGGACGTGTGGGCGTCACCCGGAACAACGACACTCCGGCCGATGTGCGCGCGGCGACCAACAGCACGTCCGCCTCGACGCCGTGCAGGACGTGTTCCTTGGTTCCGGTCAGTCGCCATTCCCCGCCCGGGCGGGGACGTGCGTCCGTCCTCACGGCGGCCGGGTCCCAGCTTCCGGCCTCGGCCCACGCCAGGGCGCCGACGGAGCGACCGGAGGCGAGGAGGGGCAGGAGCAGTGCGCGAGCGTGCCGGTCGCCGGAGGCCGTCAGTGCCTGCGTCGTCAGCACCGCCGAGCCGAGGTACGGGACGGGGCTGAGCACCCGGCCCAGTTCCTCCATCACGACGTGGACGTCGCGGGCTCCGCCCCCCACGCCTCCGTACTCCTCTGGGACGGCCAACCCGGCGGCGCCGACCTCCTCGGTCAGCGGTCGCCAGGCCGCTTCCCCCCGGTGGCGGGTCAGCAGCGCGCGGACGGCCTCGCCCAGCTCCCGCCGCTCCCGCGACGCCCTCACCGGGGCACCGCCTCGGCGACGACCCGGGCACGGCAGGCGGCCGGGGCGCCCCAGGCGTCCCGCAGGGGGCGGGCCTTGCGGATCCACAGGGACAGGTCCGGTTCGTCCGTGTAGCCGAGGGCACCGTGCAGTCGGAGCGCGGTCGACGCGGCGGCGTAGGCGGCCTCTCCCGCCGCGACCTTGGCGCCCGCCACCAGTCGTCCCGCGCCGGGTTCCGGCGCGGCCAGCGCCAACGCCCCGGCGTGTACGAGCGGGTCGGCGAACTCCAACCCCACAAGGGTGTCGGCGAGCCGGTGCTTCACCGCCTGGAAGGAGCCGACGGGCACCCCGAACTGCCGGCGCAGGCCGGTGTAGGCGACGGTCCGCTCCAGCAGGGCCCGGCCGAGCCCCAGAGCCTGCGCCGCGGTTGCCAGCGCGGCGACGTCGACGGCGTACGAGGTCGCCGCGAGCGCCCGCGTACCGTGTGCCCGCACCGTACCGCCGGACGGCCGGGCGAGTCGTCGGGCCGGGTCGGCCGACCGCTGCGGGGCTCCGTGGGAACGGGTGGAACGGACGGTCCCCGCGTCGGCGACGAACACCACGTCGGCGGCGTCGGCGTCCAGCGCGTAGGGGCCGCCCGCGGTCGGCACGCACAGCGAGACCAGGGCCCGCCCCGCGGCGATCTCCGGTAACCAGGCGGACGTCGCGGGGGAGTCGAGCCGGGCCAGGAGTGTCGCCGTCGCCATCGTCTCGACCCACGGACCCGGGACGGCGTACCGTCCGAGTTCGACGCAGGCGAGCACCAGCTCCGTGAGGTGCGTCCCCAGCCCGCCGCGGGTCTCGGGCACCGCCAGGGCGAACACCCCGGCGTCGGCGAGACGGGTCCACAGAGCACGTCCGGGGCCGTGGTCGCCGGCGGCCCAGGAGCGCACCACGCCGGGCGTGTCCGAGGCGTCGAGCAGGTCGCGCAGACCTCGGGCGAAGGCGGCCTGTTCGGTGTCGGGGAGGAACCTCATCGCCGACGCCCTCTCGGCAGGCCGAGCAGCCGCTCGGCGATGATGTCGCGCTGGATCTCGTTGGTGCCGGCGTAGATCGGCCCCGCCAGGGCGAAGGTGTGACCGTCGGCCCACCGTCCCCCGTCCGGAGCCTCCGGAGCGGAGTCGGCCAGTTCCCCGAGGGGCCCCAGCAGGTCCAGAGCGGTCTCGTGGAGGGCGAGGTCGAGTTCCGACCAGAAGACCTTGGACAGGCTCGCCTCGGCACCCGGCGACCCGCCCTCGGCGAGGCGGGAGACGGTGGCCCAGGTGTGCGTCCGGTAGGCCTCCGCTCCGATCAACGCGTCGGCGACCCGGTCGCGCAGCGCCGTGTCGGACGGATCGCCGCGTTCCCGCCACAGGCGGGCCAGTCGCGAGGCCGCCGCGCCGAACCGACCCGGGCTGCGCAGCGTGAGCCCCCGCTCGTCCCCGGCGGTGTCCATCGCCACCCGCCACCCGCGGCCGGGTTCCCCCACGACGTCGTGGTCGGGTACGAAGACGTCGTCGAGGAGCAGTTCGGCGAAGGCGGGCTTGCCGTCCAGTCGTCCGATCGGACGCACCGTCACCCCCTCGGCGTCCAGTGGGAACATGAGGTAGGTCAGCCCGTGGTGCGGTCTGTCCGGGTGCCGCTCGCTGCGGAACAGGCCGAAGGCGCGGTCGGCGAAGGCGGCCCGCGACGACCAGGACTTCCGACCGTCCAGCCGCCAACCGCCGGGCACCGGACGGGCGGTGGCGCGCAGCGAGGCGAGGTCGGAGCCGGCCTCCGGTTCGGACCAGGCCTGCGACCAGATCAGATCGCCCCGAGCCGTGGCCGGCAGCAGGCGGGCACACTGCTCGGGGGTTCCGTGCGCGAACAGTGCCGGGGCGAGCAGCGCGACGCCGTTCTGGGAGACGCGCCCGGGAGCGTCGGCAGCGTGGTACTCCTCCTCGAACAGCAGCCACTCGACCAGGGAGGCGGCGCGCCCGCCGTACTCCTCGGGCCAGGAGACCGCGGACCAGCGGTCGGCGGCCAGCGTGCGCTCCCAGCGACGATGCGCGGCGAACCCCTCGGCGGTCTCCAGGGAGGGCAGCGCGGGGCGGGGCACGTGAGCGGCCAGCCAGGCGCGTGCCTCCGCTCGGAAGCGACGCTCCGCCTCGCTGAGATCGAGGTCCATCAGCCCGACGCCTTACGCATCGCGCCGATGTTCATCCCGCCCAACGGATCTCCGCCGGTCTCGGCGTTGTGTGCGTGGGCCAGGTGGTGGAGTCCGAACACCGAGTCCAGGCCGGGGTGCAGTCCCTGGAGGTCCTCCGCCTGGTTGACGGCGCGTTTGGCCAGGGCCAGGCCCATGCGTGGCATGGTGGCGATCCGCTCCGCCAACGCGATGGTCTCCACCAGGAGTTCCGCCGTCGGCACCACCCGGTTGACCATGCCCAGTTCGTGGGCGCGCTCCGCTCCCATCCGCTCGCCCGTGTAGAGCATCTCCCGGGCGACGCGGGGTGGCAGGACCCAGGGGTGGGCGAAGTACTCGACGCCGGGGATCCCCATGCGCACCACCGGGTCGGCGAAGAAGGCGTTCTCGGCGGCGACGATGAGGTCGCAGATCCAGGCGAGCATCAGTCCGCCCGCGACGCAGGCTCCCTGCACGGCGGCGATCGCGGGTTTCGGCAGCTCCCGCCAGCGTCTGCACATGCCCAGGTAGACCTCGGACTCGCGGGCGTAGCGGCTCTCGGCGCCGGCCTTGCCCGTGTGGTCCCACCAGAGCCCGGCCCGCCGGTCGAAGGGGAGGTGCGAGTCCCGTCCGGGGCTGCCGATGTCGTGTCCCGCGCAGAAGTGGTCACCCGCTCCGGCAAGCACCACCACGGTGACGTCGTCGTCGTCCGCGGCACGGTAGAAGGCGCGGTCGAGGGCGTAGGTGAGGGCGGAGTTCTGCGCGTTGCGGTACTCGGGCCGGTTCAGTGTCACCAGGGCCACGGGGCCTTTTCGTTCGTAGCGCACGGGGTCCGGTCGGTCGTCGGCGGCACGGGGTGGCATCCGCGACCCTCCTTCCCTGACAGGTGTCCGTAGACTAACCTGACGGTTCGTCAGACGTCGAGGGTGTCGGGAGCCGCCGATGAACGCCGTCGAGGAGTTTCGCGCGGAGTTCCGCGACTGGCTCCGCTCCGCCCTCGACGGCGACTTCGCCGAACTGCGAGGGCGCGGAGGCCCGGGCCGTGAGCACGAGGCCTTCCCCGAACGACTCGCCTGGGAAAGGCACATGGCCCGAGCCGGCTGGACCTGCGTGGGATGGCCGGCGGAGCACGGGGGGCGCGACGCGACGCCGGCGCAACAGGTCGCCCTCCACGAGGAATACGCCTTGGCCGACGCCCCCGCCCGTGTCGGCCACCTCGGCGAGCAACTCCTCGGACCCACCCTGCTCGCCTTCGGCACCCCCGCGCAACGTGCCCGCTTCCTCAAGCCGATCGTGGCCGTCGAGGAACTGTGGTGCCAGGGATACAGCGAGCCGGAAGCCGGTTCGGATCTCGCCGGAGTCCGCACCCGCGCCGAGCCGGACGGCGACTCCTGGGTCGTCACCGGCCACAAGACCTGGACGTCGATGGCCCCTCAGGCCGACTGGTGCTTCCTGCTCGCGAGGACCGAGGCGACGGGGGCCCCGCGCGAGGACCTCTCCTGTCTGCTCGTCCCGCTCGACCAGCCAGGGGTGGACGTCCGCCCGATCAGGCAGCTGACCGGCACCTCGGAGTTCGCCGAGGTGTACTTCGACGGAGCCCGCTCCGACCACGTCGTAGGCGCTCCCGGCGACGGTTGGCGCGTCGCCATGACCACGCTCGGCTTGGAGCGAGGCGTGTCCACGCTGGGACGTCTGATCGGGTTCCGCCGCGAGCTGGAGAACCTGATCGACCTGGCCCGCCACAACGGCGCCGCCCGCGACCCCCTGATCCGGGATCGGCTCGCCCGCGCGTGGGCCGGCCTGGAGGCGATCCGGGGCACCGCCCTGCGGACCCTCGACGGCGTCACGGCCGGAGCGCCCGGTCCCGAGGCGTCCATCGGCAAGATCTACCAGGCGACCTGGCATCGCGACCTGGGCGAACTCGCCATGGACGTCTGCGGCGCCGCCGGCACGCTGACCGACGGCGCCCCCTACGACCTGACCGACTGGCAGCGGTTGTTCCTCTTCTCCAGGGCCGACACGCTGTACGCCGGCTCCAACGAGATCCAACGGAACGTCATCGCCGAGCGGGTGCTCGGCCTCCCCAGGGAGGGCCGGCCGTGACCGACCCCGGGCCGCCGCCCCGTCCGGCCGGCCATCGACTCCTGGCGGGCCGGACCGCCGTCGTCACCGCCGCGGCGGGCACCGGGATCGGCGGAGCGACCGCCCGGCGCCTGCTGGAGGAAGGGGCCCGTGTCCTGCTGTCGGACGCGCACGCTCGTCGGCTGCGCGACGTCGCGGGCCGCCTCGGCGAGGAGTTCGGCGCGGACAGGGTCGCCGCGCTGCCCTGCGACGTCACCGACGAGAGCCGGGTCGGTGCCCTCTTCGACGCCGCCGAACGACGCCACGGACGGCTCGACGTCGTCGTCAACAACGCCGGGCTCGGCGGCGAGGCCGAGCTGACCGACATGACCGACGCCCAATGGGCGACCGTCCTGGACGTCACCCTGACCGGCACCTTCCGGTGCACCCGCGCCGCGCTGCGGCGGATGCGCGCGGCGGGCGTCGGAGGCGTCGTCGTGAACAACGCCTCCGTCGTCGGCTGGCGAGCCCAGCGGGGGCAGGCCCACTACGCGGCCGCCAAGGCCGGGGTGATGGCCCTGACCCGCTGCGCGTCGGTGGAGGCCGCCGCCTACGGGGTACGGGTCAATGCCGTGGCCCCCAGCCTGGCCGACCATCCGCACCTGTCGAAGGTCACCCGCCCCGAGCTGCTGCGGGAGCTGACTTCCCGAGAGGCATTCGGACGCGCCGCCGAACCCTGGGAGGTGGCCAACGTGATCGTTTTCCTGGCCAGCGACTACTCGTCCTACATGACCGGAGAGGTCCTCTCGGTCAGCAGCCGACACCCATGAGGCGACAATGGTCCCGTGCCCACGAGCGACAGCGCCCACGACCCCCGAAAGCCCCCCGCCCACCCGGCCCGGCGGAGGGAGGAACTCCTGGCCGTCGCCGCCAGGGTGTTCGCCTCCCAGGGCTACGACGCCACCACCGTCCGCGGCATCGCCGACCGAGCGGGCATCCTGGCGGGCAGCCTCTACTACCACTTCGACTCCAAGGAGTCGATGCTGGACGAGATCCTCTCCACCTTCCTCGACGAGCTGTGGGACCGATACGACCGCGTCCTCGCGGCCGGACTCGACCCCCGAAGGACGTTGGAGGCACTGGTCACGGAGTCCTTCAGGGAGATCGACCGCCACCTGCACGCGGTCGCCCTCTACCAGCGGGAGGCCCGGCACCTGGCGGGACGACCCCGCTTCGGCTATCTGGCCGAGTCCCAGCGGAAGTTCGAACGGGCCTGGCTGGGCACGTTGGAGGCCGGCGTCGCCGCCGGCGTCTTCCGCGCCGACCTCGACGTGCGCCTCGCCTACCGCTTCGTGCGGGACACCGTCTGGGTCGCGGCCTCCTGGTACCGACCGGGTGGCCTGCACAGCCCCGAGGAGATCGCCCGGCAGTACCTGTCGATGGTGCTGGACGGTATCGCCCCGCGCTCCTGACCGCGAGCGCGCGTCCCTGCGGAAGGACACGCCATGGCCGAGGCCTATCTCGTCGAAGCGCTGCGCACGCCGATCGCGCGTCGTGGCGGCGGCCTGTCCCACGTCCACCCCGCCGACCTCGCCGCCCACGTGCTCCGCGCGCTGATGGACCGGTCGGGTGTCGACCCGGCCGCCGTCGACGACGTCGTCCTGGGCTGCGTCGACACCGTCGGCCCGCAGGCCGGGGACATCGCCCGGACCGCCTGGCTGGCGGCCGGGCTCCCGGAGGAGGTACCCGGCGTCACCGTCGATCGCCAGTGCGGCTCCTCGCAACAGGCGCTGCACTTCGCCGCCCAGGCGGTGCTGTCGGGGACCCAGGACCTCGTCGTCGCGGGCGGCGTGCAGAACATGTCGCAGATCCCCATCGCCTACGCCGCGCGTCGGGCCACCGAGCCCCTCGGTCTGGACCAGGGCCCCTACGCGGGGTCCCGGGGCTGGCGCGCGCGCTACGGCGACCGTCCGGTCAGCCAGTTCGACGGCGCCGAACTCATCGCACGCGAGTGGGACATCTCCCGAGAGGCGATGGAGGCGTTCGCGGCGCGCTCGCACCGACGCGCCGTCAGGGCGCTCGACGAGGGCCGCTTCGCCCGCGAGATCGTCTCGTTGGGCGACACCCGCCACGACGAAGGGCCCCGCCGCGACACCGGTCCCGAACGGATGGCGGCCCTGCCTCCCCTCCTGGAGGGCGGCCGGCTCACCGCGGCCGTCTCCGCCGGGATCTCCGACGGGGCCTCGGCGCTCCTCGTCGCCTCCGAGCGGGCGGTGCGCGAGCACGGCCTGACGCCGCGGGCCCGGGTCCACCACCTCTCCGCGCGGGGGGAGGACCCCATCCGCATGCTCACGGCTCCGATACCGGCGACCCGACACGCGCTGAGCAGGGCCGGGATGAGCCTGGGGGAGATCGACCTCTTCGAGGTCAACGAGGCGTTCGCCCCCGTCGTGCTTGCCTGGCTCCGCGACACCGGAGCCGACCCCGACAAGGTCAACGTCAACGGCGGGGCACTCGCGCTCGGTCACCCGCTCGGCGCCACCGGAACCCGGTTGACGACCACGCTCCTGCGTGAACTCGAACGCTCCGGCGGTCGCTACGGCCTGCAGACGATGTGCGAGGGAGGCGGCCAGGCCAACGTCACCATCGTCGAACGACTGTGAACGACCCACCCGACCTCGCTCAGGGGCCGGGACGCGCGGCCTCGGCGGCCCCCGGCCGCCCGGAGCCCGGCAGGCCGACCAGGGTCTCCCGGGCCTCGGCCACGATCCGCTCCATCAATTCGGCGCAGGAGGGCAGGTCGTCGATGACCCCCGCCACCTGGCCGGCCGCCATGACGCCGAGGTCCGTGCGCCCGTCCACCATCGCCGCCCTCAGCATCATCGGCGTGTTGGCGGCGGACAGTACCCGACCCCAGGTCATACCCGTGCGTCGCATCACCAGTCCGTCCCGGAACAGCTCTCGCCAGCCCGCGCCGGACTCTCGCCGGAACGCCAGGGCGTGCCGCGCCGCCCGGGCCGCCGAGCCGAACCGGCCCGAGCCTTCCCACGCGTCGACCAGGTCCGTCCGGAGCATCCGATGGGGAACACCGTCGACACGGCTGGTCACCGTCACGTCCGAGAGCCGCGCCGCCAGGTAGCGGGCCTTCACCCGCGGGGGGACCGGGCTGTCGGAGGTGAGCAGGAAGCGGGTCCCCATCGCGATCCCCGACGCCCCCCAGGCGAGCGCCGCGACCAGCCCCCGCCCGTCGCGGAAGCCTCCGGCCGCGATCACCGGAACGTCCACCGCGTCCACGACGTGCGGCAGCAGTACCGAGGTGGCGACCGACCCGGTGTGCCCGCCCCCCTCGGAGCCCTGCGCCACCACCGCGTCGGCACCCCACTCCGCCACCTTCTCGGCGTGTCGTCGCGCGCCCACCGTCGGTACGACGAGGACACCGGCGTCCTTGAGGCGGGCGATCAGCTCCCGCGAGGGTGCGCGACCGAAGGAGGCCACTCGCACTCCTTCCTCGACGAGGACCCGCACCCGCTCGCCCGCGTCGGAGGCGTCCGCCCGAAGATTGACCCCGAACGGCGCGTCCGTGCGCTCGGCGACCTCCCGGACCGCGTCGCGCAACGCCGCCACGCTCAGGGTGGCGCCCGCCAGGACGCCCAGCCCGCCCGCCTCGCCGGTGGCCGCGACCAGCCCGGGGCCGGACACCCATCCCATGCCGCTCTGGACGACGGGGTGGCGGACGCCGAACAGTTCCGTGAAGCGGGTGGAGATCTCCGGTCCCGTCATGAGGCCACCTCCCGGTCCCGAAACCCGGAGGGGTCGATCACCTCGCGAATCAGGCGCAGCTCCATCGCCGTGGGGGCACGCGTCCGCGGCACGGTGTCGGGCACCACGAGATCGAAGCCGGTGGCCTCGACGACGTGGTCCGCGGTGACCCCCGGGTGGACGGACCGAAGCCGCATTCGACCGTCCGGGGTGGCGAAGTCCAACACGCACAGATCGGTCACCACCTCCCCCAGACGGTGGTGTCGCGACGCCGAGGGGCCGGCGGCGCCCGCCCGGTCGTTCCCGACCCCGCAGACCATGTCGACCCGTTCGACGAACACCCGCCGCGCGTGTCGTGGAACCCAGTAGCAGGTCGGGTCGTTCACGGTGTTCCCCGGCGCCCCGCGCACCCCCAGCAACTGCCGCCGCGGACGGCCCCGGTCACCGACGAGGGAGATGTTCTGGTTTCCGTAGAGGTCCAGTTGGGCGGCGCCCATCATGACCCGCCGCCTCCCGGTCGCGACGAGGGCGAGATGGCGCCGATAGGGAAGCCAGCCCTCCACGCTCCGGGCCGGCGCGCCGAGCGCCGGCACCTCGTCCACCAGCAGCGCCTCGCCGTCCGTCAGCAGCAGTTCCGGAGCGAAGGTGAGCCGCGCCAGGCGGGCGCCGACCGTGGGCACGGTTCCCATCGCCGCGGCCAGGACCTCGCCGGCCCCGCGCCAGGTCTCGGCGCAGGCGACCACGCAGTACTCGGCCCGGGTGGCCGTCCGCGCGTCCGGTCCGCTCATCCCTCCGACCGCCTCGTGCCCAGGCCCGCCACGGCCGCCCGGTAGGCCGACTCGTCGCCGGCGAGGAATCGGTCGTGGAACGTCCGCCATTGCGCCCCGCCCCGCGCGGCCGTCACGTAGGCGCGCTGGAACTCCTCGTCGCGGCCGTAGTCGGGGGCGCAGGAGGTGAAGTGGGCACCCCCCGGGGCCTCCACGACGCCGGTGACGAACGATCGACTCACCAACAGAGTCTGCGGGCCCTGCTCTCGCAGCAACTCGGCAGTGGGGAGGATTCTTTCGCAGGAGACGAAGGCGGTGTCGGCGGCCTCGCAGAAAAGGTCGTCGAAGTAGGGGTCCGGCCCCAGGTACTGGGCGTTGCCGCGCGCGTCGGCGCGGTTGAGGTGGACCAGGGCCGCGTCCAGGCGCAGCGCCGGAGCCGCGACGAGTTCCTCGCCGTCCCCGTAGGGAGACCGGACGGTGCGCAGCTCCGGGTTGACGGTCATCACGTCCGAACCGAGGCCGGCCCTGACCGGCAGGAACGGCAGACGCTGCGCCCCCGCGGTGAGGCCCCAGAGGAACATCGACTCGTCGAGTTCCGTGAACGCGAACGCCCCCCGCTGCCTGGCCGCCGCGAAGTGCGGTTCCAGCGGAACGGAGTCGAGCGTGACGAACGGCGCGACCAACCTGCGTACGCGTCCGGCGGCGGCCAACAAGCCCACGTCCGGGCCGCCGCAGGAGACCACGGTCAGGTCGGTGACGGCGGTCCGTAGCAGGGCGCGGACCAAGGCCATCGGTTTGCGTCGGGAACCCCAGCCGCCGATGCCCACCGTCATCCCGCTCTCCAGGCGCCCCACCGCCGAGTCGAGCGTCGTCCGCTTGTCCTCGCTCAAGTCCTCCGCCCCCCTCGGTCGCTCGCCGCGGCCTCCACGCCCGCCCCTAGCGTCGAGTCGTCGACCGCCGACGAGGCGGTGCCCTCGGCCGGCGCCCGCGCGCCGAACCCACGGCGCAGCCGGTCGGCGACCCCGTCGAGAGCGGCCTCGAAGGTGAACCCCTGCTCGTAGCGGTAGCTGCGGCGCACGTCGACGGGATCGATGCCGTTCAGGGCGGCCTTGGCCAGTCGGATCATGGTCCCGTCCTTCGTGGCGATCTCCGCGGCCAACTCCAGCGCCGCCGCGCGCAGCGCCTCCCGGGGCACCACCCGCCAGACCGAGCCGTGCCGACGCAACTCCTTTGCGGTCACGGTCCGTGACGTGTAGAAGAGCGTCCGCGTCAGGTGCTGGGGCACGAGCCGCGCCAGGTGCGTCGCGGCGCCCAGGGCTCCCCGGTCCAGCTCCGGCAGGCCGAACACGGCGTCCTCGGAGGCGACCACCGCGTCCGCGCAGCCGACCAGGCCGACTCCACCGCCCAGGCAGAAGCCCTGCACGGCGGCCACCACCGGGACCTCGCAGTCGTAGATCGCGTCGAAGGCCTCGCGGCAGGCCCGATTGACCCCGATCAGCGCCCTGTTGTCGGCGGTCCGCCGCAGTTCGCCGATGTCCACGCCCGCGTTGAAGCCGCGCCCGTCGGCGGCGAGCACCACGCAGCGCGCCTCCGGGTCGGCCCCGGCCCCGCGCACGGCGGATGCCAGCTCGTACCAGCCCCGTATCGGAAGAGCGTTGACGGGTGGGAAGTCGATCGTGACCGAACGGACGCCCGCTGCCGGGGCGGAGGTGGAGACACCCATGAGCAGATCCGCTACCTTTCCACCTAACGTTTGTTTGGTCGAAAGGTAGCAGCGGTCGGAGTCGAGCGGGAGGTGCCCGGTGGCGGTCATCATCGATCTGTCCGGACGCGTGGCCCTGGTCACCGGCGGCACCCGCGGGATCGGCGCGGGCATCGCCCGCGCCTTCCTCCGAGCGGGCGCTCAGGTCGCGATCTGCGCCCGTCGACCCCCCGAGCGTCCGATCGAGGCGGTCGGACGCCGCGCCCGTTTCCACGCCGTCGACCTGCGCGCCCCGGACGCCGCCGAGGACCTCCTCACCCGGGTTCGCGTGGCTCACGGACGCGTCGACACTCTGGTCAACAACGCGGGTGGCACCCCGTACCGGCCGCTCACACGAGGCGGCGCGGCCCGTCACGAGAAGGTCGTGCGCCTCAACCTGCTGGCGCCACTGGCAGTCTCGCTCGCCGCCCACGAGGTGATGCGGGGTCAGGGAGGCGGCGGCTCGATTCTGATGATCGGCAGTGTCAGCGGCACGCGCCCCTCGCCCGGTTCCGCCGCCTACGGCGCCGCCAAGGCCGGCCTGGCGCACCTGGCCCGCTCCATGGCCGTGGAATGGGCTCCCTCGGTGCGGGTGAACACGTTGGTGGTCGGCATGGTCCGCACCGAGCGAGCCGCCGCGCACTACGGCGACGAGGCGGGGGTGGCCGCCGTCGGCCGCACCGTACCCCTCGGCCGGCTCGCCGAGCCGGCCGAGATCGGCGACGCCTGTGTCTTTCTCGCCTCCGATCGCGCCGCCTACATCTCCGGGGCGTCGCTCCACGTCCACGGCGGTGGGGAGCGCCCGGCCTACCTCGGCGCGCTGGGCGCCGACCCGTGAGCGGACGTCGCCGCGGCCCGCCGGCGGCCCCACCTCGGCGGACCCTCGCCGGGTGCCGGCGCCTCTCGACCGATCCCACCCAGGAAGGAAGGCCCCGATGACCGGACTGTGCTCCGGGCGCGTCGCCGTCGTCACCGGTGCGGGCCGCGGCCTCGGCCGGGCCCACGCACTGGCACTCGCCGCCGAGGGGGCCCGTGTGGTCGTCAACGACCTCGGTGTCGCCGCCGACGGTTCGGGCGGCGACACCGGACCCGCCCACGCCGTCGTCGCCCGCATCCGCGCCGCCGGTGGCGCGGCCGTCCCGCACACCGGGGACGTGGCCACGACCTCCGGCGCGGCATCGTTGGTGGAGACGGCACTGGATGCCTTCGGCCGCCTCGACACCCTGGTCAACAACGCGGGATTCCTGCGCGACCGGATGCTGGTCAACCTCGACGAGAACGACTGGGACGCGGTGGTCCGGGTCCATCTGCGCGGCCACTTCCTGCCCCTGCGGCACGCGGCGGCGCACTGGCGGTCGGAGGCCAAGGCCGGTCGCCCGCCCCGGGCCCGGGTCGTCAACACGGGCTCGGGCGCGGGGTTGGTGGGGAGTGTCGGGCAGGGCAACTACGCCGCCGCCAAGGCGGGCGTGGTCGGCCTCACTCTGGTCGCGGCGGCCGAGTTGGGCCGATACGGCGTGCGGGTCAACGCCGTGGCGCCGGCCGCCCGCACCCGGATGACGGAGCGGACCTTCGCCGAGGCCATGGCTCTCCCCGCTCCGGGCGGGTTCGACGCGATGGCCCCCGAGAACGTCTCGCCGCTGGTGGTCTGGCTGGGTTCCGCCGACAGTGACAGTGTCACGGGGCGGGTCTTCGGAGTCGAGGCCGGTCGGATCACCCTCTGGGAGGGATGGCGCCCCGGCCCGGCGGCGGACAACGGTGACCGCTGGACCGTCGCCGGCGCCGGAGAGGCGGTGCGCGGCCTGCTGGGTTCCGCCGCGCCCCCGTGGCCCGTCCACGGGGGCGCCCCCTGATCGGCCTCGCCGCCCCGGTCACGGGGAAGCGGCGGCTCTGGCCCGGTGCACCGCGAACGGACCCGGTAGGCCGATCGTCGCGGCGACCAGCAGGCGTATCCGGCGTGTCGAGACCTCTCGACGGGCCTGAGACGGTACAGGCACCGGCCTGTCCGGGGGCGCGCTCAACCGCAGCACCCCTGCCCCTCGGCGTGCGGGCAGTCCTGTTCCGCCCGGTCTCGCTCCACGGCCACCACGGCGGTCCGCAACGTGTCGAGCGCCCTCCCGAGGCGCTGGTCGGCCAACTCGTAGCGGGTGCGTCGACCATCGGGGACGGCGACGACGAGTCCGCAGTCGCGGAGGCACGCCAGGTGGTTGGAGAGCCGGCTACGGGAGACCGACAAGGTGTCCGCCAAGTCGGAGGGGTGCGCGGGTTCCTCGCGGAGGGCCAGGAGAATCCGGCATCTCAAGGGGTCGGCGAGCGCGCGCCCGAATCGGGCCAGCACCTCGATGTCGGAGGCGAGAGTGAGCACGACCAGATTGTACAACACATCCTGAATTCAGGACTGACTGAATCGTGGGATTTCGGGGGCGGAGTCGCTCACCACGACGTCTCGCGGACGCTCGCCTTGTCCTGGGGGGTCGAGCTCGCGGTCACCTCCGAGCGGTGCCCGCTGCCCGCGAAGGTCACGGTCAGTGCCTCGGGCGACTCCTGCTCGGTGTGCACGGTGAAGCCCTCGTTCGGCACCGCCGAGATCAGGCACACGTCCTCCGCGCCGAAGCGCACCGTCACCTTGCCGCCCTCGGACGGCACCGTGTGCACGCCGGATCCGCCCTGCCCGCAGACCGGTGTCCTCACGCTCGGCTCGGAGGTGGTGCGCGTGGTCTGCGGCGCGGGCGCGGGTGCGGTCGGCGACGGTGGCGGGTCGCTCGTCGGCGGGGGCGTGGCAGAGGGTTCCGGCGCGGCCGATGTGACGGCCTCCACCGGCGTCGGCGTCGGGGAGGTGACCGCGGGCGCCGGAGGGGTCGTCGGCGGGGGCGACGAGGGCTCCTCCGGTGCCGACTGGGCGACCGGTGCCGTCGGCCGGGTCGAACCCACCACGAAGTGGATGGTCGCGATGACGGCCGTGACGCTCGCCGCCGTGCAGGAGAGCCAGATGATCAGGTAGCGCAGTAGGCGGGGCACGACACCATACTGTCGGATCGTCTACCGTGCCTGCCCATGGCCTCCGTACTTGTCGTCGAGGACGACCCCGTGATCCGGTCCGCCCTGATCGACGTGCTGACCGGACACGGATACGCGGTCAGGTCCGCGCACCAGGGATTCGAGGGTCTGCGCGAGATCACGCAGAGCCCGCCGGACATCGTCGTTCTCGACCTGGGCCTACCCGACCTGGACGGCCTGGACGTCCTGCGGATGATCCGAGGGGTTTCGCGGGTCCCGGTGCTGGTGGCGACCGCGAGGGACGAGGAGCACGAGATCATCCGCCTGTTGAACGCCGGAGCCGACGACTACCTGGTCAAGCCCTTCTCCGGGGGGCAGCTCGCGGCCCGACTCGGCGCCGTGCTGCGCCGCGCGGCGCCCGCGACGGCGCCGGCGGCGCGACCTCGCGTGCTGCGCGTGGCCGATCTGAGCGTGGACCCCACGGCGCGGACGGCCCATCTGGCGGGCAGGGAACTTCCCCTCACCCGGAGGGAGTTCGATCTCCTCGCCTTTCTCGCCTCCAACGTCGACCGGGTCGTGTCCCGGCGGCGCATACTCGCCGAGGTGTGGCGCCAGCCCTACCTGGAGGACCAGACCGTCGACGTCCACCTCTCGGCGTTGCGCAGGAAGATGGGCGAGAAGGCCCGGGCCCCGCGCTACCTCCACACCGTCCGCGGCATCGGGATCAAGCTGGTCAGTGCCCCATGAGAAGCGCACTCGCCGGGATCGCCCTGGCGGTCACCTCCATGGTGGCCCTCTCGTTCCTGATACCCCTGGCGCTGCTGGTCCGCGAGCAGGCCCGCGACCAGGCCACCACCGTCGCCGAGCAACGTGCCGCCGCCCTCTCGCCCGTCCTCGCCCTTACCACCGAGGCCGCCGATGTGCAACAGGCGGTCGCCGAGTTGGGCTCGTTCGACCAACTCGCCGTCCGCCTCCCCGACGGCGCTTTGGTCGGCGCTCCACGTGCTCCCCGAGAGGCCCTGGAACGGGCCGTGCGGGAGCGCGAGACGCTCGCGCTGGACACGGCCGAAGGCTGGGTCTACCTCCAGCCCGTCGTCCTGCCCCGGGACAGAGTGGCCGTGGTCGAGGCGTACGTGCCCGGCGCCGACCTCACTCGCGGAGTGGCGGCTTCCTGGGGGGTGATGGCCCTGCTCGCCATCGGGCTGGTCGGCGGGTCCGTGCTGGTCGCCGACCGACTGGGGGCCCGGGTCGTCCGTTCCTCCCGAGGTCTTGAGCGGGCTTCCCTCGCGCTCGGCTCGGGCGACCTCGACGTGCGGGTGGAGCCCGACGGACCTCCCGAACTCCGAAGGGCCGGGGCGGCGTTCAACACCATGGCCGATCGGGTGGTGGAACTGCTGGCCGTCGAGAGGGAGATGGTGGCCGACCTCTCGCACCGACTCCGTACCCCGCTGACCGCCCTCTACCTGGAGGCCGACCGCATGGGGTCCACGCCGAGCGCCCGCAGAGTGACGGAGGCCGCCGGACAGCTGGAGAGCGAACTCGACTCGATCATCACCGCCGCCAGGACGCCACTGGCCGCCACCCGTTCGGCGACCGGTCCGGGCGCGGTCTCCCACAAGCCCTGCGACGTGGCGGAGGTCGTCGCCCTGCGGCTGGACTTCTGGTCGGTGCTGGCGGCCCAGCAGAACCGGCCCTGCCAGCGGTACCTCACCCCCCGCCCGACCCTCGTGCGATTCCCGGAGGACGAACTCGCCGCCGTCGTCGACGCGCTGCTCGGCAATGTCTTCCGGCACACGCCCCACGGGACGGCGCTGGCGGTCCGGGTGGAGCGACACGGCGGCCACGCCCTGCTCACCGTGGACGACGCCGGCCCAGGGGTGGCCGATCCGGAGGCGGCGCTGACCCGCGGTGTCAGCGACGGTGGATCCACCGGCCTGGGCCTCGACATCGTCGCCCGGGCGGCCCACGCGGCGGCCGGCGAACTGACCATCGCCCGAGCGCCGTTGGGGGGAGCGCGGGTCAGAGTCTCCTTCGCGCTGGCCGACCGGGCCGGATGAGTCGGCCGGCCGCTCCGCGAGTTCTCAGCGGCTGGTGCCGAAGTTCTGTGTCCACCAGGGGCCGCCGTCCCCGAAGTGCACGCCGACACCCAGCTCCTTGAAAGAGCAGTTGAGGATGTTGGCCCGATGCCCGGGGCTGTTCATCCAGGAGTCCATGACAGCGGCGGCGTCCGCCTGTCCCCGGGCTATGTTCTCGCCCACCGTGGACCACTGGTAGCCGGCCGCCTCGACCCGCTCGGCCATCGTGGAGCCGTCGGGGCCCGTGTGGGACATCACGCCGCTCGCGGCCATCACGTCGCTGTAGTCGTCGGCGGCCCGGGTCAGCTGGGCGTTGGCCGTGACGGGCGAGCAGCCCGCCGACGCCCGCTCCTGGTTCACCAGGGCGAGCACCTGCGCCTCGGGGCCACCGTCCGAGGTGTCCGTGGCCGGGGTGTCCACGCCGGACCCGCCGTCGTCCGCCGTCGTCGACCCGGAGCTCGAACTTCCGCCCGATCCACCGGTCGACGCTTGACCCGACCCCGAGCCGTTCCCCGCCTCGCTCCCCGATCCCGACCCCGCGCGTGACGATCCGGAGCCGTCCGGGGCGGCCTCCTTCTCGGGTGCGGGGTTCTTCGACGCCGGAACGGCCGAAGCCTCCGTCGCCTCCTCCTCCTCGGGGCTCGCCTCCGGCGACTCCTCGGGCTCGGTGGCGCTCTCCGAGGCGCTGGGGGCGGGCGAGGGCGTGTCCACCGGCGACGAGGCGTCCGTCCCGCCCCCGCCGAGGTCCGCCGATTCGTGGGCGGTGCTCGCCGCCACGTGGTCGGACGGTGTGTCCGCACCGCCGGAGGCGAGCACGAGGAAGCCGACACCCGCGGTCACGCCGACCGCCCCGAGCGCCAGCGCGGTGGTGCGTACCCGCGCTCCCCCCTTGCGGCGCGCGTGCGAGCGTGACAGGGGAGCGGCCCGGCGAGAACCCATGCGTACGACACCTCGGTTTGTCGATTGGCGGTCGACCCCCGGTGGACACGGAAGCGCCCACCGGGGGTTGTGGGGGGTGGCCGAGAGCCTAGGGGTCGGGAAACGGGCAAACCGCTCCGTCGAGGTCGTCTTCAAGAAGCCTTAAGGAAGTCGACAGGCTCCCGTGAGACGGCGCCGCTCCCGGCCCTGGTCCCGGTGGCGCCCGGCGGCCGGCACGGGCTCCGCCGCCACGCGGTTGCGGAGGGCGGTCCGACACGTGGATGATCCCTCGCAGACGGCGGACCACCGACGGCGTCCGCGGTCACACCGGTGAGAAGGGGAAACGCAATGCCCGAGCGGGACGAGCACTTCGACGTCGTGGTTCTGGGCGCCGGCCCGGGCGGCTACGTCGCCGCGATCCGCGCCGCGCAGCTCGGCCGACGGGTGGCCGTCGTCGAGGAGAAGTACTGGGGCGGAGTGTGCCTGAACGTGGGCTGCATCCCCAGCAAGGCCCTGCTGCGCAACGCCGAACTGGCCCACCTCGTCTCGCATCAGGCGGGTACCTTCGGCATCGAGATCGAGGGCAAGGTGTCCTTCGACTACGGGGCGGCGTTCCGGCGCAGCCGCAAGGTCGCCGACGGCCGCGTCAAGGGCGTCCACTACCTGATGAAGAAGAACAAGATCACGGAGATCGACGGGCGCGGCACCTTCCTCGACGCGCACACCATCGAGGTCGCCGGGTACGACGGCGAGACCCGCACCATCGGATTCGACCAGTGCGTGGTCGCCGCCGGCGCCACGCCGAAGCTCCTGCCCGGCACCCGCCGCACAGCACGGGTGGTCACCTACGAGGAGCAGATCCTCGCCGAGGACCTGCCACGCTCGATCGTGATCGCCGGGGCCGGAGCGATCGGTGTCGAGTTCGCCTACGTCCTGCGCAACTACGGCGTCGAGGTGACCATCGTCGAGTTCCTCGACCGGATGACCCCGTCCGAGGACGCCGACGTCTCGGCAGAGTTGGCCCGGCAGTACCGCAAGCTGGGCATCGACGTCCTCACCTCCACCCGGGTCGATTCGATCGACGAGTCCGGACCGCGGGTCCGGGTCACCGTCACCTCCGCCGACGGCTCGCGGCGCGTCCTGGAGGCCGACAAGGTGCTCCAGGCCCTCGGGTTCGCGCCCAACGTCGACGGCTACGGCCTGGAGCGGACCGGGGTGCGCCTCACCGAGGGCCGCGCCATCGAGGTCGACGGGCGATGCCGCACCTCCGTGCCGCACATCTACGCGATCGGGGACGTCACCGCCAAGCTGATGCTGGCGCACGCCGCGGAGGCCATGGGAGTGATCGCCGCCGAGACGCTGGCCGGCGCCGAGACGATGGAGCTGGACTACCGGATGATTCCGCGCGCCACGTACTGCCAGCCGCAGATCGCCAGCTTCGGCCACACCGAGGCGCAGGCGCGCGAACTGGGTCACGACGTCAACGTGGCGAAGTTCCCCTTCACGGCGAACGGCAAGTCCCACGGACTCGGTGACACCACCGGATTCGTGAAACTCGTCAGCGACAGCCGACACGGCGAGATCCTCGGCGCTCACCTGATCGGCCCGGACGTGACCGAGCTGCTTCCCGAGCTCACCCTGGCCCAGCAGTGGGACCTGACCGTCCACGAGGTCGCCCGCAACGTGCACGCCCACCCGACGCTGGGCGAGGCGGTGAAGGAGGCCGTCCACGGCCTCGCGGGTCACATGATCAACATGTGACCCGCGGCGGGCGCGCGCGGGCGACGGCGCGACACGACCTGACGCGGGCTCCACGCGCACCTTCGGCAGCGGTGCCGATCGCCCGGTCCGGTCCAACCCACCGGGCCCCCGCCGCCGGGTCACCCGGTCGGCGCAGCGCCGGGAGAGGGAGCCTGGCCGAAGGCGGCGCACGCCGCCCGGAGCGGTCCGACGCCGACGCCCCCGGGGGCACGACCGTCGCGCCCCCGGAGGGCGCGAGCGTCGCGTCGGAGGAAATCCCGGGCAGGGTCCCGGCCCGACGCGCCCCGGAGCCGCGAGGCTCTCCGAAGCGGCACCCTCGCGGAGCGCGAGGCGCCGTGTCCCGAGCTCTCCCCACCGTCCTCCCGGCCGTCGATTCTCGCGGGGCCACGCCCGCCGACCTCGCCTCGTACGACAGCCCGACACCGTCATCCGCCGGGCGGCGCCACAGGCCGCCCCGCACCCCGTTCGGGACGCCTGTCGTGGCGGAACCGGCGCCGAAAAGTGAGGCTGGTTCCGGACGCCCCTCGTGTGAGGTCGGCAACCCGCCGCAAGGGGCCCCAACGAACGGAGGAGGCAGGCCATGCCGGGACGCGTCGTGGTGGGAGTGGACGATTCCGAGGAGAGTGCCGCGGCGGCGGACTGGGCCGGCGACGAGGCCGCGTTCCTCGGCGGTGAGCTGCTGCTGGTCAACGCCTCGCTCTGGCACTCGCACATGCTGGTGGCCATGATCCCCACCCACGAGACCCGCGAGGACCGGGCCGTGGACTTCCTGGCGGCGGCACAGGCCCGGGTCACCGACCGGCACCCCGGGGTCCCGACATCGAGGCGGGAGGTCGAGGACGCGCCGAGCGGGGTTCTCCTCGACGCCTCTTCCGACGCGGACCTGCTGGTGCTCGGTTCGCGCCGGGTGGGCAGCGGCGACGGCTTCGCCCTGGGGTCGGTGGCTCAGGAGGTGCTCTCCGCCGCGAAGGTGCCGGTGGTGTCGGTGCGTCGACGCCAGACCGCCGGGCTCGCCGACGGCGGGCGGGTGGTCGTGGGCGTCGACGCGCGGCACCCCGCGAAGCGGGTGCTGGAGTTCGCCTTCGAGGCCGCCGCGCGACGCGAGGTGTCGTTGCACGCCCTGGCCACCTGGCACGCACCCGTCCCGCACCATGCCGAGCGGACGGCCCGCAACCACGAGGAGGCGCTGGAAGAGGCCGTTCGGCCGTTCCGGGAGCGCTTCCCCCAGGTGCGGGTCACCGCGGAGGCGGTGCCCGGCCGGGCGGTGGACCACCTGGTGTCGGCGGCCTCCGGCGCCGGCCTGTTGGTGGTCGGCAACCGCCGCGGGGCCGGTCTCGGCGAGCACATCGGGAGCGTCGGCCACGGCGTCCTGCACCACGCGCCCTGTCCTGTCGCCGTGGTGCCCCACGCCTGATCGGCGTCCTACCCGGTCGGCCGATCGGGCGCCACGCCGAGGTGGCGCGCTCCTCGAGTCCGTCGTCTAGTGGAACTGCCCGAACGCCGCGCCACCAGCCCCCGGGGGTGGTCATGCCCGCCTCGCACGGACCGCCCGCCCGCGCCGGTCGACCCGGAACAGGGACGCCGACCCGCCGCACCCGCCCGGACGCCTCACACCCCGGACCCGGCCCCTCGCCGGTGCGTCCCCTGGCCGGCGTCCCGTCCGTCGGCCAGGGAAGCGTGGCTCCTACACGCGCGGGGTCGCACGCCCCCGCGGCCCGCGACGCCGTACGGCTCGCCCCACAGGAAGGGACCGGTCATGGCCTCTGACACCCCCTCGCGACTCGGCATGGTCGGCCTGGGCCGGATGGGCGCCAACCTGGTGCGTCGGCTGATGCGCGACGGCCACCGATGCGTCGTCCACGACGTGAACCCACGTGCCGTCGAGGAACTGACCCGCGAGGGCGCCACCGGCGCGTCCTCGCTGGAGGAACTGGTCGCCGCGCTGGATCGCCCCCGCGCCGTCTGGCTCATGCTGCCCGCCGCCGTGGTCGGATCCACCCTGGAGCGACTCGCCCCCCTGCTCTCCGAGGAGGACGTCGTCGTCGACGGCGGCAACTCCTTCTACCGCGACGACATGACACGGGCCCGCCACCTGGCTCCGCTGGGCATCCACTACGTCGACTGCGGCACCTCCGGTGGGGTGTGGGGGCTCGAACGCGGCTACTGCCTGATGATCGGAGGCGAGAAGGAGGCCGTCGACCGACTGGACCCGTTCTTCCGCACCATCGCGCCCGGCTCTACCGGATCGGACCCCACACCGGGCCGGACCCGCACCGACACCACCGCCGCCGACGGGTATCTGCACTGCGGCCCCTCGGGCGCCGGTCACTTCGTGAAGATGGTCCACAACGGTGTCGAGTACGGGATGATGGCCGCCATCGCGGAGGGCCTGAGCATCATCCGGCACGCCGACGCCGGCCTGCGTCAGCGGTCGACCGACGCGGAGACCGCGCCGCTGCGCGACCCGGAGGCGTACGCCTACACCATCGACGTCGCGGAGGTCGCCGAGGTGTGGCGGCGAGGATCGGTCGTCGGCTCGTGGCTGGTGGACCTGATCGCCGACGCCCTCGCGAGATCCCCCGAACTGCGGGACTTCACGGGCCGGGTATCCGATTCCGGCGAGGGCCGCTGGACCGTCACCGCGGCCGTCGACGAGAGCGTGCCGGCCCCCGTCATCAGTGCCGCCCTCGCCGAACGCTACGCCTCGCGCGACCTCGGCGCGTTCGCCGGAAAGGTGCTGTCGGCCATGCGCGGAGAGTTCGGCGGACACGCGGAGAAGAAGACGGAGCGGCCATGACGGACACTCGTCGGGGCTCCGGGGCCACCGTCCCCCGCGACCACGTGATCGTCCTCTTCGGAGCCACGGGCGACCTGGCCCGACGCAAACTCCTGCCGGGCCTGTTCCACCTCGCCAAGGCGGGGCTCATGCCCGCCCGCTACCGTGTCGTCGGCTCGGCGCCGGCCCGTGAGGCCCTGACCGACGAGGCCTTCCGGGAACACGCCCGTCGAGCCGTCGCCGAGTTCGGCTCGGCGCCACCGAGGGGCGCGGCCTGGCACGAGTTCCGGGAGGCGCTGTCCTTCGGCGCCGCCGACCCGGCCGCCGCGGGCCCGCTCCTTGACGCCGTCCGTCGCGCCGAAGGCGAGGTCGGCGGACACCCCGAGCGCCTGTACCACCTGGCCGTGCCCCCGGCGGCCTTCACCTCCGTCGTCGGAACACTCGGCGCCACCCACCTCGCCGATCGAGGCAGAGTGATCGTGGAGAAGCCCTTCGGCACGGACCTGGCCTCGGCCCGAGTCCTGGACGCGGCGATCCATGCCGTGTTCGACGAGTCCCGTGTCTTCCGCATCGACCACTTCCTGGGCAAGGAGTCGGTCGACAACATCCTCGCCTTGCGTTTCGCCAACGGCCTGTTCGAACCGGTCTGGAACCGCGACCACATCAGCCACGTCCAGATCGACGTGCCCGAGGAGATCGGCATCGAGGGCCGCGCCCGATTCTTCGAGGGGACCGGCACCTTCCGGGACATGGTCGTCACCCATCTCTTCCAGCTTCTCGGATTCGTGGCCATGGAACCCCCGACCCGACTGGCCGCGAGGGAGCTCCGCGACGAGAAGGAGAAGGTCTTCCAGAGCCTGCTCCCCCTGGACCCCGCCCACGTGGTGCGCGGGCAGTACGAGGGGTACCGGTCGGAGCCGGGCGTCGCACCCGACTCCGACACCGAGACGTTCGTCGCCCTGCGCGTCGGCATCGACAACTGGCGCTGGGCCGGCGTCCCCTTCTACCTCCGCACCGGCAAATCCCTCGGCGCGGGAAGACACGTCGTCACCCTCGGCTTCAAGGAACCCGCGCTGCGCATGTTCCCCGACGTCGCCCGCCTTCGCCGCGGCGAACGGCACAACGAACTGGTCATCGACTTCGACGACCCGGGAAGCATCGCGGTCCGCTTCCTCGTCAAGCAGCCCGGGCCGGCGCTCCGCCTGGAGGCCACCGAGATGCTCTTCCGCTACGCCGACTCCTTCACCGTCCGGCACGCCCTGGAGGGCTACGAACGCCTGCTGCTGGACGCCATGCTCGGCGACCAGTCCCTGTTCACCCGGTCCGACGGGATCGAGCGCCTCTGGGAGGCCTCCCAACCGCTGTTGGACGACCCGCCCCCGGTCCGACCGTACGCGCCCGGCTCCTGGGGGCCCGGCGGCACCGATCGTCTGATCGCTCCGTACCGCTGGCACCTGCCCGATCGGGAGAAGACCGGGCGAGCCGAGGGGTCGCGTCACTGAGCCGAGCACCGCACCGTCGGGGTCAGCGCAGCTCGCCTCGCGTGTCGAGGCGGTAGAGCAGCACGAGCGCCGGCCCGACCAGGACCACCGACACCAGGGAGACGATCACCAGCCAGCGCATCGACTCCGCGGCACCCGCCCCCTCGACCACCGTCATCGAGGTGGGGAGGAGATAGGGCCGCTGGGCCACGCCCCAGGCGAGCACCACCGCCGCGACCGAGACGACCGCCGTCGCACGGGTGAGTTGTGCCGCGGCCTCGCGGTGGAGCAACCAGACGGCCGTGCCGGCGGCGAGCGCCCCGACACAGACGAGCGCGAGTCCCGGTCCGTGCGTCAACCCACGATGGACGTACGCCGCGTCGTCGCGGGTCAGCGGCACTCCCACCGCCGCCAGGACCGCCAGGGCGACGAGACTGAACAGCGCGCGCCGGCGAAAGTAGCCCACCAGATCCGGCCGGTCGAAGCGTCGAGCGTCGCCGGCGAGGAACACCGCCCCCAGGAAGGCCGCCGCCGCGACCGTCATAAGCCCGGTCAGCAGCGATGTCCGGTTGTACCAGACATCGGGCGAGGAGCCGTCGGCCGAGACCCGCCCCGAGGCCACACCTCCCACCGCCGCCCCCAGGAAGAACGGGGTCAGCAGGGACGCCACGGCGAACGCCGCCCCGTAGACCCTGCGTTCCGCCGTCCGCAGCGTCGGCTTGCGCAGCGCGAACCCGGCCCCGCGCAGGACCAGACCGGCCGCGGCGAGCAGGAGCGGGAGCCACAGCGCCGTGAACACCGCCTGGAACATGGCGGGAAAACCCGTCCACATCACCACCAGGACGAAGATCAACCAGACGTTGTTCACCTCCCAGACCGGTGTCACGGCCTCGTCGACGAGCGCGCGCGGGCGCCGCCCTCGCTCCGCCCCTCCCGCCAACAGGTCCCACAGACCCGCGCCGTAGTCGGCGCCGCCCCCGCACGCGTAGGCGGTCAGCGCCAGCACCAGCACCCAGGCGACGACGTACTCGGTCAACGTCGAACCTCCCGCGACCTCGTGGTCCGGGGCCCATAGGGGACGTGCGGCTCGGGCGGTTCCCCTCCGGGCGCGGCTGCGCCGCCGGCAACCGCCTCACGGGCGCCCGACCCGGCGTCCTCCGCGCGCCACCGGGTGCGCAGGCGCAGCAACACCACCACGAAGACGGTGAGGATCGCCGTGTACCCGACCACGGTGACCCCGAAGACCGCCCAGAGCGTGTCGGCCGGGATGTCGGTCACCGCCTCCGACACCCGCATCCTCTCGTACACGATCCAGGGTTGCCTGCCGACTTCGGTGGTGACCCAGCCCGCCTCGACGGCCACCAGGGCCGCCACGCCGGACACCGCCGCGGCGCGCAGGAACCAGCGCGAGCGCGGCCAGTCCCGGCGTCGCCACCAGGACCACGCGAACCACAGGGCCAGCAACAGGAGCCCACTGCCGAGCACCACCATGATGTCGAAGGCGGTGTGCACGATGGTGGCCTGCCCCGGGGTGGGCCGGTCGGCGGTGGGCACGGATGTCAGCCCCGTCACACGGGTGTTCGGACTGAACCCGGCCAGCACGGAGTCGAGCCAGGGGATCCGCAGCCCTCCCGAGACCGTCCCGTCGCCGTTCAGCCGCCCGAAGACGTACTCGGGAACGTGGGTATCGGTGCGCCACACCAGTTCCATCGCGGCGAACTTGACGGGCTGCTGGTGGTAGACGGAGCGGGCGATGAAGTCCCCGAGGAACATCTGCACCGGTGTCAGAACCGCCGCCGCCGTGAAGGGCACGAGAAACCCCAGGCGGTGGTACCGGTCGCGCCGGCCACGCAGCAGACCACACGCGTACACGCCGGCGACGACGAACGCCGCCGTCATGAACATCGCCACGACGAAGTGCCAGTACTGGGGCCCGAGCATGGGAGTGAACACGGCCCTGCGCACGTCGACGGAGGCGACGGCGCCGTCCTCGTCCAAGGTGAAGCCGCGCGGCGTGTTCATCCACGAGTTGGCGGTGAGGATGCCGAACGCCCCCAGCAGGGCCACCAGGGGAAGCGGCAACCCGATCAGGAAGTGGGTCCGGGGTCGCAACCGAGCCCACCCGTGCAGGTATACGGCGATCAGGATCGCCTCAAGGAAGAACGCCCACGCCTCCACCCCGAACCCGAGGCCGAAGACGTCGCCCCACCGCCCCATCAGGCCGGGCCACAGCAGGCCGAGTTCGAAGGAGAGGACGGTTCCCGTGACCACTCCGACGGCGAACTGCAGCGCCATCACGGCCGACCATCGGCGCGCCAGGAGTCCCGCCACCGGGTCGCCGTGCCGCAGGTGGCGGTAGTGCATCAGCAAGGTGATGAAGGGGAGGGCCACCCCCAGCGGCACCAGCATGATGTGCGTGCCCAGGCTGAACGCCATGAGTTGTCGCGCCGGCAGCAGTTGGGGCGGGGCGTCGGTCAGTGCCTGGAGGGTCGCGATCACCGCGTCCGCCGGTCCCCGAGACCCGCGGCCGGGCGGGATCCGGTCGACGTCCCGTGCCCCGCCTGCTCCCGCATCGTTCCCGCCCTCCTGGCACCACCGCACACTGGGGCGGCCCAGCCAACACGGCGCCCGTGCTCCGGCAGGACGAACCACTCCGGTGTTGCCCCGGATGCCCGCCCGACCGTCCCACGCCCGGAGTAGGCGGGGTGTCGGGGGGTGGCTCTAGAGTCCCTCCCCATGACGACGCTCGCGGATCTCGTGAACCGGTTGGAAACCGCCCCGGCGGGCAGCGCCGAAGCCGGGGCGCTTCCACCCGGCAGGCTCATCGATCACACGTATCAGGGGACTTGGCCGGAGCCCCTGGCATGGCTCGCCGACACGGTCGCGGACGGCCAGGAGGGGGCGGCCCGCGGGTGGACTGGGTCGATGGGCCTGCGGCCGGTCCTGATGGACACCGAGGGCCGCGGGGGAGGGCTGGAGGACTGGGATCTGATGTCGGGTGAGGTCTCCTACCCCGAGGACATGGACCCGGAGGAGTTCCTCGCCCACTCCTGGCGGAGAATCCGGGAGGAGGGTCCCGAGGGGTCGACCTCGGCGGTACGCCGCGCCGGGGCGGCGGGACGGGACGGACTCTTCGCCCCCTTCGGTCCGCGGTGGCCGGGCCTCGCACCGCCGGCCAGGGCGGTCGCCGATCCCGAGGCGCACGCCGCCCGGGTCGCCGGGGCCCTCGTGTGCGGGGACGCCGCACTGCGGGAACCCCGCCTCGCGCTGGTCCCCGCCGACCGCGCCGCCGACGTGCCCTTCGCCATCGGGTGGGCCGGGGCGTTGGACCACGAGGACGACGCCGGTGTCCTCTCGGCGGTCCTGCGCTCCTGGGAGGAGCGTTTCGCCGCCCGGCTGGTGGCCCTCTCCGCGAACCGGATGGTCCTCTCGGTCGCCGCTCCGCCCGACACCCGCGAGACGGCGGAGGCGGTCGCCGCCGAACACCTGGCGTTCTGCCCGGACGTGCTCACGAGGGCGGGGGACCTGCGCACCCACGCCGAGACCGGCGTGTCGGGCCGGCCGACCTGGGAGTTCCGCTGGGAATGACGCACGGGCGGGCCCTCCGTCCGCCCGACCGGCGCGGCGAAGCGCGCGCGGGGCGGCGAGGCTCCGCCAGGCGTGGTTCAGCCGCGCCGGTCGCCGGTCAGGAGCCGGAACAGCGTGAGCAGGACGAGCGAGCCGAGGATCGCCGCGATCCAGGTGGAGAGTCGGAAGAACCCGTCGATCGATTCGACGCCCAGGATCACCTTGCCGAGCCAACCGCCCAGGAGGCCGCCGCCGATGCCGATCAGCATGGTGACGAGGATGCCGCCGGGGTCCTTGCCCGGCATGATCGCCTTCGCGACGGCGCCCGCGATCAGGCCGATGATGATCCATGCGACGATTCCCATCGTGTGTCTCCGTCCCTTCGTCCGATGGTGTGACGCATGAACGTCTGCGCCGTCGGCGCCGGACCAAACCTCCGCCGCCGGGATTCGTCGAGGGGATCGGACATCCGAGCGAGTCGTGCGGGGGACGGGGCGGGTGGGAGCGGCGGTGGAAGCCGGGACCCCGGTCACCCCGCGCCGGCGTCGCTGTCGGGGACCCCCAGACGCGCGGCGTCCCGCTCCGGCCGCACGTACCGGGCCGCCAGCGCCCCGCAGGTCGCCAGCAGCGCCGCGGTGGCCAGCCAGCCCCACCGATAGCCGGCGGCGACGGTGACTCCGTTCTCGACGAACCACGCGAGCACCAACGGGGAGACGACGCCGCCGAGGGAGAAGACGGCGACCAGGACGCCGAGCGCCACGCCGCGTTGACCGGGCGGCGTGATCCGGGCGACGGCCGTCTGGGCCGCGGTGATCATCACGAGCCCCAGGGCCATCGGGCCGAAGAGCATGGGGATCCTCACCCACGTGATCTCCACCGTGGCGAACACCGTCGCCGCCCCCGCCCCCGCGATCATCGACAGTCCCGGGCCCGCGCCCGACGCCGGTGACGGCGGGCCGACCCGCAGGGCGGCCCGCCGCGCCAACAGGCCGTGCCCCAGCAGCACCATGCCGTTGGCGAGGGCCGCGAAACCGACGACGACGCTGGTGCCGCCCATGTCCCAGCCGAGCACCGTGCGCAGGTAGTCCGGCATCCAGATGAGCTTGGCGCTCATCCCCCAGTACGCGGCGAACGCCCCCGCGGACGCGGTCAGGAAGGTTCCCGAGAGGAGCACGCGACGCAGTGGCACCTCCTCGCCGCGGGGAAGGTCGCGAGGGCCGCTCGACCCGACCGGCGGGGCGAGCGGTCCCTCCCGTCCCTTGGCCGCCCACACCGCCGCCCAGAGCAGCCCCACGAACCCGGCGACCCCGAAGGCCCACCGCCAGCCGAACCGGTCGATCACGGCGCCCAACGCGGGGGCCGCCACGGCGACGCCCACGGCGGCGCCGACCATCAGGACGGCCGTGGGCAGCGCACGCTCGCGCTGCGGAAACCAGCCGTACACGTGGTGCACGGCGACGGGCGCGGCGGGGCCCTCGGCGAAGCCCAGCAGGACGCGGGTGGCGATCAGCAGGCCGAAGCCCGCCGCCCCCCAGAGCATCGGCAACTGGGCAGCCGACCACAGCAGGGCCATGACCGGCAACAGCACCGAGGTGCGCACCCTGCGGGTCAACAGGGAGACACCGACGGCGGAGAGGGAGAACAGGCTGAAGAAGGCGGCCTGCGCCCACCCGAGTTCCCGGCGGGTCAGGCCCAGGTCGCGCATGATCTCCGGCCCGGCGAGCCCGAGGACGGCCTTGTCCGCGAAGTTGACCACCATGAAGGCGAGCAGGAGCCACGTGGTCGCCCACGCCCCAGCCCGGGTGGATCGCCCGCCCGGCGGACGGGCGGCCGGTGCCGGACCGCGGGTGGCGCTCACGAGAGGTCCGACGGGCTCACCACCGACCGGGCCGGACCGTCGACGGGCTCCGGGACGACGCCGACGCTGATGGCCCCCTCCGCGCGGCGGCGCCCTTCCTCGCCCCGGGTCAGTTCGGTGGTGACGTCCGTGCCGTTCGCCACCGCGGCCGACTCCGCCGCCGCCCAGCCGAAGACGCCCCGGGCCATGGTCGAGGTCTCCCGGTCGGCTCGTCGCCCGTAGACCGTCGCGCGTGTCCGGGCCACCGCCGTGTCCCCGGGAGCGGCGAGCGCCGCCGTCTCGGCGAGGTGCGAGGCGAGGCGGAGTTCCCCGCGCTCCAGCAGTTCCCGCGCCCGGTCGGCCAGCCGCCGGGCGCCGCCGGCGGCCTCGGCCAACTCGGCGGCCAGGGCCGCCTCCGGGGCGGGCTTCAGGTGGGCGGGGTTCTGGTCGTACCAGCCACCCCACAACCGCCACAGGTTCCGCACCACGAACTCGGGTTCGTCGTAGGCGGGGTGCAGGTACGGTCGCTCCAGCAGCCGGGCGGGCGCCTTCACCGAGGCCAGTACCTCGTCCAGGCGGGCACCTCCGTTCATCAGGTCACGCGTCTGCTCGCACAGGGACTCCAGCAGCTCGGCGGTGTCGCCCAGAGCCCGCCGGACGCGCTCCGCTCCCAGGATCGGCACACCGTGGCCGGGCAGCAGCACCTCGGCGCCCAGCTCGCCCATGTCGCGCAGTGCCCGCGCCCACTCCTCGGGGTACCGCTGCGCCTTCTGCGGGTTGCCCGCGTTGGGGGTGTTCCAGATGAACAGGTCGCCCGTGCACAGGGTCCGAGTCTCGGGGATCCACACGTAGGTGTGGTCGTCCGTCTCCCCGCGCGCGTGAACGAGCTCGAAGGTCAACGGCGCCCTGCGGAGCGTCAGTCGTTCCCGGTAGGTGGTGTCCGGTTGGCGGTACTCGGTGGGCCACTCCAGCGACGGCATCCCGAACTGTCGCCGGTTGACCCAGGCGTTGTACCCGGCCGTCCGGCGGTAGCGATCGAACCGGTCGCGGACCGCCTCGTGCGCCACGACCTCCGGCCGCGCCGCGCCGCGCTCCTCCGCCTCGGCGTCGAAGGGCCCGACACCGAAGACGTGGTCCACGTGACCGTGGGTGAACACCACGGTGGACACGGGGGAGTCCGAGAAACGCCGTACGTAGGCGTGGAGCAGGGGCGCCGTCAGGAAGTCGCCGGAGTCCACCAGTACCAGGCCGTCCTCCGTGTCGAACACGGAGACGTTCGCGAAGCCCGGCAGGAACGCCGTTCGTTCCCCCACGGGGATCAGCCCGTCGGTGGCGTGCACGCCCTCGAAGTGGGCCGCCAGGGACTCCTCTCCGGTCCACACCCTGCTCGCGTAGTCGAGGTAGGCGTGGGAACGGTGATCGGGCATCGGCTCTCCTCATCCGCGACGACTGACGCGGCGGCGTCCGCGTGCCGGCCGGGGCCGGGCGGTCCCCACCGCACGAGGAGTCTGCTGGTCCGCGCGCCCCGGGAGAACCCGTCGTCGTCACAGGGACGGGCCGGTCGCGCTGTGGCGCGTCACACCATGGGAGGGTCCGGCGCGAAGACACCTCGAAGCGCGCCGGACCGCGGCCCTATCCTGTGGGTCGTCGAGCCCCGCTTCCCGCGGACGACCACCGGAGGTTCCGTGCCGGCCGAAGCCGAGTTCGAGCCGAGTCCCGCGTCGACGCCGCTGCCGGCGCCGACGCGGGGAGGGGGCGCCGACCGGCCCGTCGTCCTCTCCCCGGCGGCGCGCGCGCTGGCGGACCGCTGCCAGTCCCGAGTGAACGAACTGGCCCGCACGATGACCCGGGACACCTTCGAACGCCTCCCCGGCTACCCGGACCTTCCCGCCGAGGTCAAGGACGTCGAGATCGCCGCGACCGTCCGGGGCGGTCTGCGGACCTTCCTGCGCCGCGTCCACGACGCCTACGACGAGCCCGACGACTACCGCCTCTTCCGGGAGCGCGCCGCCCAGCGCGCGGAGGAGGGGCTGCCCCTGCACCTGCTGCTGCGCACCCACACCGTCGCCGCCCAGGCGCTGTGGCGCGTGCTTCGCGAGGAGACCGTCCCCGGCGAGGAGGGGGCGCTGCTGGAGATCGTCGACCTGCTGCTGTGGGGATTGGACTCGGTGGTGGCCACCGTGGCCGAGACCTACCTCGACGAGCTCGCCGCCCTCGCCGCGGAGAGCCACGAGCGGCGCCGCTCCCTCGTCCGCGGGCTGCTCGACGGCTCGGTCCCGCCGGGGCGCGCCTTCGACGAGCTGGGTCTCGCGGGTCGCAGCGTGGTCCTGCGTCTTCACATGCCCGCCGAGCCCACCGTGCGTGCCTCCCCCGTCGCGGTGCGCAGACGGGTCCGCAGGACGCAGATCGTCCTCGACCGCGCCCTCGGCCCGCACGCGGCCCTGCTGGCCTGCGAGACGGGCACCGTCGTCGCTTCGCGGCGCGCGGCCGACAGCGAAGCCGGGAGCGGGTGGGAGGACCTGCGCGGGCGGCTCGGGGAAGTGTGCGGTGAGGAAGTGCGCCTGGCCGTCGTGGCGGCCGATGCTCCGTCCGACGTTCCCGACGCCGCGCGCACCGCGGCCGACCTGGTGCGGCTGGCCCGTGCCGGTGGGCGGGTTCCGGGCGTGCACCGGTTGGAGGACTTCCTGTTGGAGATCCACCTCACCCGCAGGAGCGAGGCGAGCGAGCCGATCCGGGCCCTCCTGGATCCGATCGCCTCTCGCCCGGAGTTGTTGGAGACGCTCCGCGTCCACTTGGAGCACCGTTCGGACCGGCGTGCGGGCGCTCGTGTACTGGGGGTCCACCCCAACACCGTGGACAACAGGCTGGCCCGGATCGCCGAACTCACCGGCCTGGACCTCGCCACGCCCCGGGGAGGGTCCCTGGCGTTGGCCGCGCTGCTGCTCCGTGAGGGCGCGCCACGCCCGCCCAGGCAGGGCGGGGGCGGCGGACCGGCCGGGTGAAGCGGGAGCGCGGCCCCGTCGTGAGTCTGGTGTGCGCCGGCGCGCCGTCCGCGGGCGCCGGCCATTCCCGGGTCTTGGATGATACCGGCGGGTACCTCAAATTTACCTCAAGGAAGCCTTCTCGAAAGTGGCAGGCGAGGGTGTGCGAGTCGGCTTCGGGGAATGTTCCGGCAGGTGGATCGGCTTCCTGCGTCACCGCTGTCGGTTTGGGGGATTCTCCGAGGATGACGCTCCGGTGATGCATCCGAATTGCCCGTGACTTGGGTGAAGCTTGAACCTGCTATGGGGGCGGGAATGCCATGGGCGAGTGACGATGGAAAGTCACAATCAACTCGACGTGACGCATTCGATAGGTGTTGTGACGTGGAGTGACGTAATTGATGACTCGCTGTCGCCTGTCGACGTCCGGGTCGTCGGATTTGCGCTCTGGGTGACCGCTTCTCCGATCGACGAGGCAAAAGCTTCCCTACTTGAGAGTTTCCTGTGAGGATTGGGGGAGCTGCGTCCTGGCAGCGAGTTCGTTTTGCGAGGTGCTTGCGCCTTGGTGGAAAGAAAACCCGGAAACCGACTCCCGGGACTTGCGGCTGCATTATCTTGCTAAGCGGTGAGGGTGTCGGTGGGAGAGTCGGCATTCGGTGCTTCGGCCGGCGGCCGGTGCGTCGATGCGCGGCCGTTCTGCCGTGACGCGTGCGCAGGAGAGGCAAGCATGATCGGGCACAGCGATGGGATCAGGGTACGGCCGCGCCGGCCGATAGTGTCCGGCAGGCTGGGACCGCCTCTGCTCGGGCCTCTGCTGGACCGCCCGAGGCTATCGCGTCGACTCGACGCGGGGGTGCGGGGACGCTTCACCGTCGTCGTCGGTTCCCCGGGCGCGGGGAAGACGGCGCTGCTGGCCTCCTGGGCGCGCACGCGGACCCGCACCGCGTGGCTCACCCTCGACGCCGACGACCACGACGTGGCCCGGCTCCTGGCTCACCTTGAGGCCGCCCTTGAGAGGGTCGGCGTGCGGACGCCGGGGTTCGGCTCGTCGCACGGCCGCCTCCCCTCCCCGGACGTGGAGTGGGACGACCCCGCGCCCCCGGGAGAGGCGGACGTCACCCCGCCCCCCGCCGTCCTGGTGCTCGACGGCATCCACGAACTGGGCGCGGGCCCCGCGCTCAACGCGTTGCTGCAGTTCACCCGCTACGCACCCGCCCATCTGCACGTCGTGCTCGCGTCGCGCAGGGAGCCGGACCTGCCCCTGCACAAGTTGCGCGCGCTGGGGGAACTGACCGAGATCCGCGGCTCCGACCTGGCCTTCACCCGTGAGGAGGCGGCCGAGTTGTTCCGCGCCCACGGCGCGGAGGCGGGCGAGGAGCGGATGACCAAGGTCATCGAGTGCTCGGGAGGGTGGGCTCTCGCTGTGCGCTACGCGGCGGTGCACCCCGTGCGCCACACGAGCCACCAATCCTGCCTGGAGGGCTGGTCCCAGGCCGTGCGGTCCTGTTCCGACTTCCTGATAGCGGAACTCCTCGAACCGTTGCCCGCCGAACACCAGGACGTCCTGCTGCGTACCAGCGTGCTGACGGAGTTCAGCGCCTCTTTGGTGAGGGCGTTGACGGGGCGCGAGCACGCCCATCGGACGCTGCGCATCCTGGCCACCGAGTACGACCTGATGGACCGTGACGACGAGTGGACCTACCGGCTGCCCAACCCCCTGATCCGGGGCGTGCTCTCCCGTGAACTCGCCGAGCGCTGCGGCTGGGACGAGGTGATCCGGGTGTTGCGCACGGCCGCCCGGTGGCACGCGGAGGCGGGCCATCACGCCAAGGCCGAGGAGTACGGACGATCGGCGGACACCCACGCGACGCGGTCGGACTTCGAGCCCGGGATCGTGCTGCCCCCCGCCCTGGTCGAGGGGCTGCGGAGCGCGGGGGGCGCGCCGGCCGCGGATCCCGACCTCGGTGGGGCCGCCGTGTCACCCGTCGCCGTCGCCGCGGGTGTCGTTCCCTCGCCCCGGCCGCCCCTGCCGCCCAGGGGCCTGGAGCCCCTGACGCCCACTGAGCTGGAGGTCCTGCGGCTCCTGCCGGGCGACCTCACCCTGGAGGAGATCGCCGTGCGCCGTCACGTCTCGCTCAACACGGTGAAGACGCAGGTCAAAGCCGTCTACCGCAAGTTGCGCGTGGGCCGCCGCAGGGACGCCGTCCTCGCCGCCGTCGAGCGCGGGATGATCTGACCGTCGTCGCCTTCGAGGCCCGGTGTCGCGCGTCCGCGGTGCCGGGCCTCGCGCTGTGCGCGCCGCGCGCGAGCCGAGACCCCGTATCACCCGCGAGGGTGATACGGGGCTCTGGCGGGTGACGCGGATCGCCCGTCGGGTGATCGTCGGGGTCCCGCATTTCACCTTTCGGGAGTGATGCTCCGTCGGTCGGCGGCGAGTTGGCTGTACCCATCACCACAGTCGCAGCGAAGGAGACCGGCGGTGCGGGACGACGGCAGGGAAACGCGCGAACGCGAACTCGACGGACTCCGGCGGCTGGAAGCGGTCAGTGGGCCGGCCGTCCGGCCGGTACGCGGCTCCTCCCGGCTGCCCCCGCTTCCGGGGGAGCCCCCCTACCCGGTGTTCGTCTCCTCGATCGGGGACCCGACGGTTCTGTGGTCCGACACCCCCGCCCAGCCCCAGGGGCTGGACGGGGCGGGCGGCGGCGTCGACCCCGAGCGCGCCAGGCTCATCAGCATCGCCGAGGCCGTGGAACGCTACACCAACGCCTTCTACCAGCCGCACATGGTCCGCTGGGCATCGGCGGACGAGCTCGGCGACGACGCGGTCAGTCTCCAGGCGCTGCCGCGGTGCTCGCGGACCGAACTCGCCGACGAGGCCAACTGGCTCATCGACCCCGACCCAGCCCTGCCCCAACGCTGGGTGCGCGGATGGTCGTTGACCCGGGGCCGGCCGGTGTGGATACCCGCCACCCACGTCTGGCTCTTCACCGCGCACGAGGCGATCGGCGAGCGGATCGCCAACCCCATCTCCACGGGCTGCGCCGTCCACTCCGACATCCACCAGGCCCTGATCAACGGAATCTGCGAGGCGATCGAGCGGGACGCGATCTCGCTGGTGTGGCTCCAGCGGATGGAACTGCCCGAACTGGACCTCGCCGACGACCCCGCCTTCGCCGAGCAACGGGCCCTGGTACGCGACGGATTCGTCGAGTACCGCTTCTACGACGCGACCACCGACATCGGCGTCCCCACCGTCTACGCCGTCGTCCTCTCCGACCACCACGAGTCCCTGGGGCAACTGGTCATGTGCGCGTCCGGACCCGATCCGGTCGACGTCGTCCGCAAGATCTACCGCGAGGCCGCCTCCTCCAGGATCGCGCTCCAGGCACCGCACCGTGTCCCGGACGACCCCCAGGACTTCACCAGCGTGCTGCACGGAGCCATCCACATGGGGCGCCCGGAGCGCCGGGACGCCTTCGACTTCCTGCTACGGCGCCCCCGCCCCACCCGCGCCCTCGCCGAGCTGCCCCGGACGTCCGAGACGGCCCCCGCCGACCAGCTGGCCTGGCTGGTCGACCGGCTCGGCACCGTCGACGCCGAGGTGATCGCCGTGGAGCTGACCACTTCCGAGGCGCGGCATGCGGGTCTGCGGTCGGTCCGGGTCGTCGTGCCCCAGTTGATGCCGCTGTCCTTCGTCCACCGCAACCGGTACCTCGCCCACCCCCGGCTGTATCGCGCACCCGAGGCCACGGGATTCACCAGCCATCCCGAACAGGCGCTCAACCCCCACCCTCAGCCGTTCGCCTAGGAGAACGCCCGTGCCGCTCAACATCCAGCCCACTCACGTCCTGTGGACCGGCGCGTTCGGTCGTGGCGTGGCCGACCACCTGGCCGCCACGGCCGGCTGGTCCTCCTCCGAAGCCGACGTGCTCGGACGCCGCTCCGCGGAGTGGCCCCACGCTTCGCTGCGCGTCGTCGCCACCTGGCGCCACGAGACAGCTCTGCTGGCGCGGGTCGCCCGCCTCCACGCGGCCTGGGGAACGGCCTGGCTGCCCGTGGTCCACGAGTACCCGGTGATCCGGGTGGGACCGCTCGTGGTACCCGGTGAGGGGCCCTGCTACAGCTGCTACCTGCGCCGCAGGGGACAGCACGACCAGGGGCGCGACGTCTCGCGGGCGATCGAGGCGTCGTTCGAGTCGGCGCCGGACAACGGCGTCGCCGGACACACTGACGCCCAGACCATGATCGCCGCCGGCGTCACCGTGGACCTGGTCTCGCGTCACCGGGCCGGTCGCGGAGTCGAGCCCGGCCATGTCGTCTTCTACAACGTGCTCACCCGCTCCCTCTTCGGCGACACCCTGATCGGGGTCCACGGCTGCACCGACTGCGGCACGCCGCTCGCACCGGACGACGGATGGCGGGCACTCGCGGAGGACGTGGGCCGACCGCTCCTCGCGGGTCGTGGAGGTGCCCGATGAACGCGCTCGCCAACGACGCCTCCCGCCGAGGAACCCCCGCCGCCGTCCTGGCCGCCGCCGTCGACGGAGACCCCCAGTTCCGGGTGCCCGAACGCCCTCGCCTCTGCCGCGGACTGCACATCGTCGACACGGCGGACGGCGTCGTCATCGACGGCGCGGCCGAACGCCAACACCTGCGCGGGGACTCCGCGCCGGTGCTCCGCCGGACCCTGCTCCCGCTGCTCGACGGCACCCGCGACCACGCCGCGCTCGCCGAGTCCACCGGCTGGCCCCTGCGGACCGTCGGTCAGGCGATCGCCACGCTCTACTTCGGCGGTGTCCTGGAGGACGCCGCGCAGGAGGTCGCCGCACCCGAGGGCGCGGGCCCGTCGCCGACCGCGGCGATCTGGATGTCCCGGACCCTGGACTGCAGCCGCGTCCACGCCCACTCCAGCCTCATGGCCCGCGCGGCCACGGCGTCGCGGGTCCGACTCGCGGTCCGGGAGGCCTGGCGGGCCCCGCTCGCCTCGGCCCTCGCCGACCTCGGCGTCCACGACGTCGCCCCGGCCGCCCCGGACACCGAGGACACCCTGGTCGACGACACCCTGCTGGTGGTCGACCTCGCCGCCCACCCCGACACCGTCGACCGGCTCGTCGACGTCGCCGTCCGCCGCGGGCTGCGCCTGCTGCTGGCGGACGAGCGCGACGGTCGCGTCGCCGTCGGACCGTTGGTGGACCCCACCGCCACGGCATGCGCCCGCTGCGCGCGCGCCGCCGTCGGACCCGAGAGCGACTCCCGGCTGTGGGAGTCGGCGCCCACCGCCGGTTCGCTGCTCGCCGTCGGGCTGATCGCCGAGGAGATCCGAGCCCTGCTGCTCCGCAACGAGCCCGCCCAGTCCCTCGGCGGACAGGTCGTGGTGGATCTGGAGAGCGCCGGCACCGAACTGTCCAAGCTGACCCCCGAGGCCGACTGCCCGACCTGCTACCCCACCGTCACCGAGCGCACCCAGGCCCCGCCGGACGCGCCGCTGCACTACGAGCACGCCGTCGGCTTCCCCCCACGCCACCTCGTCAACCCCAAGGCGCACCAGCACCACTTCCGCCCGGAGAACGTCGGGTTGCAGTTCGAGCACCTGCGCTATCCGAGCAACCCGCGCCACCCGCTCCCGGAGGCGAACCTCCCCGAACTCACCGCCCTCGCGGACGGGACGACACCCGCGGCCTGGCCCGAGGCCCTCGCCGCGGCCCTCCGCTTCAGCGCGGGACTGCGCGCGCCCGCCGACGCGGGCGAGTACACCGATCCCGGCAGGGTCAACCGCTGGGCTCCCAGCGGCGGGAACCTCGGTTCGTGCCACGTCTACACGGTGCTCCGCGGGGTTCCCGGCTTCCCCGACGGGGTCCACTACTACGACGCCGCCGCCCACGCCCTGACGGCCATGCACCCGCACCCCGACCACGCCGACACGCTCCTGGAGGCCCTGGGTGCGCCGCCCTCCGGGTCCGCCGACGGGCCCGACGTCTACCTGATCTTCGCCTCCGACGTCGGTCGCGTCGCCCGCAAGTACGGACCGTTCTCCTACCGGGTCGGCAACCTGGACACCGGCTGCGCCCTGGCGCAACTCGCCCTGGTCTCCGCGGCCACCGGTACCGCGATCGGCCTCCTCGACCCCCACCCACTGCAGCCCCACCGCGAACTGGTGACGGGTGCCAGCGGCCCCATGCTGCTCACCGCCGCGGTCCGTCTCCACCAGGAAGGGAGCGGTACATGCCACTGATCGACATCGGCCGCCTCACCGAGGACCTCCTGAACGCGCCGCCCTCACCCGCGGGGGACACCACGTCCGCCCCTCGGGTCGCGGCCCCCCTGCCCGGCGGAGCGGTGCGGGCCCTGCGCAGGCGCGGCGCCGTGCGCGCTTGGTCGCGGGCGCCGCTGGACGGAGCGCTGCTGGCCCGCTCGCTGGAGTACGCCTGCGAGCAGGACGCCCGCCTGTGGGCCCCGTCCCACCCCGAGCTGCCCTCGCCCGTGGCCTCCGTCCTCGCCCGCGACGTCGCCGACCTGCCGCGCGGCATCCACCGCTACGACACCGGCGAGCGAGCGCTGAAGCCGGAACCTCACGAGCTTCCGCCGCTGGAGGACATGGTGCTCCAACTGGAGTTCGCGGCCGCGCCCGCCGTGATCGTGGTCCACGGCGACCTTTCCACGGCGGTGGAGCGCCACGGCGTCGGCGGTCACCGGCGACTTCTCGCCCGGGGCGCGGCCTTCGCGCACTCCGTGTGGCTGGCCGCGCTCGCGGGCGGGGCCGTCGGCTCCGTCTTCGCCGGTGTCCTCAGCGCGGCGGGGCGCACCCACCTCGGCCTGGACGGCGCCGGACGGGCCCAGTTGCTCGGCCTCGCCCTGGGCCACCCGCGGACCGCGGCGGCGAGCCAGGACGGCGACCCGCGATGAACAGCCGGACGACGGACCGGACACCCGCTCCGGGGACCTCCTGGCTGGACACCGAACGTCCCGCCGTGCGGCCCGACGTCGAGCTCACCGAGGGGCTCAACGGAGAACCCCTCGCCTTCGACCCCGTCAACGGCCACTACACCCGGCTCTCGCGCAGCGGGGCCGCCATCCTGCGGGCGCTGGACGGCAGCATGACCGGACGCGAGTTCGCCCGGCGGGCGGTCCGGCCCCGGGAAGGGGACCGCGCCGACGACTCCACCCGCGTGGTGCTCGACTTCCTGGGCGAGCTGCGCGCGGCGGGACTCCTCACGGTGCCGCCCGCCGGAGGCCGGCAGGAGGCCGGCGTCCGCTTCGCCCGCAGCAGCCACATGCCGCGTCGGGCTCTGGTCGGCTCCGGTGTGTCCGCCGCCCTCGACCCCGTCGCCGCCGTGCTGCGGCGCGCCCCACGCCTGTTCGGCGCGCTCTGGGCGCTCGCGGCCCTCGGCAGTCTCTTCCTCGCCGCCACGGTCGTCGTCTCGCCGGCGGCGGCCCAGGGGCCCAGCCTGTCCGGCCTGGGCTGGGGGTGGGCCGTCCTCGTCGGGGCCATGCTGGTCCAGACGCTGCTGCACGAGCTGAACCACGGGGTGGCGTGCCGGTTCTACGGGGTACGGGTCCGTGAGATCGGTATCGGGCTGCTCTTCTACGTCGTGCCCGCCGCCTACGTCGACCGCACCGACGCGTACCGGCTGACCACCCGCGGTCCGCGCGTCGTCATCGCCCTCGCCGGGGTGGCGCTGGACCTGTTGTGGCTGGGCGGGTGGTCCGTCGTCGCCCACAACGCCTCCGGAAGCCTCGGACACCTCGCCGTGCTGATGGTGTGGCTCCAACTCGGACTCCTGCTCGCCAACCTCAACCCGTTGCTGCCGACCGACGGCTACCACGCGTTGGAGGCCGCCTTCGGCGCCGTGAACCTGAGGTCCCGGGCCCTGACGGCGCTGCGCTGCCGGGTCCTGCGCCAGCCCGTGCCGAGCTGGCTGGCCGCCCGCAGCCGGTCCCAGCGCGCCCGGTACCAACTCTTCGGGGTCATCTGCGTCGTCTACGGGCTGGTCATCGCGGCGTTCTGCGCCCGGACACTCGTCCTGCTGGCGGGGTGGTTGACATGATCCGCGACACCCTCGTCGTCGACACCCCCACATCCGTGGAAACCCCGCACGCGGTCGGGCCCGCCCTCGCCCGCATCGCCGGGCTCCCCGCCCGCGCCGTCGCGCCCCTCGCGGCGAACGACATCGCCCACCTTCTCGACGGGGTCGCCGCCGCCCGGACGGAGCTGGCCTCGCTGGGCCCGACCGTCTCCGACCTGCTCTACGTCGCCGTGCCCCTGATGGGGACCCCGACCGAGCGCCGGTCCTGCCTGCGCTGGCGGCGCGCCGCGCACGCCGCCGACCCGGTGGCGGTCTCCGCCGAACTCTCCGCCGTCGTCGCGGAGGTCCTCCGCCGGGCCGGCGTTGACCCCGAGCCGCCGCGGCGCTGGACGCGGGTCGCGGACCGGCTGCTGTCCCTCAGGGCCGGCCTGGCCGACGCCGTGCCCACGACACGCGCCACGCAGGAACGGGCGCTGCGCACGCTCATGACGGAGCCGGTCGTCGCCCGAGGACTGTCGGTGGTCACGCCGATGTTCTTCGCCCGGACCACCAAAGACCGTCCGCTGGACCGTGGTGAACGCGTCACCGCCTACGGATACGCCGTACGCACCGCCCTGAAGACCAGCCCCCTGTCGTCGCTGACGGATGTGACGGTGCCCGGCGCGGACCACGGGCCGCGGGTACGCGTGGGTCTCCACCCGCTGACCGTCCGGACGCTGCTGCACGCGGCGGCCCCCCGGCCGGAGGTGCGCGACCGGCTGGTCTGGCGCCCCAACGACGCCCTCGGGGGCACGGGCGACACCGCGCGGCTCAGCGTGCCGCTGTGGACCGTCAACGAGGGATGGGCCTGGGCCCACGAGGAGACCGTGGAGGTCCGCGACCGCCCCGACCTGACGGCGTTGCCGGCCGGCCCCGAGACCGCCGCCCCCGGCGGGATGCCCGCCGAGCGCCTTGAACGCCACCTGGCGAGCGGGCTCCTCCTCGTCGACGACCCCTGCCCGCCCGAAGAGATCGTCCCCTGGCTGACCGCCCTGCTGGCGGACGCCCCGGACCCCGACGGCCGCGAGGCCGCCGCCCGACTCGACGAGGTGTCCCACCACCTGGCGCGTGTGGCCGACGGCACCCCACCCGAGCGCGCCGAGGCCCTGCGCGGCGTGCGAACCGCCCTGGCCGCCGCACTCGACGCGCTGGGAGCGCCCGACGCGTGGCCGCTGGAGGACGTCACCTTGGTCTACGAGGACCGGGCCGGAACCACCGACGCCGCCCCGCCGGACGGCCGGGCCCGCCGGGCCGTGCTCCGGCACGCCGAGGCCGCCTGCGCGTCACTGCGGGTGTCCGACGAGTACCAGGCGCTCACCGACGCCTTCGTCGCCCGCTTCGGCGACGGCGGGGTGTGCCGTGACGTGTTCGGCTTCTGCCGGGACATCGCCGAGTCCGCCGTTCCCGTGCCGATCTCCGAGGCGCGCCGACCCGCCCACGCGGGCCGGTCCGCTTGCCTTCCGTCCGTCTCCCTGCTGTTCCAACTCGCCGACGGCGGCCAGGACGGCCCCCTGGTCGTCGTCAACCAGATCTCCTCCGGCAGCGGCGCTCTCGCGGCGCGGTTCCACCGCCTGATCGACGGCGCCGAGCGCAACGGCTTCGCCGACCGCCTCCGGGACTGGGCGACCACGCTCCACCCGGGCGCGGAGTGCCTGGAGTTCCTGCCCGCGCGCGAGGTCAGCCCTCTCCAGGCGGACAGCGCCGGGCTGCTGCCGGCCCTGCGCTGGCCGGGCACCCCTCGCCCGCACGGACCCGGCACCGAGCCGACGGAACTCGAACTCGCGCACGACCCCGAGCGCCACGCGCTGGAGTTGCGACGCCCCGGAGGCGCCCCGGTCGCCCCGGTCTACCTGGGAACCGTCCCGCGCCACCTCGTCGGTGGCGGCGCCCGGGTGCTGCTGACCCTGGTGGACCCGTGGTGGCTTCCCCCCGGCAACGCCGACGGCGTGCGCACCGACGGGCCGGTGAGTCGAGGCCACGGACACTTCCCCCGGCGGACCCGCGGGCGCGCCGTGGTGCGTCGCGCCCACTGGCGCTGCGACGGCTCCGAGGTCCCCCGGCGCCGCGCCGACGAGGACTGGCCCGGGTTCCTGGAGCGCGTGGACGACTGGCGACGGTCCCTGGGCATGCCCGCCGAGGTCTACGTCCGCCGGGACACCGGCTTCCCCCGCCGCGACGCCCTCCGCAAACCCCTGTGGGTCGCCTTCGCCTCCCCCGTGGGACTGGAGGCCCTCCATCGGATGACCGAACGCCCGGGGGAGCCGGTGGTCTTCACCGAGTGCCTACCCGGCCGGGCCGACCCCACCGGTCGCGCCGGCGGCGGGGAACGTGTCGCGGAACACTGCCTGCACGTCGCCCTCACCGGCCCCACGAGCCCGGGAGCGGAGTGACATGAACACCTCTGAATGGTTGTACGCGCGGCTTCACCACACCGGCCACCGGGACGGCGAACTCCTGCTCACCACCATCGTCCCGCAATGGGTGGCCGCGGCGCGCCGACTCGGCGCCGCCCGGTGGTTCTTCATCCGCTACGCCGACGCGGGCGGCCCCCACCTCCGGCTGCGGTTCCAGGGCGACCCGGCGACCATGGACGCCTGCTGGGCGGCGGGCCGTGACCTGTGGCGGGGGCACGACCACCGACGCACCGCCTCGGGCGAGGTGCGACGACTGCACCCCTCGGCCGAGAACCTCCTCCCCCGGCACGGCCGTCGACACCTCTCCCTCGGCGTGTACGGCAGGGAGCACCACTACTACGGGTCGCCGGCCGCCACCGAGATCGCCGAGGGCGTCTTCGAGGAGAGCAGTCGCGTCGCGCTGGAGGCGGTGCGGACCACGGGAGACGATCGCTCGGCCCGGGCTCTGCTGGCCGTCTCCTTCCTCCAAGCCTGCACCGGCGCCCTCGGCCCCCAACAGAGGGACCGGGTGTGGCGCCTGCACTGGCAGCACTGGACGTCCGCGGAGGCCGGCGATCCCACGCTGCTGCGTCGCACGGAGGAGCAGGCGGGTCGCTGGACTCGGGCCCTGAGGTCCCGGACCCCCGATCCCGTCGCGACGGAGCCCCTCCGACGCCTGGCGGACCGGGTGGTCGACGGAGTCCACCGGGCCTTGGCGGCGGACCGCGAGGCGGTGGCGTCCCGGCTGCTGCTGATGCACATGCACATGACCCTCAACCGGCTGGGCTTCCTCCCCCTGGAGGAGGCGCTGCTCGGGCGCGCGGCGCGGGAGACCGCACCGGCACCGCCCTGACGAGGCCCCCTCCTCGGGAGCCCCCTCGTTCCCCTCCGGAGTCCGCCACCGCGGACCGGAGGCGGGGCCCCGAGACCACGAGCCCGGCGCACACCCGGTGCGCCGTCCCGGTCGCCTCGACCGGAACCCGACGATCACGAAGGGACCAAGCCCATGAACGACCTGGACCTCCGCCTGGAGCAGGAAGCACCCGAGATCGAGGTTCTGCCCGACACCCACTCGGCGGGCTCCTGCGCCGGATCCCTCAGCACCGCCGGTTCCTTCTCCTGCCCGGGAGGATCCGTCGGCAGCGTGGGCTCCGCGAGCAGCTCGGGCTGACCGTCGCGTGCTCGTCCGAGCGCGCCCCAAGGCCGGCCCGTACCGGGCCGCACCGGTCCCCTCTCGCGGGGGACGAACATCCGCAAGGTGAAGAAGAGGAGATACGCCGTGAACGAACTCGATCTGCGCCTGGAGCAGGAGCCGCTGGAACTGGAGGTGCTCCCCGAGGAGTACTCCGCTGGCAACGTGTCCTGCGCCGCCACCGTGGGGTCCGGCTCCTGCCCCGCGATGACCTGGGGCACCGCGAGCACCCTGAGCTCGAAGTAGTCGGTGCCGCCGGACGGTGGCCCCGATCCGGGTGAGGGGCCCCGTCCTCCCATCGTCCACAAGCCCGTCCCCACACCGCACAGCCGCAGTCAAGGAAAGGAGAGACCCGTGTCGGACATCCACGACCTCGAACTCGTTCTGGAGCAGGAGCGGCCGGAACTGGAGCCGCTGCCCGCCGCCCAGGCGCCCGGCAGCACCCTGGGCAGCGCCAGCAGCATCAGCTGCGCGTCCTGCCCGGCGGGATCGATCAGCAGCGCCGGTACGGCCGGCAGCCACTGAAGCCCGCGCGGCCGGTCCCCTGACCGGCCGCGACGCCCCCACCATCCGGTGGACGCCCGTCCACCGGCTCCGACCCAGGAGGATCACCATGTCCGAGATCACCTTCGACGGCACCACGCCGGAGCTCGACCTCAGCCTGGCCCAGGAACTGCCCGAGCTGGAGGTCCTGCCCTCCGCGCACGCCCCGGGCAGCACCGCGGGGACCGCCGGCACCGGTAGCTCCATCTCCACGCCGTCCGGCACCTTCAGCAGCGCCGGTACGGCCAGCAGCGCCTGATCACGACCGGGTCCGGGTCCGGCCGCCCTGCCTGTCGGGCGGTCCGACCCGGCCCGGTCGGGTCGGACGCGGGTGAACCGGGCCGTGCCGTCGTGCGCGGTCCCGGTCCGCCCGACGGTTCGGCCCGGGGCGCCGGGGGGCGACGGTCCGTACGGGACCGGTCCGTCGTCCCCGCCCCGGGCCGCGCCGACGCGCGCGCGGTGTCCACGCCCCCGTGATCGGGCGGGTCGTGGGCACCGCGCTCGTCGTGGGCCCGGGTCGCGGAGCGCGATGGTCACGGCGGGCCGCCCGGCACGACCGAAGCGGACTCACTCCGTCGTCCCGCCTGTCGCGGCCCGCGCGGCAGCACCTCCGGCGGGATTCGAGGAGGTACTTCAAGCCGAGACGCGACCCGCGCACCTTCGACGCCCCCGCCGCGACGTGTTCAGCGGGTCGCGGCCGGGCCCAGCAGGGTCAGCGCCGCGGTGGTCAGCGCCGTCGTGGCCGAGGGCAGGGCGGTGGGCAGGTGCGGCGCGAAGCGCGGCGAGTGGTTGGACGGGAGACGGGACAGCCGCTCGGCGGTGTCGGCGCCGGGGGTCGAGGCCCACTGACGCGGCCCCACCACACCGACCATCCAGTAGCCCAACGGCACCCCGGGGCAGCCGTGGAGGTCGCGCCCGGCGTCGCCGTACAGCGCGAAGTCCTCGGTGGCCATCGAGGGACCCCAGAGCGTCACGCGTTCGGCGCCGAGGACCCGTCGGTGCGCCTCGCGCACGGCGGTGGTCAGCCGGGCGTCCGGGAGCGTCGCGGGGGAGCGGGACACCTCGGTGATCTCCGGATCGCGCGGACAGCCCGAGGCCACCGCCTCGGCCCGCACCACGCGCCGTACGGCCGACACCGCCCGGTCCAGCGAGGCGGGGGAGAGGGCGCGCACGGTGACGCCCAACTCGGCCCGGTCCGGGACGACGGAGCTGTGCGAGCCGGCGTGGAACCGACCCACCGTGATCGTGGTCTGTTCGGCGGGCGCGCACTCGCGGGACACGATGCCCTGAAGACGCGTCACCACCGCCGAGGCGGCCAGGACCGGGTCCACCGTGAGGTGCGGAGCGCCGGCGTGTCCGCCCCGACCGTGCAGGGTGACGGCGAGTTCGACGCCACCGGCCAGCACCGGTTGCCCGTGGCCGTGCGCGACCATGCCGGCCAGCAGGGGAGCCGTGTGCTGGGCCAGGACCGCGTCCGGGCGCCCGAAGCGGCCGTAGAGGCCGGCCTCCAGCATCGCGCGGGCCCCCGTCAGCGTTTCCTCGGCGGGCTGCCCCACGACGACCACCGTGCCGCTCCAGTGGCCCCGGGAGCGGGCCAGCAGCGTCGCCGCGCCGACCAACGCCGCCAAGTGCAGGTCGTGTCCGCAGGCGTGAGTGTGCGGACCCTCGGCCGCGTAGGGCAGCCCGGTCCGCTCTTCGATCGGCAGGGCGTCCAACTCGGCCCGCAGGTAGATCCGGGGCCCCGACCCGTTCGCGAGCGTCCCCACGATCCCGTGGCCGCCCACGCCCGAGGTCGTGACGTATCCCTCCGCCTTCAGCGCCGCCGCGACACGGGCGGCCGTCCACTCCTCCTCTCCCGAGGGTTCGGGATGGCGATGCAGGTCCATCGCGAGGACGGTGAGAGGGCGCAGCACCGCCTCGAGATGGCCGAGGACGGTGGTGTGCCGGTCGAGGGGGACACGGGCCGTTTCGCTCACCCGGCCATGCTCGGGGGCGGCGACGGACGACCGCTGACCGTTCACTGTCACCCCGCCGGCATGGACTGGCAGTGACATGACAGTCGCAAGCGGTCCGCGGCGCCGGCGGCGGCCGGTGCAATGGAGCAACCGCCCCGGGACGAGCCCGGGTGGAGCACCCTGGAGTGATCATGGCTGACAAGTCGACCCTGGCCGCCCTCGCCGACGAGATCCTGGAGCTGGAGTCGGAGACCTTCGAGATCTCGGACTACTCGGACGCCAGCGAGGTCGTGCTCGCCGGTTCCACGAGCTGCTCGTCCACCTCGACCTGCTCCTCCACCACCAGCACCACCTCCTGCAGCGCCTGACCGGGCGTTCCCGGCGGCGTCGGCGCCCGGCTCCGGCCGGGCGCCGACGCACGTCGCCCACCTCCGGCGACGCGCCGCCTCAGGGGAAGGGGTGCGGGACCCGCCGGATCTCCCGGTCCTCCAGGTCCGTGTTTCGCAGCCCCCCGCGCCGGGCGGCACTGCGCAGACGGGGCATCTCCAACGCCCGCTGACGCGACCAGCCGAAGTCGATCGGCAGGAGACCGGGGGCCAGTACGCACACGGTGCTCAGCCCCATGCGCAGTTGCTCCGGCGTGGTCTGGTCGACGACGATCACGTCCATCCCGGCCCGCGCCACCTCCGCCACACAGAACGCCACGTCGTCCGCCAGATCCCCGGTGCGGGGGCGCGCGGTCCGCTCCCACCGCGCGTACAGCTCGGCCGGGGCACGGACCGCGAGCGGCCGACGGTAGGGCTCCACGTGCTGGGCCGTCTCGGGCAGTCCGTACAACTGGGCGTGGTCCTTCAGATGCCGCACCCGGCTGAAGTCGTCCGCCATCGCGCGGAGTTCCGCGCGCCGTTCCCGCACCTGACCGGGCAGGTGCGGGATGTACGTCAGCACCTCCGACAGAGCGTCCTCCAGCGCGGCCGACGGGTCCAGCGAGGCCCCGGCGCCGAAGGAGTGCAGGCCGTCCCCGCCGTCCCGGCGGACCGCCAGCCCGGTGACGACCGGTATCGCGAGGTCGATCCGGTTGTCGAAGGCGCGCACGTCGTAGCCCTGGAGCGCGGCCCGGTCGATCATGGCGCGGATCGTCGGATCCGGGACCGCCGACAGATCGATCTCCGGCAACCGGGTCCCTCCGTACCAGGCGAGCAGGAAGGCGTCCCGCTCGATCAACTCCAGCAACCCGCCGAGGACGGCCTCCTCCGGGCAGCCGCCGATCGCGCATCCGTTGGAGCACTCGAAGACGAAGTTGTCCGCGGCCAGACCCGCGCTGTAGTGCACCAGCCGGGCCGGCACCAGAAGCGGACGATCGTCCCGCAGCGAGTACCCCCACACCCAGGGGATCGGCCGGTCGGGATCGAACGGCTCGACCATCGGGTCCTCACGGTAGGTCCGCGCCGCGTAGAAGCCGCAGTCCGCGGGGTCGAGGGCATCCTCCCCGAGAGCGCGGTACGACGCGGTCAGCGGTCGCGTTCCCCGCCGCCTGTGCGTGCCGGCGTAGCGCTCCAGGCCCTCCAGGAAGGCCAGGTCGCGACTGGCCGCGAACCCGTTGGCCTGGCCGCTCCAGGTCACGTCGGTCAGCCCCGCGTACCCTCGCACGAAGACGCTGCCGGCGACGGGGGCGGTCGTCGGCGAGGTGACGTTCAGCCAGGTCCCGGCCCCGAGCAGGCCGGTGACCGGGTTGGCCAGGGCCCCCGGTGCCAAGGGGTACTCGCGGGCGGGTCGCAAGCGATAGGCGTCCACCGCCGGCTTGGGACGGCTGGTCGGCGACAGTCGCGCCTCCGCGCGGGAGTCCACTCCGTCCGGGCCGCAGTGAGGGCACAGCGGATCCGCGTAGAGGGGATGGGTACGCACGGCCAGAGTCGCCATGTCCACGCGGCTCACCTGTGACAAGGCGCGATCGGCGGGCGTGGGGCCGGGGGGCGTCGGCCCCGGTGCGTCGCCGGTGACCGCGAGGCAGAGCGCGTGCACGGCGTCGACCACGAAGTCGGGCAGCTCCGGCCACCCAGGCGCGGCGCTCCACGGCGCGCCGGTCTCCAACGCCTCGCGTTCGGTGCGCGAGCGCAACCGCTGCCAACGCAGGGCGAGGCAGGTACCGCAGGCGCGGGCGCCGGCGTCCCCGCCCCAGGGCCCCACCAACACCTCCCGCGCCGTCAGGTGCACCAGTGCCGAGGGACGCTCCGCGGCGTACGGATCGTCGCGGACGTCCCGTGCGCCGAGCGGGACCACCTCGGGCGCGCCCCCGGGCAGGCCGCGCGCGGCCAGCGCCGAGCGCAGTCGACGTCGCGCGTCCTCCAGCGGCTGGCCCCGACCGTCCGAGGTGCCGGTCATACGCGATCGCTCCATCGGAAGGTCCTCAGGCCGAGCGCCCCGAAGAGGAGAGTGAAGCCGACGAGGACACCGCAGGCCGGCGCGATGTCGCCGAGGTCGCCGCCACCCGTCAGCGCGGTGGCCACGGCGTCGTTGAAGTAGCGCAGCGGCAGCGCCAGCGAGACGGTCCTCAGCCAGGTCGGCATCATGTCCAGCGGCAGGAACGATCCCGACAGGAAGGCCATGGGAACCATCAGGAAGTTGGCGATCGCCGCGACCGCCTCCGGTGTGTCGGCATAGCTGCCGATGATCACGCCTATGGACAGGAACGCCGTGATGCCGAGCAGCAGGACCGGCAGCACCAGGGGCCACCCGGAGCCCAGGACGAGGCCGAACAACGGGAGCGTGGCCACCCCGATGAACACCGCGGCCTGGACGACCCCGACGCCGAGGGCGAGCACGTAGCGGGAGGCCAGGACTGTCGGCAGGCCGGTCGGCGTCATGCGGATCAGCCGCAGCAGGTCGTCGCGCCGCCACTGCATCAGGGTGAACGCGATGCCGAACACGGCCGCGTTGCCCACACCCCACGACATCACGCCGGGCGCGATGTACGAGATGTAGGGCCGCCCGGTTTCCTCCACCTCCTGCCCGGCGAAGATCAGCCCGAACACGACGAGGAAGATCAACGGGAAGGCGAAGGTGAAGAAGAGCGTCGTGGCGTCGCGAATCTGGGCCCTGAATCCCGCGGCGGTCAGTGCGCTGTAGGCGCTCACGTCGTGCCTCCCGTCTCTGTCGTGGTGTGTGCGGCCTCGGCGGTGAGCCGAAGGTAGACGTCCTCCAGGGTGGCCGTACGGGTCTGGACGCCCTCCAGGCCGCCCAGGGCGTCCAGAGCCGACAGGAGCCGGCCGGAGGCACGTGTCTCGATCACCAGTCCGCCGCCCCGCTCCTCCACGCGGTCCGCCCCGGGGATGGCTCCGGCCTCGGAGAGAGTCATCCGGCCGGGGGGGAGCAGCACGGACGTGGCGGCGCCCGCGGCGTCGACCAGGCCCCGGGGCGAGTCCAGCGCGACGACCCGACCCGCCACGAGGATCGCGACGCGATCGCAGAGCGCCTCCGCCTCGTCCAGGTGGTGCGTGGTGTACACGATGGTGCGCCCCGCCTGTCGCAGCCGGCGGAGCACGTCCCACAGGTCGCGACGGGCCTGGGGGTCGAGGGCGGCGGTGGGCTCGTCCAGGAAGAGCAGGTCGGGTTCGTGGACCAGTGCCGAGGCGACGGCCAGTCGCTGACGCTGACCACCGGAGAGGTTCTCCACCCGGGTGTCACGCTGGTCCGTCAGCGACACGCTCTCCAGGGCGCGGTCGGCCGCCGCGCGGCCCACGCGGTAGAGGGCGGCCACGGTCCTCAGATGTTCGGCCGCGGTCTGGCGCACGAAGAACGCCGAGGACTGCGTCTGCACGCCGAGACGCGGCAACAGTGCCGTGTCCCGTGGCCAGGGCGAGCGGTCCCACACGCGGACGCTTCCGGAATCGGGTCGGCGCAGCCCTTCCATGATCTCGACCAGGGTGGTCTTGCCGGCGCCGTTGGGGCCGAGCAGGCCGAGGAACTCGCCCCGCGCGACCTGGAGGGTGACGCGGTCCAGGGCCTGACGTCGGCCGTAGCGCTTGCTCACCTCCACCACGCGGACGGCGGCACCCGGGTCGGGTTCGCCGGGGGAGGCCGGCGCGGTCGGTGTGTCCTTCAAGGGAACTCCTGGGAACGGGCCCGTCAGGGGGCGAACAGGGCGTACGCGGCCGTCACGGGGGCGGCCACGAGCAGACAGACCAGGACGCAGGAACCGATGCCGTACGCCGTGTAGATCGTCCGAGCCCGGCGCGGGTAGCGCGCGGCGGCCGGGCGGTCCCGTGTCCGCAGTCTGAGGTACCGCCCGCTGTCCGCCGCGAGGTCGGCGGCGCGGAGCAGGTGGGCGAGCATGGTGTAGCCGTCGAGGGGGGGCAGGGGCACCAGGTTGACCAGGGCCTGTACGCCGCCCAGGAGCAACAGCCCCGACAGCGTCCGGCGTGTGGGGTCCGCCGGTTCGAGGACGGCCCACCAGAGCCCGAACGGGAGGAGGAAGAGCAGGTTGGCCAGTGCCCCGGCGGCGGCGATGGTCAACTGATGTCGGCGACGTGGGAGGAAGCGGTAGTCGCCGACCCGGCAGTACATGGTCGCGAACGGCAGCCTCCACCGCAGCCCGATCTCGCTCACCGCCGCCCCGTAACGCCGGGCGGCGATCCCGTGAGCCAGCTCGTGGGCCACGGTGCTCGTCCAGAGCAGGGAGAAGACCGCCATCAGGGGGACGGGGTGCCGCAGAAGCCACCAGGTGTCCCGGAGCACCGTCTCGATCCCGACGACCAGCGCCACTTGGAGGGCCAGCCCGAGCGCGAGCGACGGCAGCAGGACGACGGGGCGCAGCAGGGGGCTCAGGAGTCGTCGCAAGCGTTCGGCGGTGGCGTCCGCGTCCGCGACGAGGCGCAGGCTGCCCCGGTACAGGCCGCCCACGCGCGCGGGCGTGCTCGGCGCCGCGACGACCTCCCGCCGGGGCGAACCCACGAGCAGTCCTCGGCCGCCGAGGAGTCCCAGCAGCCGGTTCCAGTTGGCCTCGCCCAGTCGCTTGCCGAACTCCCGCGCGTACTCCCCGCCGATCTCTCCCAGACTTCTCTCCCCGTCCAGACGGGATATGAGGAAGTGTTCCTTCGGGCCGACCTCGAAGGCGGAGCCGACGACCGGGTCCCGGATCAGGTGCACGGTGGCCGGGCCGCGCAGGAGTGGCTCGCTGAGCAGGATCTCCGGGCGCAACCGGGGACGTCGCTCGAAGAGGGTGGTCGGCTCCGCGCTCACGGGCGGGCCTCCGGCACGGAATCGGTGTCGGCGCGCAGCACCCGGCCGAGGACGTGGGCGAGGTAGGCCTCGTCCCGGATGGTCACGTGCAGCCGATTGTTCGTCATGTGCATGTACGGCGAGAGCAGTAGCGGAAGGACGACGTCCGGGTCGGTGACCCGCTCGTCCCGGGTGCCGTCCCAGGACCGGAAGACCAGCTTCCCCGCACGCGCGAGGTCGACCACCCGCCCGCGCAGCAGCAGGCAGTGTTCGGCCCAGCCGTGCAGGAAGGGGGGGAGCCGATCGAGACGGTCCGCGGCGAGCGCACGGCGGATCTCGTCGAACCGCCGGCCCAGTCGCGGCGCCGTCTCCGCGTAGTGGCGGTCGTACTCCGTCGAGCCGATGAAGCCGGTGCCGGGGAAGGCGCGATGCCAGAACTCGTAGTACCGCTGGAGGTAGTCGGCGAGTTCGTCGTCGCCGGGCAGGAAGCAGCCGGCCATCACCATCATCAGCTGCGCCGAGGTCCCGAGCAGTACGGTGCGCAGGTGCAGGTTCATCCTGCCGAAGGCCTCGATCACGAGATCGCTGGAGTGGGCGAAGTGCCACTCCGCGAGTTCCACCCCGGCGGGTCCGCCGTACTTGCCGTACTCCGGCTCGTAGGGCTCGCGGGAGCGGGAGTTGTTCGGCCGCAGCCGCATCCGGCCGTCCGCGCCCAGGAAGTCGCCGCGGTCGCCCTCGGGGAACTCGATCTCGAAAAGGGTGTTGTAGAACTCGTTGAGGAAGCCGGAATCGACCTCGTAGAGGGCCGGCCGCCTGCGAAGGAAGGCGTCGACGGCCTCCTCGGCCCGTCGCCGCACCTCCTGGCCCGCCTCCTCGCTCGCCGGCCTCAACCGCAGGCGGACGTGCGGCCCTTCCAGCCAGTAGTTGATGAAGAAGTGACCGGCGAGCAGTCCGTCCTCGCGCAACTCCGCCACCAGCGGGCCGATACAGTCCACCAGCAGCGGCTGGGGGTTGGCGGCGTAGAAGACGTGCAGGGCCTGCCAGGCGCCGGGGGCGGGCTTCACATCGGACACGGTGCCGTCTCCTCGGTGTGTCGGGTGGTGGTGTACGTCTCGACGGAGAGCTCGGCGACGTGGCCGCCGCGGTCGCTCACGGCGTGCGGCGCGTCCTCGGTGGGCAGCGCCTCGCGCAGTTCGACCCGATCCTCGTCCGACTTGACCAGGGCGGCGAACGCCGCGAGCGACAGTGGGCTGTCGAAGTCGACGTACTGCGGCTTGGTGCCCGCCGCTCCGGGCGGACCGCCGGAGACGGTGGCGAAGACCCGGGCCGGGAGCCCGTGCAGACGCCGCCACCGCCGCCAGGCGAGGAACCTCGCCTCCTCCGACGCGTCGGCCGGGGACAGGGGAAGGAAGGCGCCGGTCGTGGACCACCCCCGTCGCGCCAGGACCAGGTCGCCGTGCCGGACACGGGGACGGCGGGCGACCCCCTGACGGGCCGGACCGGCGGGGACCCCGGCCCACACGTCGAGCGGGGCCATCGACGTCGGGGACAGCAGCAGCAGCGTGCGGGGCGTCTCCGGAAGCGCGAGGGGCACCAGATAGCCCAGGTACACCGGGATCACCTCGCGTCCCAGGCGCTTCGAGCGCAGCACCAGTCGGTCCTCGCGCGCGTCGTGCTCCAGGCGGAGGTCGTCCAGGTGGATGCGCCGCTCCTCGGGCACGGTGCTGGTCTCCCCCGGGCACACGATCTGATACTCGGTGAGCCGGCCGTGCAGATTGAGGTTGCTCGTCACGGGACCGCCGGTCAGCTCCGCGAGGACCGCGCCCGGGGGCGTGAGACCCGCGGCCTGCTCCCGCAGCGCGTCGCAGACACCCGGACCGCCGCCCTCGTCCCACACGTGGGTGAAGCGGCTGAAGGGGAACGACAGCCCACCGTAGGAGCGGTTGAGCACCAGCAGCGGCTCGCCCCCCTCCGACGCCACCTGAAGGTGGTGGCTCTGCGGGGTGAACGGAGCCCGCAGGCCCTCCAGTTCCGCGGCGACGGGCCTCAGGTACTCGTCGGTCAGGACGAGATCCCCGTCGCCGGCGTGCCGCGACCAGAGTTCCCGCATCCCGGCGACGAACGCCCGCCGCGCCCGGTCCAGGGCCTTGATCTCCCCCAGCCCCAGCCAGTTCTCCTCCGGAACGTACTCGCCCTCGGCGTCGAAGGGCACGCGTTTGGAGGTGAACGACAGGTACTGGTCGAAGAAGTCCTCGTGGAAGTCGTGCACCAGCCCCAGCAGGTCGTCGCAGCGCCCCCCGCGACCGTGGCGGGCGACGAAGAACCCCTTGAACGTGAGCCGCTGCGGCAGGGTGAGGTCGAAGGCGGGCAGAATCCGTTCCACCGAGCGCAGGGCTCCGCCGTCGCGCCCCGTCCACGCCCCCATCCCGCAGGACACGTTCGCCCCGGCGTCGACGTCCTCGTACAGCAGGGTCTGTGGCAGGGCCGCCGGGTCGTCGCCGAGCAGGCGTTGGGCCCGCTCCAGGCGGTCCCGCAGGTCCCGCAGGATCCGCTCCCGCCCGGCGGTGTCCGCGTCCGGGAAGTCGTCGACCAAGGAGGCGGCGGCGCCGAGTTCCTCGGCCAGCGCGTCGGCCCACGGACGCTCCAGCCCGCGCAGGGACTCCTGGAAGGAGCGCAGCGGATCCCCGGTGTGCACGTCGGTCTCCAGGCACGGGACCCGGATGAGGCCCAGCGTCAGCAACGCCGAGACGTACTGTTCGGCGGGCCCGGCCCCGGACCCGTACGTGGAGTCCAACCACTCCACCAGGTCGCCGTAGCGCGGCTCGCCCGTGCCGAGCAGCGTGATGATTCGGTCCAACGTGCCGCTGCGCCGGAGGTAGAAGAGCCGGTCCCTGACCGAGTCGAAGGTGACGGCCGCGTCGTCGTCGCCCGCGGTGACCCAGCGCCTGACGTACCGTACGCGACGCTCGTCTCCGCCCCACCCCGAGGCGAGCCGCACCGGCAGGTCGGCGCGGAGCGCGGGGGAGGCGAGGACTCGTTCGGCGACGCGGGCGAGCACCACGACGTTGATCCGCGCCCGACTCCGCCATGTGGGGTCGAGGCGGACGGAGGGGTCGTCGCCCTCGACGAAGGTTCCCAGGGCCACACCGGTGAAGGAGCTGAAGGGGCTGGTCTTGCAGACCGTCCGGTACAGGTAGGACAACAGCGAGCGTTCGACCTTCCGCGTCCGCTTGTCCGGGCGCCCGTCCGACGCGGATCGGGCGTAGGCGTCCAGACGTCGCTCCAGCGTGGGCGAGGCGAGTTGGAGACCGCGCCGCAGGCGTGGCTCGGCGACCAGGTCGCGCAGCGCCGCGCGGCACTCGGCCAGTTCCGCTCGCAGCGTCCGCCCCCCGGCCTCCCGCAAGCGGTCCAACTCCCCTCGGTTGGTCAGCCAGCTCCGCGTCCGCGCGGCCGCGACGGGGTCCAGCGCCTCCACCAGTGCCAGGGCCGAGGCGCCGGCCGCGGGCACTCGGTTGTTGAACACGTCGCGGCGCATGGCCAGCAGCGCGCGCCGGCCGGCGTCGTCGGCCTGGCTCTCGGCGGCGGGGACGAGCGCGTGCAGGACCTCGCTCAACTCCCGACCGGCGCCGGCCAGCTCCTCCTCGGCCGCCAGGACGTCCTCGGCCCACCGCACCCCGCCGGGGCAGCGCAGGCCGTGGAGCGTGTCGACCGGCAGGCCGGCCACTCTCAGCAAAAAGCGCCGGCCCGGGCGCCAGGTGGTGTCCGCGGCGGTGTTGTCCGTGGTCATGTGTCCCACCTCAGGCGATCTCGGAGCGGAAGTCCGCCGGTCGCGGTCGTTCGTTGCCCAGCGGCATGATCAGCAGGGGCGCCTCACCGTCCTTCTCCAGTCCGAGTCGCTCGATGTAGGAGACGTTGTCGAAGCCCAGGGCGACGCCCGCGCCCAGGCCCAGCGCCGAGGCCGCGGTGTAGAAGGTCTGGGCGACCGCCCCCACTGTGGCGTTGACCCACCGGTACCCCCGGTCGCCGACGCACTCCAACACGGACTGGGTCCGTATCGTCGGGACGACGACGGCCCCCGCCTGTTCGAGGTTGTAGTTGGACAGGAAGTAGTTGCTCTGCAGGAACGATCCCGGAGCGCCGGAGGCCACCAGCCGCAGCGCGTGTGCCTCGGGGTCGTAGGAGTAGGCTCCCGGTTCGACCCCCTCGACGTGGTTGACGAAGGCGTAGAGCCGCGCCAGGCGCGGTGTCCCGGCCGGCTCGGCGTCGCTGTCCAACCGCGTCTCCGCGCAGGCGGCGAGCGTGGTCGCCAATTGTCCGGCCGTCAACGGGACGGTGGCGTCGAAGCGTCCGAAGCTGCTGCGCCGGGCTCGCAGCGCCGTGCGGACGTCCACCTCCGGGAAGGCCGCCGGGGGCAACGGCACCGGCTCGCCCTCGCCGCGGTCCACCGGACCGCACCCGTCCAGCGCCCCCGGCGCGGGACGGTCGGCCGCGCGCCCCGTCGTGGCGCGGTGGACACGGCGCAGGGTCTCGAAGCCGAGCACCCGACGGGACCGCTCCAGGTCCCGCGACCGCACCGCGGCCCCCATCCCTCGCGGCGTCCGCGTCGGAGGCGGGGGCGCGTCCCAGCTCAGGGGGACCACGGCGAACAACCCTTCCTCGTCCTCGCCCAGACCCAGCAGCCGCGCCAGCCGCGCCTCGTCGAACCAGAGCGCCGGCGCCACGCTCAGCCCGCGGGCCCGACTCCAGAGGCGCCAGGTCTGCAACAGCGCCCCCACGTCCATGGAGACGGCATGGAACGCGAAGTTGTTGTATTTGAACGAGTTCTGCCAATACTTGACCCCCAGCACCAGATACTGGTCCGTGGCCGCGTCGAGGGCGCCGAGGGCGTCGTGGACCTCCCCGCTCACGTCACCCGCCAGGAGCCGCTGGATCGCGTGGCGGTGCGGGGCGTAGTAGTAGACCCCGGGCGTGAGAGGCCCCGAACGTCCGGTGACCCAGTAGACGCTCACCGGGTAGAGACCGCCCCCCGAGGCCGTGCCCCGGGACCAGTTGGCCCGCGCGTAGTGAGGAAGCGCCGCGAGGTCGGTGTTGGCCTGCACGCCGAGGCGTCGGCCCACCAGCCCGTAGGAGTCCCGCAGCATGCCGGACAGCAGGGGCAGGGAGAAGCTCCGCTCGGGCCCGGGGCGCCCTCCGGGCAGGCAACCGGCGGCGACCGTCGCCTCCGCCGGGTAGGGAGCCTCGGGCAGCGAGAAGGACCGGGCGCCCGGATAGAACTTCGCCTTCCGTGGCCGGTCCGCCCAGTCGGGCACGAAGTCGGTCGGCTCCATCGGCGTCCGACCCCGGTGCAGGATGGCCGTGGCGTATTCCCGGGCGAAGCCCATGGACGTCTCCTCTGCTGTGGCGTGGGGGCGTGCTGTGGTGCGGTCGGGTCGGTCGCGGTCAGGGGAAGGGGTGCGGCGCCGGGTTGAGATCGGCCGGCACCAGGTCCCGGTCGCGCAGCCCGGCCTCCCGCAGCGCCGTGCGCAGTCGGGGCATGCCCAGGGCACGCTGCCGTGACCAGCCGAAGTCGATGGGGAGCAGACCGGGGACGAGGACGCTGAAGGTGTGGAGACCCAGCCGCGCCTGCTCCGGGAGAGTCTGGTCGACCACCACCACGTCGAAACCGGCGTCGGCCACCGCCGTGACGCACCGTTCGACGGCGTCGCGCAGGTCGGAGGTGTCCGGCGCGCCCGACCAGGCGAGATCTCCGACCGCCGACTGCTTCCCGGCGACGCGAGGGCGCAGCAGGAAGTCGGCGTGCGCGGCCATCTCCGGCAGTCCGTACACCAAAGGGTGGTCGTGCAGCGCGGTCACCCGGGTGAAATCGGCCGCCATGGCGCGCAGCCGCGCCTCGTCGCGGCGTGTCCTGTCGGGGAGGTTGACCGCGTCGGTGGCGATCTCGCACAGCGCGGCGTCGAGCGCCGCCTCCGGATCGAGTCCGGCACCGGCCCCGAAGCACATCCGGCCGATCCCACCGTCCGACCGCTCGGCGACGGCCGTGATCACGGGGATCGGGAACGTGATCCGGGTGTCGAAGAAGCGAGCCCGGTATCCGTACATCGCCAGCCGGTCCACCAGTTGGCGGGTCGCGGGCCGGGAACTGGTGGCGGGGTCGATCTCGGGCAGTGGCTGCCTTCCGTACCAGGACAACAGGAACGCGTCCCGCTCGACGACTTCCATCAACCCGAAGTACACGGCTTCCTCGACACAGCCCCCGGAGGCACACCCGTTGGAACTCTCCTGGACGAAACGGTTCTCCAGGCCCGGTGCGTGATAGTAGGTCAGGATCTCCGGCACCAGCCGCTCGGCCCCGTCGCGCAGCGACCAACCCCACACCCAGGGGATCTCCCGATCCGGGGAGAAGGGAGCGACACGCGGGTCGGCCCGATGGAACTCGGGAGAGTAGAGCCCGACACGGCGCGGGTCGACGGCCTTCTCCCCGAACTTCCTCAGTGTCCCGATCACCCTCGTCCGCTTGGCGCGAGCCCGCATCCCCGCGTACCGCTCCAGCCCCTCCAACACGCCGACGCGGGCGCTGACGCCGAACGAGCCGGCGTGCCCGCCCCAGAACGTCTCGCGCAGATACCCGCCGGAACGCAGGGAGAAGCAGCCGATCGTCGCGGACGTCGAGGTGGAGGACACGTCGTACACCACGGAGGGCCCGAGCGCCCCGCAGATCGGGTTGGCGAAGGCCGCGACGTCGAGGTCGTGGCTCTCGATCCCCCGGCGCCGGAAGGTCCCCGGCGCGTGCATCGGGGCCGGGCCGAGCGCGACGGCCGCGTCCTCGGCCGTGTCCTCGACCGGCCGGGAACACCCGGGGCACTCCGGGTCGGGAACCAGAGGATAGCCACGCACCGACGACGACGACAGATCGAGCACGTACACGTCGGGGAAGGGCACGCGGCCCGAACGCGAACTCGCCCGCACCACGACGGAGGCCAGCGCGTCGGCGGCGAAGGGCAGGGCGTACGGCCAGGCCCCCGCGGCGTGCGTGGAGCCTCCTCGCTCCAGGGCGTCGCGCAGCGCCACCGAACGAACGGCCTGCCAGCGCCGCGCCAGACACAGGGGGCAGGGCGAGTCGGCCTCCCCGGGAACGGGACCGACGACGGCCTGCCGCCCGTAGAGGCGTACCGGCACCGCCTCGGGCGCGTCGAGGTCCCGCTCCTCCGCGAAGGCGTCGCGCAGCCCGAGCGCGCCGACCGACACCGCCAGGTCGCCCCGTCCCAGTCTGTTCAGGGCGGCGCGCAGCGGCCCGGCCATCCGGTCCTCGGGCCCGGCCGCTGGCGTCCCCGGCGCGGACCCCCCCGCGGAGCTATCGGACACGGTCGGCCCCCGAGGTCAGCAGGACGCGGACGACGCGCACGCCCCCGGCGTCCAGATCCGCCGAACCCGTGCGGACCAACAGGGCGTCGCGCCCCGCCTCGGAAAGCCGACCCGCCACCTCGGCCCACGTCGTGGCGGGTCCCTCCGCCTCCCGGGACCCGACGACCGCCAAGGCCCTCGGGTCCAGCTCCCCCAACGGCGGTCCCCCGAAGGCGGTCCCCTCCGGCAGGCCCTGCGACTCCGACTGGACCTCGCCCAGCAGATCGCGCAGGGCCGCCGAGGCCGCCGCCGTCGGCGACAGCTCCGCCGCCACGGTCCACCGCTCGGCGCAGCGGGCCAGGACCACCGACACCCCGGAGCGACCGCGCTCGCCGAGGTCGAGCAGCTCCGCGTCGACCCCCAGATTGACGGCGGACCGCGACAGGAAGACGAGCTCGGGGTCGGCGATCGCCGACAGATCCAGCCGGCGCGCGTCGGCGTCACGGAGCGTTCGGCGCACCGCGTCGTAGGCCAGGGCCGACAGCAGTCCCCGGGCGGCGGCCTCCGACGGGGTCGAGGCCGCCGCCATACCGGCGCGCGTCGGCTCGAAGAAGCCCTCCCGGTTGTCGGAGCCGAAGGGGCGGACCGCCCCGACCGGCACCAGCGCGCGCTTCTTGGTCAGCAGGGACGCCGCCGCGGTCCACTCCCGCACCTCGTCCCCCGTCCCGCCGACGCCCGACCAGGTCGCGAGGGTCGTCGGGTCCAGGCGGTCGGCGGGGTCGGCGTCGCCGTGGTGGGCACTCGGCACGACGTGCTCGGCGTAGACCTCGGCCGCGCGCCGCAGCGCGCGCAGCCGTGCCCCGGCCACGTGGTGGACGTCGGCCGCCGCGACCCGACGCGTGTGCCCGTGAGCCGTGCCGAACACCACGACACTGAGCTTGAGCGGCGTCTGGGTGATGTCCTCGTCGTCGTACCGGTGGAAGACGCCCGCGTGCGGGCGAAGAAGCACCGAGTGGCGGTTCAGCTCCTCCATGGTGGCGTCGGCGTCGCGGGCCGTGTCGACGGTGGGCAGCGCGAGCGCCCCCGGCTCGCCGTCGAGCCCGGCGACATCGGGCGCGTCAAGAACCGCGTCGCCGGTCTTCGCGCACCAGGGACACCGCGGATGGGGGAGCAGCGGTTCCGTCGTCACGTCGAGCGACTCCGCGTCCTGCAGGACCAGGGCCCCCGCCGTCTCGGCCGGCAGCGCGCCGGTGCGGGTCTTGAACACCTCGTGACCGAGGAGGTTGCCGAGCATGGCGGACAGCGGTCGGTCGGGCCGGCACGCCGTGGTCTCCTGCGCCGCCTCCGGGGCGAGCACCAGGGAACTCCAGACGTCGGCGGCGGACGAGGCGTCGCCCGCCCCCATCCGCAGGACCGCGCAGACCAGGCATCCGGCGGTGGGCGAGGACATCGCCGGGCCGACGATCGCGCGACCGCCGAACGACCAGGCGGGCAGCAGGGTGCGACCGGCCGGTATCCCCTCCCTCAGCAGACCGACGACGGTTCGCGGCGTTCGCCGACCGCCCGTCACCACGACGATGTCGTACCCCGCCAGTCCCTCCCAGGACGGTGGCGTGTCCGGCGCGCCGGCGGCGGGAAGCTCACGGACGTCGACGGGACACCCGTCGGCGGCGGCGACGGCCGCCTCCTCGTCGATCCCGTCCCGATCGATTCCCGGGAGGACACCGATGGCGGCGGTCCCGTTGCGCAGCAGACTCGTCACGCACCAACGAGCCACCTCGTCCGTGCCGAGGACGGCCACCCGGGTGTCGCGAAAACGTCGGAAGCGGCGGGCCGCGTCGTCCACGTAGTGGTCGGTGTAGGCGACCTGGGCGGCGTAGCGCCGGAGTACCTCGCCGTCGGGCTCCGGCCCGGGGAAGCCACCCTCCTCGTCCTCCCCGGGCACGCGCCGGGCGAAGCCCCGTTCGTACAGGGTGCCGACGAGTTCCCCCACCATGTGGCGCTGCCGATCGCCGAACCCCGCGCAGATCTCCGCGACGGTGTGTCGTCCGTCCAGGTGCGGCACGAGCAGGGTGGCGAAGCGATAGGCCGACTTGGCGGTCAGCCGGAAACCTCCGTCGGCGTTGTGGAACAGCACACCGTCCGGGGTCTCGGTGAAAAGGACGTCGTGTCGGATACGGGGACGCGACGCCGCGACGGCTTCGTACCGGTGGGAAGGCATGGTGGTGTCACCTCTCGTGGCGGATGTGGGGGAGGGGCGACCGGGGGCGGTCCCCGGGGAGTGGTCGGCGTCGTCGCACCCGTCAGGGAGGGATCGACCGCCGACGCGCGTGGGCCCTGAGCAGGTCGTGCACCCGGTACGGTCCGGGCGGTCCGTCCTCGACGAACCCGGCGTCCGCCAACCGCTCCAGCACCTCGTCCGACAGCCCGGGGGGCGGCGCGCCGCCTGCCGGCGCGCACGCCAGCGAACGGAACGCCTCGCGCAGATCCGGGTCGAGCCGCGCCAGGGCTGCGTCGAACACGGCGGGCACCGACATCCGGGGGTCGTCCGGCAACGAGAGCCGCGCGGGGTCGGCGGCCAGCCAGGCCGCGCAGTCGCCGAGCCCGAGACCCGGCCGGGTCAGCAGGCGGGCCGCCACGATCCGCAGGGCCAAGGGGAAGTGACCGCAGACCCGGGCGATCTCGCGCGCCGCGGCCGGCTCCGCCGCGATCCGCTCGGCGCCGACCGTGGCGACCAGCAGCCGACGCGACTCCTCCGGGGTGAGGGTGTCGAGCCGGTGCACGACGCCCCCGTGGGTCGCCACCAGCCCGGCCAGCCCGCGACGGCTCGTCACCAGCGTCACCGTGTCCGCGTCGACCCCGACCAACGGACGCACCTGTTCCGGACTGACCGCGTCGTCCAGGAGCAGCAGTCGGCGTCCCGGCCGACATCGCTCGGGGAGTCGACCCGACGACTCCCCGACATCCGTAGGACGTCCGTCGGGTCCCGTCATCGCGAGAGTGAGGCAGCCCGCCGGGAAGGCGTCGCGAGCCAGGTGGGCCGCCTGCGTCGCGAGGGCGGTCTTGCCGATCCCCGGCGCCCCGGACACCACCACCGGTCCCGGGGAAGAGGGAGCGCCCAGCTCTTCCGACAGCGCGTCCAGCTGCGCGGAGCGTCCGGCGAAGCACGGCACCGGGGTGATCGGAGACATCCCGCCCGCGGTCGGCGCCCGCCGGGAGCCCCCCGGCGACGCGGGCACCGCCTCGGACTTCGCCACCCGGTCGGCAGGCGCGTCGGCCCGCCCCGAGGACGCGCGCGGCGGCGGCAGGGCCTTCGGCGCGCGTGCCGTCCCGATCGCCGGCGGTCGCCCCACCGGCGCACCACCCAGCTCCTCGCCTCGGAGTATCACCAATTCCAGACGGCGCAGCGGCGCCCCCGGATCGATGCCCAAGTCGTCGTTCAGGCGCTCCTTGACACCCCTGATCTCGGCGAGGGCCTCGGTCTGCCGGCCGGTCCGGTACAGCGCCTCGATCAACTGCTCGGAGAACCTCTCGCGTTCCGGGTGGCTTCTCGCCGCGTCCCACACGATGTCCAGCACTTCGTGGCAACGTCCCTGTGCCAGTTCGATGTCGCCCAGGCGTTCCAAGGCGCGCAGTCGCTCCTCGACCAGACGTGGTACCGCGTCGCGATGGAGCATTCTCGACGAGACGTTCGCCAGCACCGGCCCCTTCCAGAGCGCCAACGCCTCGCGCAGAAGTGAGGTTTCGCCCCCCGCGTCCGCCGCCGAGACCGCCGCCCGGACCAGTCGCCGAAATCGGGCCAGGTCGGATGTCGTGTCGTCGGTGCGCATGCGGTATCCGCCCGGCACCGACTCTATGGTGTCGCTCGCGATGCCGTACTTGGCGAAGATCCTGCGCAGGCGCAGCACGCAGCTCTGCAACGCCGCCTTGGCCGTGACGGGCGGCTCGGAGTCCCACACCGCCCGGACCAGGTAGTCGGTGGACACGACGGTGCCGGAGTGGACGAGCAGGGCGGCCAACAGGTTCGTCGGCTTGGACGGTTGCAGGACGGCCGTGTCCTCGCCGTCGGCGATGCTGAGGAGACCCAGCAGCTGGAACCGCATTCGATGTGTCGCTCCGTTTTCCGCCGAGGTCCGCCGAGCCCGATTTCAGCGAGCGGCGGAACATGAATACGAATGCAAACGTCGAGGGGCAGGTGGCCGATTGACGACTGAACGCGTGAAGGCAATTGCCTGGTCGAGTAGGTCCGAAGGGGTCGCCCGCACACGTTAGGTGATGATTCCCGGCCACGTCGAGACCTGGTCCGAGGAAAAATCGGAGCGTCGGATATGAGTGGAATTCCGCGTTTCCTTCATTTGCTCGACCTGTCGTCCTGGTGGTGAACCAGCCCGTTCGAGAGAGCTGTTGGCGGGTCGACTTCGATGCTCGGACCGAGCATCGCGGGCGAAGATGAATTCCGCTCTGCTCTCGATGCCGCGGCGCGGACTTCAACGAAACGAGGGAGAATGCGGAAGAGATGGCGCCGCGCCCCGTACCCCGACGATCACCCGGGGCGTGTGACCCAGGGCCCCGGCGAGTGCCTGAATTGCCCCAGCTTGGGGTGTTGATCTCGGTGGTGGGCCCCGGAAGCAGGCGAACACGGCACCTGTGGATCATGGAGTTCTCTACGCTTCAAGATCCACGAAGGTGCCGTGTTCGTTCCTCCATCATCCCCTGTCGCTGCCCCCGCTTGCGCGGTGCCCCGCCTGGAAGCCCTTGGCGAGGGGGCCGCCAAGGACCAAGTCCGCCGCCTGGTGGCCGAGTTCGAGTCGGTCACCGACCCGAGAGGGACTTGCGGGGTGCGCTACCGGCTCTCCTCACTGCTGGCCCTGATGGTCTGCGCGATGACCCCGTCCGGCCACGACTCGATCACCGCGGCGGCGGAGTGGTGCCGACGTGCGACGCCGGAGGAACTGGCCGCCTTCGGCCTGCCCTACCACCCGCTCCTCGGCCGCTACCGGGTGCCGAGCGAGAAGACCCTCCGCAGCGTCCTGGGACGCCTGGATCACGGTGAGATCTGTGCGGCGGCTTACGACTACCTGCGGCCCTTGCTGTCCGCACAGCCCCGCCGGCCGGAGCCGGTCATGCCCGACGGTGGCACCGAGCGTGAACAGCGCCGGGCCCACCGGGCGCCCCCATGCCGGGCCGGTACGGATCCGGCGGCGGGCGATCGCGGTGGACGGCAAGTGCCTGCGGGGCGCCAGGCGCCCGGACGGCAGCCGGGTCTTCGTCCTGTCCGCCGTCCGCCACGGCGACGGTGTCACGCTCGCCTCCCGCGAGATCGGCGCGAAGACCAACGAAATCCCCGAGTTCCAGCCCTTGCTCGACAGAATCGACGACGCGGATCTCGCGGGGGTGGTCGTGACCGCCGATGCCCTCCACGCCCAGCGCGACCACGCCACCTACCTGCACGAACGCGGCGCTCACTACCTGCTGACCATCAAGAACAACCAGCGCGGCCAGGCCCGTCAACTCCACGCCCTGCCCTGGAAGGAGATCCCCGTCATCCACCGCGACGACGCCCGCGGCCACGGCCGTCACGAACAGCGTCTCGTCCAGGTCGTCACCGTCAACGGCCTGCTCTTCCCCCACGCGGCCCAGGTCCTGCGGATCCAGCGCCGTCGCCGTCTCTACGGGGCCAAGAAGTGGTCCAGCGAGACCGTCTACGCCATCACCGACCTGCCCGCCGAGGAAGCGAACGCAGCCGAGATCGCGTCCTGGGCTCGCGGGCACTGGACGGTGGAAAACACCGTCCACTGGTGCCGAGATGTCACCTTCAACGAGGACAAGTCCCAGGTCAGGACCCACAACACGCCCGCCGTACTCGCTGCCCTGCGCGACCTGATCCGCAGCGCGCTCAAGCTCGCCGGCTATGTCAACACCGCCGCCGGACGACGAGCCCACACCGAACGCCCCCGCGTCCTCGCCCTCTACGGCATCACATGATCAAACCGGACGATCCAGGCACTCGCCGGGGCCCTGGCGTGTGACCCGGCGCCACGTCCTTGGCACGGCTTCTCCGACACGCGCCCGGCGATCGGCTCAACCGACCGGCGGGGCCGACCCCCGTGGGATGATCGCCGGGTGTTCGGTCCGACGAGAGGGCAGGTCGATCCGCCCGCGCACGCCGCGTGGATCGTCCCCCCGCGCGCGACGTCGGTCCCCGGACCGGCCGCCGCGAAGCGTGCCGTCCACTCGTTCGTCGCGGCACGTTGTGGAACCGACGGGCACCGGGCGTCGAGTTCACGCGTCCCGCGAACGGCGCGGCTCCGCCACGAGGCCGACACCGCCGGTCTCTCCCCCGAGACGACGCGGAGTGGGCGGTGAACAGCGGCGCGGCGCTGGCGCTCTCCCTCGGTCTCCTGCTGGTCGTGCTGGGGTGCGCGGTCGCGCGCCCCCGGGGACTGCCCGAGGCCGCGACCGCCGTGCCCGCAGCCGGGGTGGTCGTCGCGGCCGGGGCCGTCCCGCTCGCGGACGTCGCCGAGGAGGCCGCCCGACTCGCCCCGGTCCTCGGATTCCTCGCGGCCGTCCTCGTCCTGGCGAAACTCTGCGACGACGAGGGGCTCTTCCGGGCCGGTGGCTCCTGGATGGCCCGCCGCGCCGCGGGTCGCCCCCGCAGGCTCCTGGCGCAGGTGTTCGCCCTGGCTTCCGTGGTCACGGCGGTGTTGAGTCTCGACGCCACGGTGGTCCTGCTCACCCCCGTGGTGTTCGCCACCGCCGCCCGCCTCGGCGCTCGTCCCAAACCCCACGTGTACGCCTGCACGCACCTGGCGAACTCGGCTTCCCTGCTGCTCCCCGTCTCCAACCTGACCAACCTGTTGGTTTTCACGGCGAGCGGACTGAGCTTCACCCGCTTCGCCGCCCTCATGGCGGGACCGTGGCTGCTGGCCATCGCGGTCGAATACGTGGTGCTGCGCCGCTTCTTCGCCGTGGACCTGGCCGCGGGCGCGCGGGCCCTCGCCGAGACCTCGTCTCCCGACCCGCCGGTGTTCGCCATGGTGACCGTCGCGGGCACGCTGCTGGGCTTCGTCCTCGCCTCGGCGCTGGGCACCGAGCCCGCGTGGGCCGCCCTGGCCGGCGCGACGGTCCTGGCCGTGCGGGGCCTGGTCCGCCGGCGGACCTCTCCCGCGGCGATCGTCCGAGCCGCCGACCCGCTGTTCCTCGCTTTCGTGCTGGCCCTGGGGATCGTGGTCCGAGCGGCGGTGGACAACGGACTCGACTCGTTGCTCACCCGGGTCGTCCCCCAGGGCACCGACCTGGTGGCCCTGCTGGGCGTCGCCCTGGTGGCCGCCGTGCTCGCCAACCTGATCAACAACCTGCCGGCGACGCTCGTCCTGCTCCCCATCGTCGCCCCCGCCGGCCCGGAAGCGCTGCTGGCGATGCTCCTCGGTGTGAACATCGGGCCGAACCTCGCCTACACCGGCTCCCTGGCCACCCTGCTGTGGCGACGGATCTTGCGAGCGCACGACACCGAGGTGGACCTGGGGGAGTTCACCCGACTGGGGTTGCTCGTGGTACCCCCCGCCTTGGGCCTCTCCGTGGTAGCCCTCTGGGGGGCACTCGGCGTCTTCGGAGGAGGATGAGGCGAGATGGCCGTGATCGTCTGGGTCGTCGAGGGGACCTGGCCCGCGTGCGTCGACGCGGTGCGCGCGCACACGCCGCGAGGCGCGGACGTCGCCCTGCTGCACGTCACCACCTCCGAGGTCCCCGGTGTCGCGCGCGGATCACTGACCGGCCTGCTGGGCCGAGGGCACCCGGCGCGCGAACCGGAGGCCCGGCTGAGAGCGTCGGCCGCCGAGGCCGCGCGGGAGACACTCGACGCTGCCGCGGCCCGGCTGGGCCGGCCCTGCTCCCGCCTGGATCGCTCGGGCGACGTCGAACGGGAGGTCCTGGCCGCGGCGAACGGCGCTGACCTGCTGGTACTGGCCCGCGACGGCGACCGGTCCCGACCCGGACCGCGCAGCCTCGGCCCCCAGAGCCGCTTCGTCGTCGATCACGCTCCCTGCCCCCTGCTCCTCGTCTGGCCCGAGTCGGCCCCCGACGAGACCGTCCTCCCCCCGCCTCCGCCGCGCCGACCGTGAGGCCCGTCCCCTCGCTCGCCCGCGCCCCGTCGCCCGAACGGGCCGGCGACGGCCGACAGCGGTAGAATCGGTAACCGGGCCCACGGGCGAGGCGGACCGACGTCGCTCGCCGCGGGTTCCCGCGTGAGGCGCCCGTGTCGTGCTTCGGAGTGCCGCACCCTTCCGTGGGGCCCGAGGGGTGGCCCGGCGCGCTCCTTAGGCGCCGAGGCGTCCGCACGTCCCGTGCCCCGCGACGGGCTCGGCAGCCACCCCCGAGCCGAACGCGAAGGGGCGATCCATGACACCCGACATCCAGTACGGACCGGCAGTGGCCTCGGTGTACGACGACTTGGTCGCCCCCTCGGTACCGCCCGCCACGGCCGTCGAACGACTGCGTCCGCACGTTACCGGCAAGCGTGTCCTGGAGGTGGGGGTGGGAACCGGTCGGGTCGCCCTGCCGCTCGCGGACATCGCCGCTGAGGTGGTGGGGATGGACAACTCGCCCGAGATGCTGCAGAAGCTCCGGGCCAAGGGCGTTCCCCCCAACATGACCGTGGTCGAGGGCGACTTTCGCGGACCCTTCCCCGTCAGCGGTCGCTTCGAGGCCGCGTACTCCCTGATGGGGTCCCTGGCCTGCGTCGAGACGGAGGAGGAACTCTCCCAGGCGCTCTCCCGGGTGCACGACGTACTCGAACCGGGCGCCACCTTCTCCATGGAGTACTACTTCGTGGACTCCTACCGACGGGCCGTGGAGATGCACGAGATGACGCTGCCGCAACCGGACGGCTCCTCCATCACCTTCACGGCGGACATCGACGACGGAAACGTGCTCACCTGGGACACTCGACTGGACCAGGGCGACGGCAAGGCCCTGGAGTTCAGCGAGCGGGTGCTCATGTTGGAACCCGACAGGATTCGGACCGTCCTCCACGACGCCGGCTTCCGGGTCGAGGAGGTGTACCCGGTACGGGAGCCCGAGCCCTACATCTGGTTCCTCACACGGTGCGTGGAGCGCGAGCAGAACACCGGGACCTGACCGGGGCGAGCCCCCGGGTTCTCCCCGCCTCACCCGATCTCGACGCCGGTCCCGAACTCGTGTCGCAGCGCCGAACGGGCGGCGAGCACACCCGCCATGCCGTGCACACCGGGCCCCGGTGGGGTGGCGGCCGAGCACAGGTACACCCCGCGCAGCGGCGTGCGGTGAGGGTTCCAACGAGGCACGGGACGGAAGAGGGTCTGCCGAAGGGTCGTCGCCCCGGCCGCGATGTCTCCCCCGACGTAGTTCGGGTTGTACGACTCCAGAGCCGCGGCGCTGGTGGAACGTCGGTCCACCACGGTGTCCGCGAACCCGGGGGCGTAGCGTTCGATACGCGCGGTGACCAGGTCGGCGGGGTCGGTCGGGTCCCCGTTCGGCACGTGGGCGTAGGCCCACACCGGTCGATGGCCGCGCTCGCCGGCCCGGCCCGGATCCACGCTCGCCGGGTCGACCACCAACACGAACGGCTCCCCGCCGGCCACGCCACGGGCGACGGCCGACTCCTGACGGAAGATGTCCTCCTGGCCGCCCCCCAGATGCACGGTGCCCGCCCGCCCCACTTCCGGGTGCGCCCAGGGCACCGGACCACTGGTCAGGAAGTCGACCTTGGCCGCCCCCGGTCCGTGGCGATAGGCGCGCAGCGCCGTCCGGTAGCCGCGCGGAAGCGAAGCACCGCCGATCCTGAGGAACTCCTTCGGGCCGATGTCGAGGAGCACGGCGCGCGCCGAGCGCGGTAGGTCCCTCAGGTCGTCGACCCTTCGCCCGGTCACGACCGTGCCGCCGAGCGCTCGCAGCTCCGCCACCAGCGCGGCGGCGACACGCCCGCTGCCGCCGCGAGGAAGGGGCCAGCCGCTTCCGTGGGCGAGGTGCCCCAGGACCAGGGCGACACCCGCCGAGGCGGGCGTCGGCATCCGGCCGACGACATGCGCGCCCACTCCGGCCAACAACGCCCCGGCCTCCTCGTCGCGGAAGGCGCTTCGAGCCAGCGGTGTCCCGTGGCGGAGCATGCCCCGGGCGAGGAGAAGCGGACCGCGCACGTCGGACGGCAGGCTCCGCTGTCCACCGAGCGCGAAGTCCACCACCGCCCGACTGTGCGCGAGGAGCGGCTCCATCAGTCGGCGCCAGGCCCGCCCGTCCCGTCCCAACCCCGCGCAGGTGGCGTCCAGGTCGTGGTGGGCGAGGGCGGCCCGACCGCCGTCCAGGGGATGGGCGTAGCTGATCTCGGGCCGGATCAGCTCGACACCCCGGGACGCCAGGTCGAAGGAGCGGAAGAATCCGGAGGCGGCGGCCATCGGATGCACCGCCGAGCAGATGTCGTGCACCACGTCGCCACGGAAGAGCGACTCCGTCCGCAGCCCGCCTCCCGGCTCCCCGGCCGCCTCGTACACGGTCACGGAGAGACCCGCGCGCGCCATGGTGACGGCGGCGGCCAGCCCGTTGGGGCCACTGCCGACGACGACGACGTCCGATGCCATACCCCTGCTCCCGTCCTCCGCCGCGGCCCGCGACGAGCCGGGACCCGTCCGCCCGAGACACCCCTCGTCGGGGTGGGTGTCGTGCCGGGACGGCCCGCTCCGGTCGTCCGGACTCGGACGCGCCGGCGGGCGACCCCTCGGCCGGTCCGGACAGGATCACCGGGTGTCGGCCCCGGCACCTTCGTGGCCGCCGACCCTACTCCGTCACGGCGCTCGTCGCAGCGCGGGAACCGCCCCGGGCCGAGGACGACGACCCGTGCCGCCCGGGCCGGCAGCTTGCTGCCGCCATCGCAGCAGCAAGCGGTCGCCACCAGGGCTTCCGGTCCCGGAGGCGCCTTGCCAAAGTGGTCCTCACCAGGGCACCCGAGGCGGCGCTCCCGCCGTCGTCGGCACCCTGGTCCGCGGACCCCACCTGCCGCCCCGCACGTCGGGAGCACGGCAAGCGAGGGCCTCGTCCGTCCCCCGGGGACCCGGGGGACGGGCCGCGAGCCGGTCGGGCCTCACGCCCCTCCGGGACCGTATCCGACGACGTACCGGGAGACACCCATGTCCACCGTCACACGATTCCTCAACGACAGCGCCGAGCTGTCCGCCGTCGACATCCACGCCGAGACCGGTCAGGTCATGCGGGGCACCCAGCCCGTGCTGGCCACCCCCGGCTTCGCGGTCACCCTGGCCGCGGCCGGACTCGGCGTGTCGTCCGCCGCGATCACCTTCATCGGCACCCGCAAGGAGGTCTGAGACCCCTCGGCACAACGGGCCGTCCCCGCGGCACCCTCGCGCGCTCCCGGGGACGGCCCCGCCACTGGCGACCGTCACACCGCACCTCGGAGAAACCCGCGTGAAACCGCTGCTGAAGAGAGCCTCCCGGGCACTGATCGGACCCATGCCCGTCTCCCGCGACCGGGCGATGGGCATGGCGGAACGGCTGTCCGCCATGACCGCGCTCACCGCGTCCGCCGAGCACCTCGCCCGCCGGCGGGCGACCCGCCCGGGCGGTCTCAACGACTGGGCCGTCAACCGCGACGCGTACGCGCGACGGCATCCGATCACCCGCCGGGTGCTGGACGCGCTCGCCGACGAGCGCGTCACGACGGCACTCCACGCCGGCCGGGTCGTCGCCGGAGCCGCCCTGCTGTTGCCGGGCTCGGGCCGGTGGCGGGGGGCCGCCGGGCTGTTCATGGGGGTCGGCGGCGCGGCGCTCTACCCACGCCATCGCTACGGTACCGATGGCTCGGACCAGGTCTCCACCCTGGTTCAGTCCGCGGTCGGTGTCGCGCGACTCTCCCGCCGGACCACCACCCAGGACGCTCTGCTGTGGTACGTGGCCGTCCAGTCCAACCTCTCGTATCTGGTCTCCGGCTGGATGAAACTCCTCGGGCGGGACTGGCGCACGGGTGCCGCCCTGCAGGGGGTGATGCGAACGCGCACCTACGGCCACCACGCGGTATGGCGACTCACCACGCGTCATCCCCGCGCGGCCCGAGCGGTCGTCCACGGAGTCCTGGCGCTCGAATGCCTCTTCCCGGTGCTGTACCTGCGCGGCGGCGCGCTCACCCGGCCCGTCGTCGCCTCGGCCGCCGCTTTCCACGTCGCCAACGCCTTCGCGATGGGACTCGGCCGATTCGCCACCGCCTTCGTCTCCATGCATCCGATCGTGGCCTACACCAGCGCCCCCGCGGCCCACCCGGCCGTCGTGGGGCGGGACGACCGGTTTCCCGCGTCCGTCGCCGTCGCCGTCGCCGGGGCCGCCGGCTACTGCGCGGTGACCGCGCTAGCCCGACGGCGACGGGCCACCGCCACCGACGGCACCACCGGCTCCGTCACCACCCGACACGGGAACGTGCTGCGTCACACCGCGCGACTGCGCGACGAGCGATCCACGCCCGTGGCGGTCTTCGTACCGGGACTGGTGGCCACTCCCCACCACTTCGGCTGGGTCACCCAGACGTTGATCGGCGACGGGGATCTCGACCTGGTGACCTACCAACGAGCCGGGTACGGACCGAGTACCCGAGGCGCCGACACGCCGTTCACCCTGCGGGAATCCGTCGACGACCTGGTGGACCTGGTGGACGAGGTCGTGCCGGCGGGGCGTCCCGTCCTGCTGGTGGGGCACTCGCTCGGCAGCGAACTCGCCCGGCGTGCCGCGCCCGCGCTCGGCGGACGCCTGCACGGAATCGTCTACCTCGACTCCTCCCATCCCGCCGAACTCCACCGCTCCGAACAGCAGGGCACCTCGGCGCACCTGCTCCGGCAGGACCTCACCCGCTTCCTGAACAGCCTCCGCGTCGGCCTCGGTTCCCTGCTCGTACGCCCCGCCTGGGTGGACGATCTTCCCGCGCCGGTACGCGAGGACGCCATGGCCCAGTACGCCGACACCAGGCTCTGGAACGCCGGACGGCGCGAGTGGCACGCGGTGGAGCGAGACTTCCGCGCCCACGACGGCACGCTGTCCCCCGTCGACGCGCACGCCCTGGTGCTCTCCGCGCAACGGACCGTGGACCAGGACCCCGAGCAGCTCCTCATGCACCGTGAACTGGCGGAGGCCCACCGCCTCCCGGGGCGGCTGGTCCGGGTGGAGGTGATCGAGGACTGCGATCACGAGTCACTGCTCACCCAGGCACGCTTCGGCACCGACGTCGGCCGCCGCATCGTCGCCTTTCTGGCGGACACGGCCACCACCACTCGCCCCCAGGAACCCGCCACAGGGGAGGCCCCCCGATGAGACGACACGCCCACACCGCCGCGCGCGCGATCCGCCACGCGACGACCGGCTCCGGAGCAGTCGGACGCCTGGCACTCGGTCTGCTGGCCGCCGGCACCCTCCTCTCCCAACACGAGAACACGGCCTTCGCCCGTCTCGCCCAGCGCGACGTCTTCCAGGGCATGTTCCCCAACTGGCGATTCTTCGCCCCCAATCCGGCTCAACACGACTTCCACCTGCACTACCGGACGCTCGGAGCGGCCGACGACACCTCCCCCTGGACAGAACTGGAGATCATCCAACCGCGCCGGCCCCGCCAGGTGGCCTGGTTCCCCGAACGACGCGCGGAGAAAGGGGTGTTCGACGTGAGCGCCGAACTGACGTCCGTCCTGCACCGAGGCTTCGCCCACGCCGCGCTCACCCCCGCCTACCGAACCCTCGCGGCGTTCCTCCGCGCGGAGGTGGGAGCGCGGTGCCCCGAGGGCACCAGGGGCCTTCAATTCACCCTGACTCGGGCGGGCGGCCACGATCCGTCGGTCCGTCCCGAGATCGTCTTCGTGTCCCCCCTCGTCCCTCTGTCCGGACCGACAGCAGACACCACACGGAAGGCCGCGACGCCGGCATGACGACCGCCCCATCGAGCCCCTCCCCGGACAACGGCTACGGACGTGAGTTCGCCGGCTTCTACGACCGGCTGTTCCCTTCCGACCACAACGCCGAGGCGACCGCCGAGACCCTCGCCTCCTGGCACCCCGGTGGCGACCTGCCCTCGCTCGAACTGGGCGTGGGCACCGGCCGCGTCGCCCTTCCCCTCGCCCGCCGGACCGGCACCGTCGTGGGAGTCGACTCCTCGCCGGAGATGCTGGAACGACTCCACGCCAAGCTCGACACGCCCGACGCCCCGCCCGTCGTCCCCGTCCTGGCGGACATCCGCGGTCACGCGGACGAACGCCGGTACGGACTGGTGTACTGCGTCTGCGCCACCCTGTCCATGCTGCTGAACCCCGCCGATCAACGCACCGCCCTCACCCGGGCGGCGGAGCGCCTCGTACCGGGAGGCACCCTCGTCGTGGAGACGCACAACCCCGGCCCCGTCCTCGACCTCCACGAGGGGCGCCGGCGCGCCTCCTTCTTCACTCCGTATCCCGATCCGCCCGGGTCGGGGCTCCTCACCTGCTCCGTCGTCGAACCGGAGAGCCGCCTCTGGCAAGCGTCGCAGATCTGGTTCGAGGGAGGCGGCTCCCTGGTGGGAACCGAACTCAGCCGCCTCACCACACCCGAGGAAGTCGACGACCACGCCGCCGCTGCGGGACTGCTCCCGGTCGGCCGCTTCTCCGACTGGCTCGGCACGCCCTACGCGCCCGACAGCCCGATGTTCGTCACCCGCTACCGGGTCTCGTGACCCGGTAGCGGGTGACGAGCCGGCCGCATGGAAGCCCCTCAGCCGCGAGGAGCGTCGACCGTCCGACAACGCGAGGAGCTTCGATGGTCATCTGTCGTGCCACCCGGCAGGAGCGAGGTCAGCCCCGCGGCCGATCGGAAGCGATCGTCGTGTCGGCGTGCGCCGGAACCCAACCCCGATCCCGCGCCGCCAACGCCGCCTGCACCCGGTTGTCGGCGCCCAGCAGCGCCACCACCTCGGCGACGTGGCGCCGGTAGGTGCGCAGGGAGACCCCCAGCCGCCGCGCCCCCACCTCGTCCTTGGGCACGGTGCACATCGTGTGCAGGACCAGCCGCTGTGACGCGGTCGGGACGGGAGCGCCCTCGCCGACGGGGAACCTGTCCGCCCCCTCCCACAGTCGCTCGAAGAGCTTGACGGCGTTGTCGACCACCGCTTGCTCCCTGGTCACGAGGACACCCCGTGAGAGATCCCTCGTGTCGGCCGGGAGAACCGCCGTCCGCCGATCGTAGACGAGGAGTAACTCGGTGAGCCGGCCGCTCATCCTCACCTCGGCGCCGAGGTGGGCGAGTTCGGACAGGTACGACGTGGCGTCGCGGTCCCCCAGCAACCCGGGGGCCACCACGCCACGCATCCGCACACCTCGCCGCAGACAGCGCAACTCGATCGGCCGTGCGTGCGTCACGTACTCGGGGCTGCGTCGGTCGTCCGGCTTGACCGACAGGACCTCCTCACGGCTGAAGAAGGCCAGTTCGTCGATCCGCTCTCGGATCCTTGACAGATCGCCCAGCCGCTCGATACCCGCCCGGTCCGAGTCGTCACCCCTCCCACGGCGAGAGCCCTCCGACTCCAACGACGAGACGATGCCACGCGTGTCGGCCAGACCGCGCATCCGACCCAGCAGCCTCTCCAACTCCGCGTCGGCCAGCCTCGGGACGACGGCGGAGGGCTCGACCGCGTGCACCTGGCCGGTGCTCCTCCTCAACAGGCCGAGTGAGAGCAGCCGTTCGAGTGCCCGGCGCCCCACGTCAGGGGCCATGCCCAACTCGGCCCCGGCACCTTCTTCGGTGTCGGCCGGGTTGCGCAGGAAGTGTCGGTACACCTCCTCCTCCACCCGGGACAGACCGAGTACCTGCATGACGTGCCCCACCCGCGTGCCCCTTCCACTCGATCGCGGGCAGGTTACCCGGGGCGGGTTCCGTCGGACGACGGAGGGGTGATCCGTCGCGACACCCCTCCGACGTCACCCGTGCCCGCGGTGCCCGTGGCACGGACGCGTCGAACCGGTGGCGGATCCCACAGGGTCGGTACGCCCCGCGGCGAGGAAGGAGCGTCCTGGACGACCTTGCCGCGGGGCGAAACGCGAAACCGTCATCCCGCCGTCTGGACGACGGTGGACACGACCCCGTACGTGGCGTAGGTGGCCGCCGCGCCCGCGCCGGCGAAGGTCACCGCGGCGAACGCGTTGGCGGCCAAGCCGGTGAAGGTGACGCCGACCGGTTCCACGGGTCCCGGATGGAGGGATCCCGCTTGCGTCTCGTCCAACTCGTCATTGCACACGACGGCGATCTTGTGGTTAACGCGGTCGTTTGCGGACATGGTCGATGCCTCCTTGGGGAAGACGAATAATTCGTATCGGTTCAGGCTGGCCGGGTGTTCGGAGTCGGGCGACCCCCGACCGTGCCGTCCGGTGGGGGGAGTCTCGTTCCGCCGCAAGACGGACAACACGTGGCGCGGACCGGCCGTGCCGAGGAAGGCTCGGCGCCTCGTGGGCGCGGATCGGTCACTCGGAGGAGGGCGAAGTCCCCTGTTCGGTGGTCCGGCTCTGGCCGCCGAGCACCGGCGACCGGCCGACGCGCGCGACCGGCCCTGTACGCCAACATCGAGATGACCTGGGCTTCGTTTCGGGGTGCTCTCACCCGCCCGCCCACGGTACGGACCATGACGGACGGCGAGGGCGGCCCCTCGGGGCGCCCGAAAGGATCGAGGACATGAGGCAGCCAGAGACGTTCGACACCCAGGCGACACTCCGTGCCGGAACGGAGCTGCGCGAAGGCGATCAGGGCATGTTCACCCCGAGGGCATCACCCGTCCTCACAGTCACACCCGCGGCCTTCGCGATCACAGCGACCGTCGTCTACTTGGCGGTGCACGCGCTCGACAACCGGTGATCTCGTGCCGTCACCGGCGGCGTCGGACTCTCGGTTAGGCTTGATCGTCGACAGGACGCGGCGCCGAACCGCGGCGTGTGGCGGATGCGACCAAGAGGGGGCCGGGGCGATGGGCGTCGCACGGCGGGAGGCGGAGATCTTCGACGTCGACGGGACGCTCGTCGACGTCTCCGGGATTCGCCACCTGATCGACGGACCCGGGGGGTTCGCGGCTTTCCATCTCGCCGGTGCCTCGTGCCCGCCACACCCACATGTGGTGGAGGCGGCCAGGGAAGCTCACGCCGAGGGTCGCGCCGTTCTCGTCGTGTCCGGTCGGGAGCGCCGGTGGGAGCGGCTGACGTCCATGTGGCTCGCCCTGCACGAGGTACCTTCCGACGGGCTGTGGATGCGCCGACTCGGCGACTACCGGCCGGATTACGTGGTCAAGCGGGAGATTCTGGCCTCCCTTCGTCGGCGGTACGACGTCGTGCGGGCCTGGGACGACAATCCGAATGTCATCCGCCTGTGGAAGGAAGAAGGCATCCCCGTCGAGGTCGTTCCGGGCTGGACGGACGAGGCGTAGCCGACCGGGCGCCGATCCGCGTCTCGTGCTGCCCTGTCGCTCGCTTCGCGGGCCGGGTCGGGTCGAGTGCGTTTCCGGCGGGCTCTTCTGCCGTTTCGGCGCGCGACCGCCCGTTCGAGGTCGTGCGCTGGAGGCGCTTCCTTCGCCGGGCCCGTCCGACCGCGCGAGACGGGTGGCCGTGCCGCACCGCTCGTGACGTGTCGCGGGGGCGCGGTTCCGTTGGCCCCTCGACGAGACGAGCGCGTCCGCGGTGGCGGAGTGCCGGCTCCGTGGACGCTGTCGGTCCCCTGCCGTGTGGGGTGGATGGGGTGTGTGTGGTGGGGTGTTGAGGGGTTTGTGCTGGTGGAGGCTGGTAGGGGGTGGTGTGGGGGCGGGGTGTGCGCTGGTGGGGTGCGCTCGCTGGATCGGGTGAGTTGGCTGGTGGTCTGTTGTGTATCTCTTCCTACTGACGTCATATTTCGGGGGTGTTCTTCGGGCGGCGGGAAGGAATCGGGATGGCGGGGACTGGTTCGGTGGTGAGTTTCGAGGACGTGCTGAATCAGGCAGTGCGAGGGGAGGGCGTGGAAGGGGATTGGAAGGCGGAGTCCGACGATGTGTGGTGCCGTGTCGGACACCGATCGGGGGTATGGCGGAAACAGGGATGGAAACTGCACGTCTCGGCGACGGCAGGGTCGGCCGCGCAGGTGCTGTCCAATTCCCTGAAAGTCCTCCTCCACGAGGAATCCGGTTTCAAGTTCGTGGCCCGCCCCGAGGAAGTCGCGGCCCTCAACACCCGGGCGACCCCACGCGGAAACGCGGCGAAGTTCATCACCGTCTACCCGGTCGACGACACCGCCGCCGTCAGGATCGCCCGCGACCTCCACGACGCCACGAAGGGACTGCCCGGCCCGAGAATCCTCTCGGACCGACCGTACGCACCCGACAGCCTCGTCCACTACCGCTACGGCGCCTTCGCCGCCCGCCGAAACCTGTCCGACAAAGGACTCCTGGTGTGGTGCTACGAAGACCCCGACGGAAACCTCGTCGAGGACAAACGCTCCGGCGAATACCACCAGCCCACCTGGGTCACATGCCCCTTCCCCTCACACGTCCCCGTCACCACACGCTCCAGGAAGGACACCGCAAAACCCGTCCTCCTCGACGACCGCTTCGCCGTACGCGAAGCCATCCGCCACACCAACAAAGGCGGCGTCTACCGCGCGACCGAAGTCGCCACCGGCACCCCCGTCGTCATCAAGGAAGCCCGCCCCCACGTCGAGAGCGACACCCACGGCAAAGACGTACGCGACTGGACACGCGCCGAGGCCACGACCCTGGAACGCCTACGACACACCGGCCTCACCCCACGCCCCCTGGGCCTGTTCGAAACAGCCGGCCACCTCTTCCTCGCACAAGAGGAAATCCCCGGAATCCCCCTGCGCAACTGGGTCGCCGACCGATTCCGCGACATCGGCCGACGCCGCTACCTCACCGAGGCCACCCACCTCATCGGCCCACTCCTCGACCTGGTCGCCACCGCCCACGCACAAGGCTGCGTCCTCAGAGACTTCACCCCGAGCAACGTCATGGTCCCCCCCGAGGGCCCACCACGACTGATCGACCTCGAACTCGCCGCCTGGCAGGACCAGGCACCACCCCCCACCCGCGTGGGCACACCGGGCTTCAGCGCCCCCGAACGCCTCCACGACGCCCCCCGTCTCACCCACCGCCGACTACTACAGCCTCGGCGCGACCATCTGCTTCCTCCTGCACGGCAAGGTCCCCAACCTCCTGCCCGAACAACCCACCCGAGACACCCCCCACCAACGTCTCGCACGCTGGCTGGAGGCCTGCACCCGCTCCCAGGGCACCACGGAACTCCCCGGGGCACCACGGAACTCATCCTGGGCCTCACCGAGGACGATCCCACCGACGCTGGGACACCACCCGAGCCCGACAAGCCCTCCACCACATGAACCTCACCACGCCCACCACACCCACCGCGTCGGCCATGCCCACCGCGTCGGCCATGTCGGCCACGCCCACCGCGTCGGCCACCACCATCACCGCCCACACCCGCACGGACGCACCCACCACCGACGGTGACACCGACCCGGGCACCCCCACCAACACCCTGGCCAGGACCGCCACCCACACCCCGACTTCCGCCAGGACCGCCACCGCCACCGCCGGGGGTTGGGTGGTGGACGAGGTGATCGCGGGAATCGTGGAGCATCTGCTGGGTTCGATGACGCCGCCGGAGTCGGCGTCGGGCGGTGAGCGCCTGTGGCCGGTGTCGACGGTGGCGGGGGAGACCGATCCTCGCTCCGTGCAGCAGGGCGCCGCGGGGGTCCTGGCGGTCTTGTGCGCCTGTTACGAGGCCACGGGCGATCCGCGTCTGCCCGATGTCCTGGCCCGTGCCGCCGGCTGGATCGTCGATCGCGGCGACACCGGGCGGATCCGCCCCGGTCTGCACTTCGGTGGCAGGGGGGGGCCTGGGCCCTGTACGAGGCCGGGCGCGTGCTGGACGATCCCGGGTTGCGCGCCCGTGCCCTGGACCTGGCCGCGGCCCCGCTGTCCTCCACTCTCAGCCACGACATCACCCACGGTGATGCCGGCAGTGGCATGGCGGCCGTCCACCTGTGGCACCGCAGCGGCGACACCCGCATGGCCGAGCTCCTCGCCCACGGCGCCGACCGTCTCCTGGCCGCCGCGCGTCGGCACCCGGGTGGGGTGAGCTGGCCCATCCCGGCCGAGGCCATGGCGGAGGAAGCCGGCAAACGCTACCTGGGCTTCGCCCACGGCAGCGCCGGCATCGGCTGCTTCCTGCTGGCCGCCTCGACGGTGACCGGCCGACCCGAACACCTCGAACTCGCCCTGGCCGCCGGGGAGGAACTGGCCACCCACGCGGTCACGGTCGATCAGGCCACGCACTGGCCGGCCCAGGCCGGCGACACCCCCACCGCGCCCTACTGGTGTCACGGCTCGGCCGGGATCGGCACCTTCCTGGTACGCCTGGCGGCGCGGTGCGAGGACGAGCGGTTCGCGGATCTGGCGCGGGGCGCGGCGCGGGCGGTGGTCGAGCGTGCCTCGCGGGCGCCGTTGGGGCAGTGTCACGGCCTGGCCGGCAACGGCGACTTCCTGATGGACATGGCCGAGGCCACCGGTGAGGGCGTCTATCGGGACGCCGCCGGGGACCTGGCCGATCTGATCGTCGGTGAACACGCCCGCCGGGGAGACCACGTGGTCTTTCCCAACGAGTACGGCGAGGTCTCCACCGGCTGGAGCGACGGATCCGCGGGAATCCTCGCTTTCCTCCTGCGTACCCGCCACCCGTACTCCCGGCACTGGATCACCCAGTAGCACGGGCCGAGCGGCAGAAAGCCTGCCGCCATTGGAAAGAGAAGGAGAACGCCATGGAGAACCAGGCCCTCGAAGTTCTGGCCGACCTGCACGCCCTTCCCGAGACCGACCCGGTCGGTGTGGACGGTGAGTCGTTCTCGGGCACCTGTGCCTGCGTCGGCCTGCTGACCCTCCTGAACACGATCTGCATCGGTATCAGCTGCGCCTGATCCCGACCCTGTCCGGTCGGCGGCGGCCCGGGGCAGCCGCCGACCGGAACACACCGCTCACGACCCCCACCGGGCCGTGACCCACAGGACCGATCACCCACCGGGAACCGGACGACCCCGTCCCACCCACCCGATGAGCGATCGGTCCTGACGGCTGCGCGCGCCCGACTCGGCGCCCGGCGACCTCACGCCGAGTGACCCCGCGGCCTTCAGAGCCGGGCCGGGGACGCCCAAGAGCGCCACAGTGCGGCGTAGGCCCCGTCGGCCGTCAGGAGTTCGTCGTGGCTACCCAATTCGACGACCTCACCCTTGTCGAGGACGGCGATGCGGTCGGCTTCGCGCACTCCGTCGAGACGGTGCACGATCGAGACGACCGTCCGTCCGTCCGTCAAGGCGGCCAGTGAACGTTCGACCTCGCGGGACGCCTTCGAGTCCAGCAGCGCTGTCGCCTCGTCGAGGACGAGTGTGTGGGGATTCGACAACAACAGGCGAGCCAGAGCGAGTTGCTGGGCGCGGGACGGGGACACCGCCGTGGTGCCCGGCCCGATCTCGCAGTCCAGGCCGCCGGGCAGGCGGCGGGCCCAGTCCCCGAGGAGCACGGCGTCCAAAGCCTCCCACAGCGCGACGTCCGCGTCCGAGGCGTCGCTCCTCGTGGTGTGACGTCCCGTGGGCCCTTCCACACCGGGGCCCCCGTCGCGGGGCACGTCACCGTCGCATGCCAGCAGCAGGTTGTCCCGGACCGTTCCGGTGAAGACGTGCTGTTCCTGGGTCACGAGGACGACCTCGCGACGCAACTGCCCCACGGGCAGGGTGGCGATGTCGGCGCCTCCGACGCTCACGGTCCCCCGGGTGGCGTGGTGGACGCCGGCGACGAGCTTGCCGAGTGTCGACTTGCCCGCGCCGGAGGCGCCGACGACGACCAGCCGCTCGCCCGGGGCTATGTCGAGGTCGATGCCGGTCAGGACCTCTCTGCCGGGACCGTACCCGAAGCCGACTCCTTCGAGGCGGATGGCGTGGCCCTCGATGGGCCCGGCCTGCCGGGGCTCCTCGCGCGGCAGCCGTTCGACGCCCAGGATGCGACGGAGCGCGGCGTTGCCGATCTGGAGTTCGTCGGTCCACGTCAGGAGGTCGTCGAGTGGTTCGCCCAGCGACTGGACGTAGATCACGACTGCGGTCAGCTCCGCCAGTCCCACGTCGCCTCGCTGGTAGGCGAGGCCGCCGATGAGGAGGGTGGCCGCCATCGGCACGATGGTGGCCAGGTCCAGGCTGGGGAACCAGACGGTCTGCAACCAGGTGGTCCGTTGCCGGGTGCGCACCACGCGGTCGACGGCCGCCGTGTGGCGTCCGGTCTGACGGGCCCCCAGCCCGAGTGCCTGAACGGTGGCGGCGCCTCGCGCGGTCTCGTGGGTCACCGCGAGGACGTCCGCTTCCCGGGCGAGAAGGAGTTCGTAGGCCTTGGTGGCGCGTGGCCGGTACCACCAGGTCGACAGGACGGCGAAAGGGACGCCGGCGAGGAGTCCGAGGGCGAGCAACGGGGAGGTGAGGGTGATCGCCGCGAAAGTGAACACCAGCGTGAGGGCGGCCAAGGCGATGCGCGGCACCGCCTGCCGGATGCTCTCGTTCAGTCGGTCGGCATCGGTCGTGGCCCGGCTGAGCAGGTCTCCCGCGCTGACGGCCTCCACCTCGGACAGCGGAAGCCGCAGTACCCGGCGGACGAAGTTCTCACGAGTGCGGGCCAGGACGCGTTCGCCGAGCAGGGCCGCCTGGGCGCGAGCGGCGCGGGCCAGAAGCGCGTGGCACACCAGGACGCCCAGGAAGGCGAGGGCGAGTACGTCGACGCGGCCGGCGGTGCCGTCCGCGACCGACTCCACCAGGTCGCCCAGCAGTTGGGGGCCGATGAGGCTCGCCACCAGAGCGGCGGAGAACAGGCCGAAGGCGAGGGCCAGCCGGGGGCCCTCGGCCTTGAGGAAGGCGGCGATCCAGACTCGGACATCGGCCCGGTCGGCCAAGGGGAGCCGGCGGGTCGCGCCGTGCGGTTCGATGGGTTCCGTGCCCCGGACGGGGGATGTGGTCATGCCGGCACCTCCTCGGTGGCCGGTTCCGCGTCGAGACGCACGACCCGGTGGGCGGCGCCCCGCCAGAGCGGACTGTCACTGAAGACGATCGTGGTGCGTCCGGCCCGCAGGTGGGCGACGCGGTCGACGACGCGGGCCTCGGTGTGCGCGTCGACGGATGCGGTGGGGTCTTCGAGGATCAGCAGGTCGGGAGAGGCGAGCAGGGCGCGGGCGAGGACCAGGCGCTGGTGTTGGCCGCCGGACAGGGCCCGGCCCCCCTCGTCCAGCCGGGCGTCCAGACCGCCCGGCAGACCTTCCACGACGTCTGTGGCGTCGGCGGCCTGCAGGGCCCGCGCGATGGCCTTATCCGACCGGGGGGACCCGGCGGCCAGTTCCGCGCGCACGGTGCCGCTGAAGAGGACGTCGGCGGGGCCCGAGCGGAGGACCCGGGCGGCCAACTCGTCTGGGTCGATCCGATCGAGGCGTACGCCACCCAGTCGGACGGTCGACGGGTCGCCGGAGGCCCCGGGTCGGCTGAGCCGGTCGGCGAGAACACCGGTCCGGTCGGCGGGTGCGCGGACCACGGTCAGGTGCCCGGCCTCGGCCACGATGCCGGAGTCCGCGTCGCTGGACGAGAGGGCTCCGGAGGGGAGTGGTTCCGGCCGGGCGGGGCGGGTGCGCTCGGGAGTCAGACGCAGCAGGGAGCAGACACGACCCGCGCCGACTCGGGCGAGGCTGAGGGTCTCCGCGGCCTCGGTGGCCGTGCTGACGGGCAGGGTGAGGAACGCCGAGGCGCCGTAGAACGCCACGAGTTCGCCGGGGGTGATGGTGCCGTTCGAGGCGAGGCGCGCGCCCAGCCACACGATGCCCGCCGTGACCAGCCCCGGCAGGAAGACGCCGGCCGCCTCCAGCCACGCTTCCATGCGCCCGGCGGACTCACCGGCCCGGCGGACCTCCTGACTGGTACGACGGAAGCGCTCCGCGAAGCCGGACTCGCCCCCGATGCCCCGGAGGACCCGCAGGCCGGCGACGATGTCTCCGGCCTGCGAGGTGGCGAGGCCCATCCGCTCGCGCTGTGCCTCGTCGCGTTCCTGGAGGGGGCGGAGCAGGGGGCCGATGCCGAGCACGGCGGCGGGCACGCCGACGAGGACGGCCAGTCCCAACACGGGGGAGGTGAGGGTGAGGGCGACCGTGACGAGCCCGGCGGCGACGACCGCCCCGAGGGTCCGGCCGAGTACCTCGAAGGCGTTGCCGACGCTCTCCACGTCGGCCGCCGCGGAGGCCGCCACGTCTCCCGGCCGGGCCTTGCCGCCCAGGGTGGCTCCCAACCGCACGACCTGCCGCATGAGCACCCGGTGCGTCACCGACAGGGCGTGCGCCTCCGCGGCGATGGCGGCCTGGATGAGGCCCGCCCCGGCCAGGGCCTGGAGCAGGCCGAGGCCGAGGACGAGCAGCGACCACGACAGGAGACCGGCCTGTCCGCCACCGCGGCCGGCCTCGTCGATGGCCCGTCCCACGACCAGGGGGATCAGGGCCAGAGGGACCATCCACAGGACGCCGAGGAGCGTGGCGAGCACCAGCGGCCACGGGCGGATGCGAGCCAACCACCACAGGTAGGCCATGGGGGTGCGGGCGTCGGCCTCGGGTACCACGGCGGGGTCGACCGAGGCGTCGAACAGGCGGTTCGTCACAGGTACCGGTCCCTGGTGCGCGCGCGGTCGATCTTGCCGGTCCGGGTGTGCACCAGCTCGGGTACGGCCACGACCCGTGCCGGCACGAGCGGCTCGGGCAGCGTGGCCCGAAGCCTCTCGCGCAGGGCGTGCGTCGCGCCCTCGGAACCCGGGACCCCCGAGGTGTCCTCGGGCGCGAAGCCCTCGGACGAGAGGACCACGAAGGCGACCAGGACGGTGTGTTCGCCCTTGGTGTGGGCGGCGGCGGCCACGGCGGTCACGCCCGGCAGTCGGCCCACGGCCGATTCGACATCCACCAAGTCCACGTTGTGGCCGCGGATTTGCACCTGGTGGTCGACGCGACCCCTGAAGAGGAGAGTCCCTTCGGCGTCCTCGGAGACGAGATCACCGGTGTGGTACCACCGGGCGGCGCCGTCACCGGCGTCGGATTCGACGAAGCGAGCGGAGGTCCGCTCCGGATCGCCGACGTACCCGATCGCCAACTGTGCACCCGAAACCAGGAGTTCGCCGCACCCGTCCGGCGCGTCGGGCCTGGGCGCCACGGCCTGCCGGACGGACGGCAGCGGGCGACCGATCGGGACCCCGTCCGGGAAGCCCTCGGGCGCTCCGGGGCCGGCCAGGACGGCGGTGTGGGTGATCAGAGCCGTCTCGGTGCAGCCGTAGGTGTTGAGCAGGACGGCCCGACCACTGTCGACGCGCGCCCACCGACTCAGCATGTCGGGCCGTACGGCCTCTCCTCCGACCACGACGGTTCGGACGGACTTCGGCACGGTGCGACCGGTGTCCAGCAGGTGGCCGGTGTAGAGATGCCAGTGATCGACCGGCAGGTTGACGAGACTGACCTCGTAGTCGGTCAGGACACGGTCGAGGTCGGCCTCGCTGTCGTCGTCGAGGACGACGAGTCCGCCCGCCAGAAGTGTCGGCAGGAGCTCTTCCAGGCTCGTGTCGCCGTCCGCCCGGTGGTAGTTGAGCGCGACGGTGTCGGAGTCGATCCCGAACTCCCGGATCAGATGGGGGAGGACCGCGTGCAGGGCGCCGTGCGGAACCGCGGCGGCCTTGGGGGCGCCGGTGGAGCCGGAGGTGAACATGACGTAGGCGGGGGCCCGCGCCGGTACGGCTTCCCCCGTCTCGCGCAGAGGCGCCGAGGAGTGACTCCAGTTGGGGCGCAGCACGCGGTCGACGTTCGGCAGCCCGTCGATGTCGGCGGTGGCGACCAGCTCGCGGCATCCGAGGACCCGCAGGGCCCGGTCGATGTGATCGGGCTGTCCGTCGGTGGCGATCGGCACGAAGCACCGTCCGGCGGCGAGGGTGCCCAGGATCGCCGCGATGTCGCGGACGCTGTGGTGTGTGTGGACGGCGACCGGCGGCGCGCTCGCCGGGTCGCGGGTGGCCACGAGGTCGGCGACCGCGCCCGCCCAGCGGGCGAGTCGGCCGTACCCGACGGTCACCCCGTCGTCGACCACCGCGGGCCGGTGCGGGTCGGAGTTGGCGATGGCGAAGAAGGGGTCCAGCACGTTGGGCAGGATCATGGCAGTCGTCTTCCTTCGGTCCAGCAGGCGTTCAGCGGGCCGTGCCCTCGGGGGCGCCGGGTCCGTCGGCGCCGGTCGGTGAGTGGAGGAGGTCCGTCAGGGCCTCCCGGTGCCGACGGGCGAGGTCCCGGACGGTGGCTTCCTCGTGCAGGGCGGTGGAGTACCACCATTCGACGTTCAAGGCCCCTTCGTCGGTGGTTGCGATCACTTCGAGGAGGTGCGGGCGCGTCCAGTGCGGGGCGGTGATGGCACCGACCGGCTCGGGGGCCACGTCCGTGAGGAGGGTGCCCAGGGGCAGCACGTCCCCTTCGTCGCCCTCGAAGTCGAACGAGACGTCACTGGCCGGGGCGGCGCGCAGTGCGGCGGCGATCCGCGGCCTGCCGTGCCTGGTGAGAGCGCCCTCTCCCACACCGCCGCCGGGGAGAGCCGCCAGATGGCCCACGGTCCGGCCGAGGCGCTCGGCGGGTGTCCCCGGCGCCATGTCCAACCGGACCGGGACGGTCGTGGTGAACCAGCCGGTCGTGCGCGCCAGGTGCGAATCCCCGACGCCCTCCTCGCGGCCGTGGCGGAGGACGTCCACGCGGACGGCCGGCTCCCCGAGCCGTTCGGCCAGGACCTCCCCGAGAGCGTGGAGGACGAGGTCGCCCAGGTGCGCCCCGTGGTCGCGGGCGGCGGTCCGCAGCCGGGAGGCGAGTTCCGGGGGCAGTTCCTCGCAGTGGGTGGCCGCGGTGGCCGCGGTGTTCGCGGCCCGGGGGTCGGCCACGGGGTGGTCGGTCGGCAGCGCGGCGGGGGTGCGGCCCACCTCGGTCCACCACGCCACCTCCTCCTCCGCCTCGGGGGAGCGGGCGTGCGTGGCGAGCGCCCGGGCCCACTCGGGGTAGGAGGTGCCCTCGCTCGGCCACACCTCGTCCCGGCCTTCCTCCAAGGCCAGGTAGGTCTCCTCCAGGTCCGCGACCAGCACGGACCACGAGAACATGTCGATCGCGAGTTGGTGGACGACGATCAGCAGTCTGCCGGGTCGTGAGGGGCCGGCGTCGAAGCGGACGAAGCGGGCCACCCGGCCGGCCACGGGGTCGAGGGAACCCTGCTCGACCGAGGCTCGCAGGGTCACCGCCGCGGACAGGTCCCCAGCGGCGAGTTCCGAGACGTCGACGGTGTCGAGAATCGAGCCGAGTGCCGCGCTCGGAGAGCCGTCGGTGGCCATGGCGCCCACCGTCTGGCGGGGCCGGCGTGCCGGGCGCTCCTCGATGGCCAGCCGGAGGGAGGCGTGTCCGACGACCAGTCGCCGGACCGCTTCGGCGAAGATCTCCGGATCGATCCCCGGTCGGGTGGTGAAGAGAACGGACTGATTCCACCGACCCCGGTCGCCGGTCTGCTGCTCCCACGCCTGTTCCTGTGGCGGGGCGAGGACGACCGGGCCGTGGCCCGCGCCGCGCGAATCGGCCTCCGCCCCGTGACACAGGGCGGCACGCTCGGCGACGAGCCCGGCGAGCCGGGCCATGGTCAGCTCCTGGGTGAGCAGTTCCCGCAACTGCACCCGTACGCCGAAGGCCGTCTCCACGCGGCGGGCGGTGCGGAGCAGGTCGAGGGAGTCCACGCCGAGTTCCCGCAGCGGGGCGCCGAGGTCCGCCTCCGGGGAGAGGACCGCCTCGGCGAGCCAGTCGACGAGGCGGGCATGGACCTCGTCGGCGGACGGGACGGGGGGCGAGGTGCTGGACGCGGCGGCCGTGCCCGGGTCCTGCCGGGTGATCGTGTCGGTCATCGGTCGTCCCCCCGGAGGGAGCCGGTCGGGCGGCGGATCAGGAAGGGACCGAGCGCCAGCGCGTCCAACGGCAGTCGGTGGAAGGTGGCGAGGGCGTCCCGGGGGCCGCACACGACGGGTTCGTCCCGCCCGTTGAAGGAGGTGTTCATGACGACGGGGGTGCCGGTGTGGCGACCGACCTCGCCGATCAGACGGTGGTAGAGCGGGTCGACGCCGGCGGAGACCGTCTGCGGCCGCGTGGTGCGGTCGCTGTGCACGACGGCGGGCATGGCCTCGACACCGGCCTCGGTGACGGGGGTGGTGACGATCATGTACGGCAGTGGCGTGTCGGTGCCGATGAGGCCTCGGGCGCTCTCCTCCTGCATGCTGGGCGCGAAGGGGCGCCAGGCCTCTCGGTCCTTGACCCGGACGTTGACCCGGTCGCGGGTGGACTCCTCGGCGGGCACGGCGACCAGGCTGCGGTGGCCCAGCGCCCGGGGTCCTCCCTCGGCGCGTCCCTGGAACCAGCCGGAGACGCCACCGGCGGCCAGTACCTCCGCGGTGGCCGCCGCGATGTCGGCCGGTTCGGTGTAGGCGACGCCGGAGGCCTCCAGTACCTGGCGGATGTCGTCGGGGGACCATTCCGGACCCCAGGAGACCGATCCGTTCATGGGACGGATCCGGTCGCCCTCCCGGGCCGCGACCCAGACGGCCGCCCCGAGCGAGACCCCCTGGTCGCCGGCGAGGGGTTGGACGAACAGGTCCCCGACCTCCGGCATTCGCATGATCTTGCCGTTGAGCGTGGCGTTGAAGCCGACCCCACCGGCGATCATGAGCGTGGTCTCGCCGGTCTCCCGGAGCAGCCCGCGCACCAACGCCATGGTGGCCCTTTCCAGCGCGGCTTGCGCGGTGGCCGCGATGTCGCGGTAGGCGAAGGGATCCCGGTCGGTGACCCTCGTGTAACGGCCGGCCCGCCGGTCGAAGCGGCGCGCGCTCCGGTTCGGTCCGGCCGGGAGGGACTTCTCCAGGTGTGCCAACCAGTGTCGGATGGTGGCGGTCTCCTCGTCCGTGCTCCCGGTGGAGCGCAGACCGGGGGGGACGACGGAGACGGCGAAGTCGTCGTCGGTGAAGTCCAGGGCACCGCCGAAGGTGAGGTCGCCGGGGGTGCCGTAGGAGGCCAGCCCCATCATCTTGCCCGCGTTGTCGGCGCCGAGGCCGGCGTACTCGCAGACGGCGGCGTAGAAGTAGCCGAGCGACCAGCCGGGTGTGTGCGCCCTGAGCGTCCTGATCTCGCCGTCGACGCCGACGGCGAGGGTGGTGCTCTCGTTCTCGCCCTGTCCGTCGAGGACCAGGATGGCGCCTCGGTCGCGGCCGGAGAGGTGGTAGGCGCTGGCCGCGTGCGCGAGGTGGTGGCCGACGAATGTCAGTCGCGGGTCGCGGGCACGCGGGAACAGTGCCTTGGGCAGCAGATGTTCCAGCGCGTCGGCCGGACTGTCGAACCAGTCCAGGCCGCGGTCGGCGAAGAGATTCGGCAGGTCCCAGCCGTGGGCGACCACGTCGATGTCGTCCAGGGTGAGTCCGCCCTCCGCGAGGCAGTAGGCGGCGGCGTGGAGGGGTGCTTCCCCGTAGGCGTGCTTGTGACGGGTGAAACGTTCCTCCTCGGCCATCGCGATCACCTCGCCGTCCACGACGAGGCAGGCCGCGCCGTCGTGACTGGCGCCGGGCCATCCATTGACTCCGAGCACACGCATGTAAGTCCCCAAGGGTCGGTCGGCGTCACCGGTTCCGCCGTGAGCCCACGAGGCGCTCGGCGGCCGGTCATGCCGACGGATCTTGTCGCCCGCCCGGGTTGTACACCAGTTGCCCGTTTGTGCGGAGATCCGCCGCGAAGATCGCCGAGGCGGCCTTCAGTACCGCGTTGGCGTGCCGGAGTCTCGCGACCTCACTGCGCAGCCGCCTCAGTTCGTCCTGTTCGTCGGCGGTCAACGCCTCGGAGGTCGGGCCGCGCCCGTCCGTCGCGGGCGGAGTGGTCGCTCGGCCCGCTCTGGCTCGACGAGGGGAGCCGGGAGGCGGTTGGGGCGTGGAGGGTGCCGGTGTCGGCGTGCCGTGAGAGGAGCCGGGGGCGGCGCGGGTCACCGACCTCCTGCCGGGGGGCGCCGGGGCGGAGCCGCCCGTGCCGGTCGGTGAGGGAGGCTCACGCCCTTCCAAGTCGCTGTCGAGTTGATGCCAGCGTCGTTTCCACGCCTCCGGGGCGCCCCCGCAGGCGACCACGTAGGCGAGCGTCACCTTCAAGGAGGGCTTGTGCAGTCCGCGGGCCGCCTCCGACAGCGTGGCCACGGAGTAGTGGGCGCGTTTCGCCATGATCCGGTACGAGGGGTTCCCGGCCTGTCTGCGGAGTTCCCGCAGGGCGTGTGCGAATTCCTCCAGCGGTCCGGCTGTGGGGTCCAACGACCTCTCTGGCCTGGGCATGCTTCTCCGATGAGGCTGGGTGGTGTCGAGCGAAGCGCATGCTCGGTCGCCCCGCACGACCTGGTCGGACGAACGCCCCCGCGGCGACCGGCAGGAGGTCGGGCGGCGGCAGGAACATGCCGCACCGGACCTCTCGGACATTTGTACATGCCGTACGCATATCCATCAAACGACAGCCATCCATCGGACTTTCCGAACACCTGTTTGCCCGATCGTGGGTGCCGTGCCGTGCCGTGCCGTGCTGTGCCGAGTCGCGGTCGTCGCGCCAAGGCCCATCGGACCCCGGGAGGTCGCGCCCCGTGTCGTCTCGTCGACCTGTCGCACCGTCACCACCACGACGGCACACGGACAAACGGTTGTACGGCACGTGTCTCCCGGTCGAGCTTCCGCCGTACAAGCCGTCCTCGCGTACAACGTCCCCGCTCTGCAAGATCGGTTGCCGTCAGCGAAAACGGCCTGAACCGACGGAAATGGGCAGCGGGTTGGTGAACACGACGACACACGGTCGAACGGAAGCGACGTCGATCGAGGGGAGCTACGAATACCGGAGCAGTCCGCTCGTCGAGCCGGACTGGCGCCGGTTCCCGGGGTGGCGCACGGTCACCGAAGACGAGTGGGCCGATCCGCAATGGCAGCGAGCCCACTGCGTGAAGGACGCGAAGGGCCTGCGCCGGGTCGTCGGGGACCTGCTCGACGAGTCCTTCTACGAGGACTGGGAAAGGGACCGGCTGCACCGCGCCACGATGTCGGTTCTGATGACGCCGCAGATGCTCAACACCATCGCCCCGGACGCGGTCGGGGAGAGCCCGGGCGACCTGACCAAGGCCTTCCACGACGATCCCGTACGCCGCTACATGCTGCCCGTGTTCTCCGACCGTCACCCCGACTGGCCCTCGCACCCCATGGCCAGCCGCGACTCCCTGCACGAGCAGGACATGTGGGTGGTGGAGGGTCTCACCCACCGCTACCCCACCAAGGTGTTGGCGGAACTGCTGTCCACCTGCCCGCAGTACTGCGGCCACTGCACCCGCATGGACCTGGTCGGCACCTCCACACCGCAGGTCACGAAGAACAGACTCCGACTCAAGCCGGTCGACCGGGCCGAGCGGATCCTGGAGCACCTGAGGACCTCACCCGGGATCCGCGACGTCGTGGTCTCCGGCGGCGACCTGGCCAACCTGCCCTGGCCGCGCCTCGAACGCTTCCTGGACGGTCTGCTGGACATCGACTCCATCCGTGACATCCGGCTCGCGAGCAAGGGGTTGATCGGACTGCCGCAGCACTGGAACTCCGCTCCCGTGCTCCAGGGCGTCGAACGCGTCGCCCGCAAGGCCCGTGTCCGCGGGGTCAGGGTGGCACTGCACACGCACGCCAACGTGGCGCGGCAGGTGACCCCTGGAGTCGCCCGGGCGTCCTGGGCCCTGCTGGAAGCGGGCCTGCACGACGTCCGCAACCAGGGCGTGTTGATGCGCGGCGTCAACGACAGCGCCCACGAGTTGCTCGACCTGTGCTTCGCGCTCGCCGACCACGCGGGCGTCACCCCGTACTACTTCTACATGTGCGACATGATCCCCAACGCCGAGCACTGGCGGGTTCCCCTGCACCGGGCCCGCACTCTCCAACACCAGATCATGGGCTACCTCCCGGGGTTCGCCACCCCGCGGATCGTGTGCGACGTGCCCATGGCCGGCAAACGGTGGGTGGACCAGGTCGAGGCCTACGACCGGGAACTCGGGGTGTCGCACTGGAGCAAGAACTACCTCACCCCGCTGGAGGAGGCGGACCCGGAGACGCACAGCGGCTCCTACCACTACTACGACCCCATCGACACCCTCCCGCCCTCGGGGCGGCGCTGGTGGCGGGAAACCCGTCAGGGGTAGGGAAGGGAAAGGTCAGTTGCACAGCATCAGCACTCTCCGACGCGAGGAACCGCCGGTACTGGAGGAGTGGTACCGCCGACACCTCGCCCCGGGCGTCCACGACATCAGCTCCAGCGGCGTCCACCCGTACACTTTCGCCGAGACACGGGAACTGTGCGGCATCCCGGTCGCCGACCTCGACGCGATCGTCATGGACGACAGCGTCTCCCAAGGAGGGGTGGGCATCCGGCGGGCGATCGCCGACCGCTACGCCGGAGGCGATGCCGACCGTGTGATGGTCACCCACGGCTCCAGCGAAGCCATCGCGCTGACCCTGAGCACTCTGCTGCGCCCGGGCGACCGGGTGGTCGTCCAGGAGGGCGTCTACCACTCGCTCGGGCACTACCCGAGGGCGGCCGGTTGCCGGATCGCCGAACTGCCCGCGGCTGCCGTGCGCGACGGCGAGATCGACCCCGGCGCACTGGACGAGATCATCACCCCCGGCACCGCCGCCGTCGTCGTCAACTTCCCGCACAACCCCACCGGGGTCACGCTGTCCCCCAGCGGACTGGCGGCGCTGACCGAGCGCACGGCCTCCACCGGAGCGACGCTCGTCTGGGACGGCGCCACCGCCGAGATCGCCCACCGCTGGGAGGCGCTCCCCGATCCCGCCGCCGACAGTGGCGGCGCGGTGTCGTACGGCACCTTCTCCAAGACCTTCGGCCTGCCCGGCCTTCGGGTCGGCTGGGTCGTCGCGCCCCGAGAACTGATCACCGCCACCTTCCCGATGAGGGATCGGACCACGCTCTTCCTCTCGCCACTCGTCGAACTCGTCGCCGAACGGGCCATGCGCCACGCCGACGATCTGATCGCTCCCCGGGCGGCCGAGGCCCGGCGCAACCTCGCACATCTGGCCTCGTGGATGGCCGAACACGAGGACCTGGTCCGCTGGACCCCGCCACAGGGAGGGGTGTGCGCGCTGCCCGTCTTCCGTGAGCTGGAGCGGGAGCGGGCGGCGCCCGAGGCCGTGGAACGACTCTGCCTGGAACTCCTCGACCGCCACCGCACCCTGCTGGTGCCGGGGACCGCCTTCGGCGCGCCCCACGGGGCCCGAATCGGATTCGGCGGGCCGGAGGAGAGTTTCCTGGCCGGCCTCGCCGGGCTGTCGCGGTTCCTGCGGGAACGGGAGGCGACCCGGTGACCGCCGCGCCCCAGACCGACATCCTCGACCTGTGGGACCTCTCCGTCGGCGACCACCCCGACAGGCCCGCCCTCGTCAGCGCCCGCCGGGCGATGTCCTACCGGGAGACGGACCGGGTCACCGACTCCTGGGCCGCCGCGCTGGCCAAGCGCGGGGCGGGGCCGGGCAGGCTGGTGGGACTGGCCTTCGGCGACCCCGTCCGCACAGTCCTGGGCATGCTCGCGACCTTGAAGGCGGGAGCGGGTTTCACCATCCTGGACGATCGACTTCCGCCCGCCGCCCGGGCGGCACTGGTGCGGCGCACCGAGGCCGCGGTGTGGTTGGGCGACGGTCGCCACGCCCCCGACGGAGCGCACGTGCCCCCGGTCCATCCCACCGGGAGCGACACGGCGTGGTCCCGTCCGCCGGCCCGCGCCTCGGACGTGGCCTACGTGCTGTTCACCTCCGGCTCCACCGGTCGACCCAAGGGCACGGTCGTCGAGCGCGACGCGCTGCGCCGATTCGCCCGCGCCGTGGCCGAGCGCCTCGAACTGAAGCCGGAAGACCGCTGGCTCCAGGTGGCCTCACTCGGGTTCGACGTCCTGATCGAGGAGGTGTTCCCCGCCCTCGTCGCCGGGGCGGCCGTGGTGTGCCGGGACGACACCCGGGCCCTGGACGCCGAGGAACTGCACCACATGGCGGCCCTCACCCGGACCACCGTGGTCGAACTCTCCACCCAGTACTGGATGGAGTACGCCCGCTGGCTGGACACCGCCGGTGCCACCACCCCGGGGGACCTGCGCACCGTGGTGGTGGGTGGCGAACGGATGGACCCACGCCCCTACCGCGAGTGGCAGGCACGGCAACCCGCGGCACTGGCCCACGTCTACGGGCTCACCGAATGCACCGTCAGTTCCACGTTCTACACCGGACGGTTGCCGGACGACGCCGACGAGGTCCCGCTCGGCACACCCCTCCGGGACGCGCGGATCGAGATCCGACGGGACGGCCGGGCCGTGCCGTGCGGTGAGCGGGGGGAGATCCACATCGGTGGCCCGCTCCTGGCCAGGGGGTTCCTCGACGACGAGGAGGCCACCGCGCGCCGTTTTCTGCCCGACCCGCACACCGCTCCGGACGCCCGCCTGTACGCCACCGGCGACCTGGGGCGGATGGACTCCGAAGGACAGGTGGTCTTCCTCGGCCGCGTCGACGACCAGATCAAGATCCGCGGACATCGGCTGGAGCCCGCCCGGGTGGAGCGTGCCCTCTGCGACCGGCCCGGGGTCGACCAGGCCGTGGTGTTCCCCGATCCCGAGACCGGAACCGCGCTCTGGGCCTTCACCGTGCCCGCCGATCCCGCGACGGCGCCGCCGCCCGGCGAGGCCCGGCGACTGACCGGTACCGAACGGGAGGCGTTGGTGGCGCCGTTGGAGGAGTACCTTCCGGACTGGGCCGTGCCCCGTGTGCTGCACCGGGTGTCCGTCCTGCCGAAGAACGCGCACGGCAAGGTCGACAAGCGGAGCCTCGCCTCCTGGGCCACTCCGGATCGATCGGCGCGGCCGGCCGAGGTGTCCGGGGCCCCCGCGCCGAAGCCCGGGTCGGCGGATGCCGCGCCCGCCCGCGGAGTGGCGGCAGCCGCCTCGGAGCCGTTGGACCGTGTGGTCGCGCTCTTTCGCGAGGTGCTGACCGCGCCGACCCTCGGCCCCGACGACGACTTCTTCGCCCAGGGAGGCCATTCCCTGCTGGCCATGCGTCTGTTGGCACGGATGCGCGAATCGCACCCCGGCGCGGTGGGTCTGCGGGCGAGCGACCTCTTCGCCTCCCCGACCCCGCGACGCCTCGCCGGGACACTCGCGGCGAGATCCGACACCGGCCCCTGATCTCCCCCGGCATCCCCGGCACGGCCACCACCGACCCCCGAGCCCGCCCCGACGCCGCGTCCACGACCACGCACCCGAGGGCCCGCGTCCGCGACACCCGAACGCGAGCAGCCACCATCCCGACCACTCAGCGAGAGTTGGCATGTCGAACCTCACCGACCCGTCCACGCCCGGCTACACCCTGACCGCCGACGAGGCGTCCGCCATCGCGGACCTCGGCCTCGAACTGGCGTCTGTCTACTCGTCCTTCGGCGACCCCGCCCTCCTCCACGACCTGCCCCGACTCGCGGCCCGACTCCCCGGCGGGGTACAGGACTTCCTACGCCGGTTCGCGCTCGCCGACCGACACGGCCACGCCGTGATCCGCGGGCACGAGTTCGACCAGGAGCGCATCGGCCCGACCCCGGCCCACTGGCGCGGGCGGGCCCGGCCCGGCCCGGAGTTCCCCGAGGAACTGCTGCTGATGCTGTACGCGGCTCTCCTCGGGGAGCCCTTCGGCTGGGCCACCCAGCAGGACGGGCATCTGGTGCACGACATCTTCCCGATCCGCCGTCACGAGAACGACCAACTGGGGATGGGCAGCAAGGAGCCTCTGACCTGGCACACCGAGGACGCCTTCCATCCCCACCGAAGCGACTACCTGATCCTCGGGGCGTTGCGCAACCCCGACCACGTGCCCACCACGCTCGGCGAACTGGACACGTCCTCGCTCTCCGAGGAGGACGTCGACATCCTCTTCGAACCACGCTTCCACATCGCCCCCGACGAGTCCCACCTCCCGAAGAACAACTCGATCACCTCCGAGGAGGCGGCGGCCCGGTTCGCCACCATCCGGCGGATGGTCGAGGAGCGACCGCTGGGTCCGCTGCTCTACGGATCCCGCCAGGACCCCTACATGCGACTCGACCCCTACTTCACCTCGGTACCCGAGGAGGACGTCGCGGCACGGCATGCCTACGAGGCGGTGTTCAAGGTCGTGGACACCGGAATGCGCGAGGTCGTCGCGGACCAGGGCGACGTGCTGTTCATCGACAACCATCGCGCCGTCCACGGACGTCCGCCCTTCCGGGCCAGGTACGACGGCACCGACCGCTGGCTGAAGCGGGTGTGCGTGACATCCGACCTCCGGCGCTCACGCGAGATGAGGGCGACCGCCGACTGCCGACTGCTCGGGTGACGGCCCGATGTCCCTCGCCTTGACCGACCTGTCCCGAGACCCCTGGCTGACGCCCCACGTGGACGCCCTGATCGGTGCCAACATGCCGGCCTTCATGACCTGGGAATCCCCCGGCAACTGGCGCTGGCACGGCATGTACGAACGGTATCCCGCCCACCAGCTCTGCCTGGTCGACGAGCACGGTCGCCTGGTGGCCGCCGCCAACGGACTGCCGGTCCGCTGGGACGGCGACGCGTCGTCGCTTCCCTCGGGCAGCGACGACGTCCTGGTGGAGGCCGTCGACCACGGTCCGCCGGAGCGGCCCGCCGCGGTGTGCATGCTCTCGGTTTCGGTGGACGCCCGACACCGGGCCGTCGGTCACGCGGAGCGGCTCCTCGCCGAGGTCCGCCGGCGAGCCGCCGCGGAGGCCCCCCGAGGAGTGATCATCCCGGTGCGACCCACCCGCAAGTCCCGCTATCCGCTGATCCCGACGAGCGACTACGTCGCATGGCGGCGCCCGGACGGGCGTTGCTTCGACCCCTGGCTCCGCACCCACCGGGAACTCGGCGCCGCCTTCCTGGGCGTCGCCGAGCGCTCCGTGGTCATCCGCCAGCCGGTGGATCGTTGGGAGGAGTTCCTCGGCCACCCGTTGCCGGGCCCCGGTCGCTATCCGCTCCCCGGTGGACTGGTGCCCCTGAGCGTCGGCGAGGACGGCCACGGCACCTACGCCGAGCCGAACGTGTGGGTCCACCACCCCGCGGGCGCTGTCACGCCGTGACCTCGACCGGGCCGGGCGCCGAGTCCCCGGCCCACACCTCCGCGCAACCCTCTACGACTGGAGAGACCATGCCCCCCCTACGTCTGGCGATCGTCGGCTGCGGTGCAGCCGCCCGCGGCTGCCACCTGCCCGCCCTGCCCCCGCTCGACGGGGACGTGCTGCTGACCGCACTCGTCGACCGCGACCCCCGTCAGGCCGAGGCGGCCCTCGCCCTCTACCGGGAACTCGGCGGCAGGGACCCCGACCGCGTGCTGCTCGCGACGGACGCGTCCGAGGCCGAGGACGCCTTCGACGCCGCCGTGGTCGTCGCCCCGCACACCCTGCACGCGCCGATCGTGCGGAAGTTGCTGGCCGCCGGCAAGCACGTCCTGTTGGAGAAGCCGATGGCCACCTCGGTCCGGGACGCCCGGGAGCTGACGGCAGCCGCCGCGGCCGACGGTGCCCCCGTCCTGGCCATGGCCCACCCGCGGCGGCTCTTCCCGGCCTACGCCTGGGTCAAGCGGCTCATCGAAGCCGGGGACCTCGGGGAGGTGACCCGAGTCGACTGGTCGGAGGGTCACCCCTACGCCCACGAGCCGGTCTCCTGGTCGATGTTCGACCGACGCCTGGCCGGCGGCGGGGTGCTCACCGACACCGCTTCCCACGTCTTCGACACCCTCATGTGGTGGCTCGGACCCGATGTGGACGTGGTCCGCTGCGAGGACGACTCCCTCGGCGGTGTGGAGACCGATGCCTTCGCCCACCTGCGATTCGGCCCCACCGACGCGTACTGCCGATTCAGCCGGCTCCGCGACCTCGGCACCCGGTGCGCCGTCACCGGCACCAAGGCCACCGTCACCATCGGCACCGACTTCCCGGCGGGGGAGTGCACCCTGGTCACCGCGGACGGCGTGGAGATCCACCGCGGCGACGTCCCGGCCGTGGCACCGGCCCGGGACGAGTGGGAGGCGCTGTTCGCAGAGCAACTCGCCAACTTCGCCTCCGCCGTGCGTGGCGTGTCCCCCGTCCACTCCACCGCCGAGGACGGCGAACGCGTGGTCGAGCTGATTCAGCGGTGCTACACCGGCCCCGCCCGCGAGCCGTCGGCCCGACCGTGGACCACGCGCGACAGCCACGACACCGCGAGTCCCGGCCCGGCACTGGCCGGTCGGACCGTCGCCGTCACCGGCGCGAGCGGCTTCATCGGGGGCAGGCTCGTCGAGCGCCTCGTCCTCGGTACCGACGCCGAGGCCCGGGCCGTGGTCCGGGGCTTCGGCAGAGTGGCGCGGCTGTCGGTCCTGCCGCAGGAGCGACTGGAGTTCCGCCAGGCCGACCTGCTGGACCCGGCCACGCTCCGGTCGGCCTTCGAGGGCTGCGACACGGTCGTCCACTGCGCCTTCGGCAGCTCCGGTCGGGAAGCCGACCGTTGGGCCGCCTCGGTCCAGGGTACGGCCAACGTGCTGGCCGCCGCCCGCGCCGCGGGCGTCCGAAGGGTGGTGCACCTGAGCACCGTCGACGTCTACGACCCGAAGATCACCGGCCGCCTGACCGAGGACGCCCCCGCCCGCCCCGTCGATGTCGCCGATCGTGAGTACGAGCAGCAGAAGTTGGTCGCGGAGCGCCTCGTCACACAGGCGCACGGCGACCGACTGGACACCGTGGTGCTTCAGCCGGGGGTGGTCTACGGCCCGTGGGGCGGGCAGTGGACCACCGCCCAACTCCGGCGGCCGGCCGGCGACCTGGCCCAGCTGCCGGCGGGCACGGCCGGCGGCGTATGCGACGCCGTGTACGTCGACGATCTGGTCGAGGCCGTGTTCCTGGCGGTGGACAGCGCCGACGCGGCCGGCGAACGGTTCCTCGTCGGCCACCCGGAGGAACTCCGTTGGGGGACCTTCTTCGACGCCGTGCGCGAGTCGCGCCACTCGGTGGGCGGCGCGACGTCGCCCACCGACCAGCCCGTGGCGGAGTGGGAGCTGGAGCTGTACCACTCCACCGCGCGCGCGGACTACGCCAAGGCACGCCGCGTGCTGGGCTTCACGGCCCGCACCCCCTTCGCCGAAGGCGCGGCGCTGACCGCTGAGTGGGCTCGTTGGGCCGGGGAAGTCCCGGAGGCCGGCGCGTGACGGGCGTGGAGGACGTCCTGGTGGTGGCCCCCCACCCCGATGACGACGTCATCGGCTGTGGTGGCTCCATCGCCAAACACGTACGGAACGGGGCCCGGGTGACGGTGGTCATCGTCATCGGCCGGGAGCGCAGCTCCCTCGACGACGAGGTCACCGACGCCGACTTCGCCGCCGAGACGGAGACGGCCGCCCGGACGCTGGGGGTGCACCGCTGTATCCGGCTCGACGAGCCTTCACGGGACTTCGTCCTCTCCCGCCGCGTCCACCTGGACCTCGTACGGATCTTGCGCGAGGTACGACCGCGAGTGGTGTATCTGCCGCACGCGGACGACGACGACGTCGAGCATCGCATGGTGCACCGACTCACCGTCGAGGCGTTGTGGATGGCGCAGTCGGAGTTCTTCCGGGAGGCGGGCGACCGACCCATGCCCGCCCCCGCTCTGGTGCTGGGCTACGAGGTGTGGGCGCCTCTGGCGCGCTTCCAGTACGCCGAGGACATCGACGCCGAGATCGAGACCAAGGTCGAGGCGATGCGCGCGTACGTCTCCCAACTGCGTCACGCCGCCTGGGACGAGGGCGTCCGGGGCCTGGCGCGCTACCGCGGCGCGATATCGGCCGGATCCGGGCACGCGGAGGTCTTCCAGGTGCTCGGCCTGGGGGCACCGCCGGCCGCGGGACGGACGGGAGACGACCGTGACTGACCGTCTTCTGGTGTGCGGAGTCGGCGCCGGTATGGACCGTTCGCTCCGTGACCTGAGCGCCCCCGACCGAGTACTGATCGTGGCGACGGGCCGGCCGACCCGGCGGGCGCGGGCCGCCGCCGACGTACTGCTGGTGTGCGATCCCCACGACGCCTTCGCGGTGCGGGCCGAGCTGTCGGCCGCCGGCGTGGACGAGATCGACGGGGTGTTCTCGCTCGGCGCGGACAACCCTCCCACCGTCAGCGCGCTTGCCGCGCACTTCGGCTGCCCGGGGCTGCCCCTGGAGACCGCCCTGGACTGCACGCTCAAGGACCGGCGGTTGTCCGTCCTGCGTCGGGCCGGGCTGGACGTCCCGCGATTCGCCGTCGCCGAGAGCGTGGCCGAGGCGGTTCGGGCCGTCGACGACATCGGCTTCCCGGCCGTCGTCAAGCCCGGCGACCGGACCGGATCACTGGGCGTGCTGAAGGTGGAGTCGACCGGGCGGGTGCGCGAGCTGGCGGCGGAGGCGCTGCGGCTCAGTCCCGGCCGGCGGATCGTGGTCGAGGAGTTCCTGGAGGGCACCGAACACACCATGGCCGCCTTCATGGTCGACGACGAACTGCTTCCCTTCGGGTTCGCCGACCGTGAGTACGGGCGCAAGGAGCAGTTCGCCCCGCACTTCTTCGAGGGCGGCGACACCATCCCGAGTCGGCTGACCGCCGAGCAGATCGACGAGGTCGCGGACACGGTGCGGCGCGGGGCGCGCGCCCTGAGGCTGGACCCGGCCGTGATCAACACCGACATTCTCCGCACCCGCGACGGCCGGGTGATCCTGTTGGAGATCACCTGTCGGCTCACCGGCGCCCGCATCGCCACCGAGGTGATGCGGTTGGCGACGGGCGTGGACCCGCTGCCGAACGTGGTGCGACTCGCCCTCGGGCGCCCGCTGGAACCGGCGGAACTCGCGCCCCGACACGCTCGCGCGGTGGTACAGCGGTTCCTGCCCGCCGACGGTGGCGTCGTCGAGTGGGCCGGAGACCCCATGGACACGGCCCGACGACCGGGCGTGCACGACGTGTTCTGGGGGTCGGACCTGACCCCGGGGACCGTGCTGCCGCCCTACCGCGGCGGCGCGGACGTCCTGGCCGGGGTGATCGCGCACTCCGCCCTGCCGGCCGAGGCCGAGGCCATCGCCGAACGCGCGCTGCGCGCGCTCCCGCTGCGGATCAGGGCCACGACACCGTGACCGGCCCGCGCCGCGGGCCCACCGCACACAACCGAACCGACGAGGAGGACCGGATGGCCACCGAAATGGTGGACGAGGCGGCCGTGGACCGGGGAATCGCCCGGACCAGCGTGATCATCGCCCTGCGCGACGACCTGCGCATCGCCGACTGCATCGCGTCGATCGACGAGGAGGTGGAGATCGTACTGGCGCTCAACGGGCCCAGCGAGGCGGTGCTGAAGCTCATCGCCGAGCATCCGCGCCCGCTGACCGTCACCGAGATCGAGGACGTAGGCAACCTGGGAGCCGCCTACAACGCGGGCGCCGCCGCCACCGATCGGCAGTACCTGCTCCTGATGGACTCCGACTGCGTCTTCGCGCCGGGGGCGGTCCGCGCCATGGTGCGGGCAGTGCTGACGGAGCCGGTGGTCAAGGGGCAGGTCGTCTACGGGGAGTCGGACGGCCTCCTCAGCCGACTCACGGCGCGCGTCAGGGAGTTCGACGAGGGGGACTACGTCAGCGCCCTGTCCCCGCCGCTCGTCTACAACCGCGACATCGTCTCCCACATCGGCGGCTACCACTTCGACGAGCTGATCCACTGGTGCGAGGACCGGGAGTTCGACTTCAGGCTCCAGCTCGCCGGCATTCCCGTGGTGTATCTGCCACAGGCGCGTATCCATCACGACGCCCAGCACGGCTTCGCCAACATGCGGAGCTACTTCCGCTACGGCGTGGGCGAGGGCATCGCCCAGGAGACCGGAGTCTTCACCACCCCGGCGATACCGGTGGTGTGGCGGTTCTTCGAGGCGTCCCGGACACTGCTCCACTGCGCTCGCGACAAGGGTGCCGGCGCCGCGGCCTACTACGCCCTGCTGAAGGCCGCCTTCCACATCGGAACCGCCCACCACCTGATCAACGACCCCTACCGGGTCCGCGACCGCTATCCCGCGGCGGCCAAGCGGGCTCGGATGGTCCGATCGGTCCCGCAGCACAGCACGAAGCTGACCGGTGCCCAACTCCGCAGGCTGCGAAGGTCGCACTGGGAGGCGGGGCGACGGATCGAGAGGCTGGACGACCTCTCGGTCTTCCATCCGGCCCCGGGCCCGACCACGCCGTCAGTCGCCGGGCAGGCGCTTCAGCAGCAGGCGTGAGGGATGAGCGGCGCCATGGTGGAGGATGTGGCGGGCGGGCACCGTCGGATGGACGTCGAAGCGCGGCGCGTTGCTCGCCGCGACCTCGAGGCGGACGCGGTGGCCTGGGCCAAAGACATGGGCGAGCGCACCGAGCGAGACGGTGACCTCGACCGGCCCCGCCTGCCCGGATCCCGCCGCTCCCGCCTCCAGCCGCCGCACCCCGTCGCACAGCAGCTCCGCCCGGCCGTCGGGGTGGACGTCGACGAGCTTGCCGTTGACGTCCGCCCCGGCGGCGTCCGGGGTGACGTACGCCGTCAAGGCGGCGTCGCCGACGACGGTCAGCGCCGCGGTCAGCCGCTCGCCGGTGAAGCACAGCACGTCGGGGCGCCGCTCCACCTCCCGTTGGTCGAGCGGACCGCAGTCGCCGCCGGTGAACTGGCCGGGCAGGGCGGTGGCCCCGCCGGTCGTGGGCACGGGATCGGCCGGGTCGTGCCGAATCCGGTCGACGCCCGGCGTCGCCGGGGCCGGACCGGACGTCAGACCGTGGCCGCCCAGGTGCAGGACGAGGTCCTCCGTGCCGGGGACCGGCCAGTCGGGGAAGGTCCGCCAGGCGTCGTCGCCCGTGACGAAGAGCCGCACGGGGTCGGGCTCCGGACCGTCCAGGCGCCGCCGAAGATGCCGGTCGAAATGCTCCAGATGAAGGCCGGTGACGTCGACGCTGTTCTCGTCCGCTGCCAGTCCGAATCGACGCTGCGGAAACACCCCGCCCGTGACGCAATGCGACCACGGCCCCACCACGAGCCGCGACGCGCGCCCGCATTCCCGAATTCCCCGGTAATTCTCCAGGGCGCCGTCGAGGAAGATGTCGTACCACCCCGTGAGGTGCAGCGTCGGGACCTCGATCGTCGGATAGGACTCGCGGGGCGCCGCGCGCCGCCAGTAGGCGTGGCCGCCGGGATGCTCGCGCCACTCCCGGTAGTACGGGGCCAGCCGATCGAGCAGCTCCGCCGCCCCGTCGGGGTCGCGGTAGAGCTGATCGACGCGATCGACGGCGTCGGCCACCTCGGCCCGGTCGGCGGGGCCGAGACCGGCTCCGTCCAAGAGCAGGTCGTACAGCACCCAGTACATCAGGAAGCCCGACTGGAAGGCGCCGCCCCGACGGGTCCAGCCCTCGTCGAAGCCCGACCCGGCCACATGCGGGACGATCGCGCCCAGACCGGGCGGGCGTTCGCCCGCCGCGAGCAGCGCCGCCATCGCCTCGTAGGAGCGCCCGAACATCCCGACGGAGCCGTCGCACCAGCCCTGTGCCGCCGCCCAGGCGACCGTGTCCGCGCCGTCCGCGGCCTCATGCCAGTACGGCTCGAAGGCCCCGTCGGAGCCGAACCGGCCGCGCACCTCCTGCACCAGGAGGGCGTACCCGGAACGCACCAGGCGCAGGCCGTCGACGGACGCGCCCCCCGGTGCGCCGGACTTGCCGTAGGGAGTCCGGCGCACCAGTACCGGTACCGGGTCCGAGGTGTCGGGGCGGTAGAGGTCCGCGTTCAATAGCGTGCCGTCGCGCATCGGCATTTTCAGGTCGGTATCCACAAGAATTCGCACTCGGTCATATTCCATCAGGACGAGGAGAATCACAATGCAGCCCAGCGGAAACCATTATCTGGAACCGTTCTTCGAGACGGCGCGTACCGACGCGACCCGCCCGGCAGTCGTCGACAACGGACTCGTCGTCGACTACGGCACCCTCGCGGCCTGGGCGCTGGACGTCGCAAGGGCCGTCGCCCCGCGCACGGACCGCCCCCAGCCGCCGGTCGGGGTCGTCGTGCACCATTCGGCACGCGACGTCGCGGCCCTGTTGGGGGTCCTGGCCGCCGGGCGCGCCTACGTGCCCTTGGAGGCGGGTCATCCGGAAGCCCGTCTGGAGTCGCTCCTGGGTCGGCTGGGGGTCCGCGAGGCCGTGGCGACGGCGGAGAGCGGCTGGCAACCGCCGGTGAGGGACGTCATCCGGCGCCGGTGGGCGCCCGGCACGACCCCGGCGGCGACCGTGGCGCTTCCCGAATCGGGGGTGCGGCCCGGTGACCCGGCCTACGTGCTGTTCACCTCCGGCTCGACCGGCGAGCCCAAGGCGGTCGCGATGCCCCATCGGGCCCTGGCTGCCGTGGTGCCGCCACTGCGCACCCTCTACGGTGTCGACCCCCGGGCCACCGTCCTGCACTTCCACGGAGCCGGGGGCGACACCAGCCTGGAGGAGATCCTGCCGACCCTGACCGGCGGAGCCACGCTCGTCGTCGACGACCACGCTCGGGAGGGGTTCGCCCGCGTGGTCGAGGACCAGGACGTCACGGTCGCCGTGTTGCCGACCGGCTTCTGGCACAGTCTGGCCGGGGACCTGCTGCACCAGGGCGTCCGCCTTCCCCCCTCCCTGCGCACGGTGGTGATCGGCGGCGAAGCGGTGCGCGCGGACATGCTGGAGCGCTGGCGGCGGCTCGGCGCCGATGACGTGCGCCTGCTCAACACCTACGGCTCCACCGAGACGGCGCTGGTCACGCACGCGATGCAGCTCTCCGGACCGGCCGCCCCGGAGACCGGGGACCGCGGTGGCGACCTGCCCATCGGAATGCCCCTGCCGCACGTGGGACAACGTGTGGACGACACGGGCGAGCTGTACGTGTCCGGACCCGGACTTGCCCTCGGCTACCAGGGCGCCCCGGAGGCGACGGCGGCCCGGTTCGTCGAGCACGGCGGCACCCGCTGGTACCGCACCGGGGACCTGGTCTCCACGACGCCCGAGGGCGCCCTGGTGTTCCGAGGCCGATCCGACCATCAGGTCAAGATCCGAGGCCATCGGGTGGACCTGGTCGAGGTGGAGGCGTTGGTCGGTGGGTGCGCCGGAGTGCGGGAAGTGGCCGCGGCCCGAGTGGACCGGGCCGAACACACCACGCTGGCGGCCTTCTTCGTGGCCCTGCCCGACCACGACCCCCGGCGGGTGGCGTCGCTGGTGCGGGATCGCCTCGCCGAGCTGGCGGCCCCGCACCTGGTGCCCAGCCTGTTGGTCCCGGTAGCGGAATTGGAACGCACCCACACCGGCAAGGTGGACCGCGACGCCACCAGGGACCGAAACCTGACCACCGCCGGATCGCGCCGATGAGCGCCACTACGGGCACGCGGGTCGGAGCGGCGCCGGTGGAGGCGGTCGTGACCCCGTCCGACCTCGCCGCCCACGCCTCCCGGCACCTCGGGGTGGCCCTCGACCCGACCACGGCACGAATCGACGAGAGCGGGTGGGACTTCCTCGTCACGCACCTGCGGGCGACCGACGGCACCTGGTGGATCCTGCGGCAGCCGCGTCGCGCGGAGGCCGGGGCCCGACTGGCGGTCGAGGGGGCCGTCCTGACGGCGGTGCGCGACCGCGTACCGGTCCCCGTGCCCGACTGGCGCCTGCACACGCCCCGGTTGGTCGCCTACCCTCGACTGGCCGGCGAACCGGCGGGCGTGGAGGACCCCCACGCCCTCGTCCACGACTGGTCGATCGACCCCCTGGCCCACCCGCGGAACTACCTGGAGCCGCTCGCCCGAACTCTGTTCGCCGTGCACACCACTCCGTCGGGGGACTGCCCCGCTCCGGAGGGTCGGGAACGGACGGACGTCGGCGCCCTGCGGGCGCGCATCGCCGACCGGCTCGCCCGGGCTCGCGTCGAACTCCCTCTCCCGGAAGCGGGAGTGCGGCGTTGGGCCCGGTGGTTGGACGAGGACCGGCTGTGGCCCGAGCGGTTGACGCTCGTACACGGCGACGTCCACCCCGGACACACCCTCGTCACGCGCTCCCCGGATCGCCCGCCCACCCTCGCCGGCCTACTGGACTGGGCCAACGCCGGGGTCGGCGATCCCGCCGTCGACTTCGTCGACATGCTGTACGCCGGAGGCCCCGACGTCCTCGACCCGCTTCTGGCCGCCTACCGCGCGGCGGGCGGCGAGGTACGGAACGGTATGCGGACGCACATCCTGGCCCGCGCCTCCTTCCTCTGGGTCCACGTCGCCCTGCGTGGCCTGGACACCGGCCGCGCCGGGTGGGTGGAGACGGCGTTGGAAAGGATGGGCTCGTGAGCGCCCCCCGGTCGCGGACCGCGGGCGCGGGCCGCGTGCGCACGTCGGGCCACACGCCGGCGGGCACACCGTACGTGCTGCACGGCCGCGGCGACTCCCCGGTGGTTCTGGTCGCGGGCGCCGGAGGAGCGGGCCGGATCTGGGAGAACCACCAGGTGCCCGCGCTGCTGGCCGCCGGACACCGCGTGGTCACCTTCGACCACGCGCCCGCCCGAGGAAGGTGCCCGACGGAGCTCGCCGCCTCCGTGGCCGAGTTGGTCAAGAGCCTCGGTCTGCCGCCCTGTCCCTTGGTCGGGCACTCCCTTGGAGCCATGGCGGTCCAGGAACTGCTCGTGAACGAACCCCATCGGGCGAGCGCCGCCGTGCTCGTCGCCACACGTCACCGAATCGACGCGGCGGGGGAGGGGCTGCGGCGTGCGGAGGCCGCCGTGGCCGAGGCGGGCATCCGCCTCCCGCCGGCGTACGAGGCCTTCGTCCGTCTGGTGCAGAACCTCTCGCCGAGAACACTGGCCGACGAACGCGCGACGGCCGAATGGCTGGACCTGTTCGAGTTCGCGGCGTCGACCGGCCAGGCGATTTCGCTACGGCAGAGCCCTCCGGTCCGGCACACGATCACCGACTACGGCGGGGTCCGGGTCCCCGTGCTCGTGGTGGGCTTCGCCGACGACGTGCTCGCGCCCGCCCCACTGGGCCGAGAGGTCGCCAGGGCCATCCCCCGGGCCCGCTACACCGAACTCGCCGACGCCGGCCACCTCGGCTTCCTGGAACGGCCGGAGACCTTCAACGCCGTACTGCTGGACTTCCTCGCGACCCTTCACCCCGGAGCGACCCGTGTGCCCTGAGAACCTCCCCCCCACCCGGCCGCGGGTCGACGTCGTGCACGTCGGCCGGGAGGCGCCGGAGTCCTGGACGGCGGCCGTCTACCTCTGCGGCCCGACCCCGACCGACCCCGCGACGTCGTCGTGGCGCCCGGACGCGGTCGCGGCCCTGCGGTCCTCGTGGACCGGTGCCGGTCGACTGGTGGTGTTCCTCCCCGAGCCGCCGGCGGACGGGGCCTATCCCGCCTACTCGGAGCAGGTCGCCTGGGAGGAGGACGCCATGCGACGAGCGGACGTCGTCCTCTTCTGGATACCGCGACACCTTCCCCGACTCCCGGGACTGGTGTCCAACGTCAAGTGGGGCTCGTGGTGCGACTCGGGGCGCGCCGTCCTGGGGACACCGCCCGAGGCCCACCGCATGGAGTACCTGCTCCACTTCGCCGAGGCCCTCGGCGTACCGGTGGCGTCGACGATCGAGGAAGCCGCCGGGGCCGCCCTTCGCTCGGTCGGCTCCGGCGGCGCGCGCTCCGGCGGGGAACGCGCGATCCCTCTGACGGTGTGGCGGACCGATTCCTTCCGCACGTGGTACCACCGACGTGTCGAGGCCGGCGACCGGATCCTCGATGCCCGGGTGGACTGGTACAGCCCTCCGTCGGCGCGGGACGGGGCGTCCTGGTTGCTGACGGCGACGATCCTGCCGGGCGCCGGCGGCGGCCCCACCGAGATCCGGGTGCTGGAGGCCCAGGGGCGGGGCGTGCTGATCTGATCTCCCGGGAGGAGGCGCCGGCCGGGAGCGGGACGAACGCCCTCCGGCTCGCGCGGGCGGACACGCCCGAGGCGGACCCACGCCGACCGTGACGGGCCGGCGTGGGAGCCCCTCCGTCAGGAAAGGGAGCGAGCCATGTACAGGGCCTGTTCACCCTGGGACTCGGTTCCCTGGTAGAGGGAGGTGTCCAGGCCGCAGAAGGAGAAGCCCCATCGCCGGTAGGCGCGGATCGCGGGGGCGTTGACATTGGTCACTTCCAACCAGAGGTGTCCGGCCTCGCGCTCACGGGCGAAGTCCACCGCCCGGCCCATCAGCCCACGGCCGATCCCCAGCCCCCGAGACTCCGGGGCGACCTCGATGTCCTCGATCGTCAGACGCCGATTCCACGCGCTGTACGAGACCATCACGAACCCCACGAGGCCGCCGGCGGGGTCGACGGCCACGAACGTCCGGTCGTCGGAGTCCTCCACCTCCGCACCCGACTCGTCGGCGTCGTCCTCGTCGTCCTCGGGGAAGACCTTGACCAGGGGAGGGTCCACGCTCGTCTCCCGAAAGGCGAAGCCGTCCTCGCTCACGTCGACGACGAGGACGGTGTCGGTGGTGAAGGAGCCGTCGAGGGCCTCGATGGCTCCTCGGTCCTCGGGTCGCTCCGGGCGTATTTCATACTCTATGCCACATTCGCTCATGATGATCCAAGACTACGACGTCATGGTTCGTCCCGGTTCCCGCGGTAGCTCGTCCCCTCGCCTCGGTGCGCGTCGAAGCGGACCGTCGGCGGGTGGTCGTTCCAGGCGGAGGCGGGCAGCTCGCGAGCGTCGCGGGTGAATCGTCACGCCCGCGGACGGCGAGCGCGCGAGGGTGTGCGCCGGTCCTCCGGGCGTCCGGCGATCGCGCGCCACGCGGATACCCGCCGACACGGCCCCGCGGCACGGGCCCCCGGGATCCGGACTCCGATGGCGTGAGGCGCGTGTGCTCGTCACGGTCGGGCCATGGCGTACCGTGCCGTCCATGGCACGAGTGCTCGTGGTCGAGGACGACCAGTTCGTACGGTCCGCGCTCATTCGGCATCTCGCCGACGCCTCCCATATCGTGCGGAGCGTCGGAACCGCCCTGGAGGCGCTGCGCGAGGTGACCCACCACTCCTTCGACCTGGTCGTCCTGGACCTGGGGCTCCCCGACCTGGACGGTGCCGAGGCGCTGAAAATGCTCCGCGGCGTCACCGACGTGCCGGTGATCATCGCCACGGCCCGCGTCGACGAGGCGGAGATCGTCCGGCTGCTCAACGACGGGGCCGACGACTATCTGACCAAGCCCTTCTCCGGTGAGCACCTCGCCGCCCGGATGTCGGCGGTGTTGCGTCGCACGGGTACCCGTGGAGGAACCCGGCCCGCCGGCGCGATCCTGTGCGTCGGCGCTCTCCGGGTCGACCCCCTGCGTCGCCGGGTCGAACTCGACGGCCGCCCCCTCGACCTGACCCGCCGGGAATTCGACCTGCTGGCCTACTTGGCGAGTCGCCCCGGCGTGGTCGTCCCGCGTCGGGAACTGCTCGCGGAAGTGTGGCAGCAGAGCTACGGGGACGACCAGACCATCGACGTGCACCTCAGCTGGCTACGTCGCAAACTGGGCGAGACCGCCGCGCGGCCACGCTACCTGCACACCCTGCGGGGTGTCGGGGTGAAGTTGGAACCCCCCGGTCGGGAGTCCCTCGGGGGCGCGGAGACCGCCGGCGACGCCCGGGACGCCGATCCCCCCGAGAGCGCCGAGGACGCCGGGGCGAGTGAGGACCACGAGGGTCGGGGCGGCGGGCCACGATGAGGGCGGGCCCTGGTCGCGGTGGCCGCGGCGACCGCGCGCCGTCCACGACCGACGGTGTTAATCGGCCCCGATGGCATCCTTAAGGGCGCCTTAACGGTTGCGGAGATCGTCCCTTTCACGCCTTTCGCCCGTTGTCGCGTGGCTAGCGTGCGGAGCGTCCGAATCCGACACTCACAGGCAGGATCCCGATGGGCAACACCACTCACCGCCGCACGGTGAGCACCCGGAACAAGGCGCTCGGCGCCGTCATGGCGACCGTGGTGATCGGCGGTGCCACCCTCGTTCTGACGGGCACCGCGCAGGCCTCCGCGGTCGGCGCCACGTACACGCGGACCAGCGCGTGGGAGGGCGGCTACGCCGGTCGGTACGTGGTCACCAACGAGACGGGCACGGCCCGGTCGGACTGGACTCTGGAGTTCGACCTGCCGGAGGGCACGCGAATCGGCTCGCTGTGGAACGGCGAGCACACGGTCGACGGTTCCCATGTCACCGTTCGACCGGCGAGCTGGAACACGACGCTGGAGCCCGGCACCTCCGTCACGGTGGGGTTCGTCACCACCGTCGACGGCACCGCCGGCGACCCACTGTCCTGTCGCGTCGACGGCGCGGCCTGCTCCGCCGACGGCGGTTCCGAGCCTGAGCCCACCGACACCCCCACTCCGACGGACAGCGCCTCGCCTTCCCCGTCGGAGTCCGTGCCCGCCGAGCCGGCGGATCCCACCCCGACCGACCCCACGAGCACCTCGCCCGCCCCTGGGGACACGGCTCGGTACGCCCCGTACGTCGACACCTCCCTCTACCCCGCCTACGACCTCCTCGACACCGCCGAGCGAACGGGTGTGAAGGACTTCAATCTGGCCTTCGTCACGGCAGGCGCGGGCTGCGCCCCGCTGTGGGGCGGGGTGACCGCCCTCGAAGACGATCATGTCGCCGCCCAGATCGACGCCCTGCGGGCGAAGGGCGGAGACGTGCGCGTCTCCTTCGGTGGAGCGGCCGGCCGGGAGCTGGCCCTCGGATGCGCGAGCGTCGACGACTTGGCGGCGGCCTACGCTCGCGTCGTGGACGCCTACGGTCTGACCAAGGTCGACTTCGACGTGGAAGGGGCCGCGTTGCCGGACACCGCCGCCAACTCCCGTCGTGCGCGGGCCGTCGCCCGCCTTCAGCAGGACCATCCCGGCCTGGACGTCTCCTTCACCCTGCCGGCCATGCCGGAGGGTCTGACCCCTCACGGCGTCGAACTCCTGGCGGACGCGAAGCGACAGGGCGTCCGCGTGGACGCGGTCAACATCATGGCCATGGACTACGGCCCCGCCTACGACGGCGACATGGGCGAGTACGCGATCCAGGCCGCCACGGCCACCCAGGCCCAGATCAAGGAAACGCTCGGGTTGTCGGACGCCAACGCCTGGAACACGGTCGCCGTGACGCCGATGATCGGTGTGAACGACGTGGCCGGCGAGGTCTTCACGGTCCAGGACGCCACGGAACTGGTGGAGTTCGCCCGCTCCCGCGACCTGGCGTGGCTCTCGATGTGGTCCGCCACGCGCGACAAGCAGTGCCCCGGTGGAGCCAAGCCCTACGCCGACGCCACGTGCAGCTCGATCGTCCAGGAGCCGCTGGCCTTCACCGAGGCCTTCGCCGCCTACCGCTGAGGCGCCCGCGCCGAGAGCGGGCCCGCGGCCCGTGTCGCGCGTCCCGGCCGGGACCTCACCCGGCCGGGACACCCCACCCGCGCCCGCTCCGCGATCAGGCCGGGGACGCCTCCAGCCGTCGCCTCACGCCCGGCCACTCGGCGCGCAGGACGCTGTAGAAGACCGCGTCCCGACGCCGACCTCCGGGCATGGGGTTGTAGGCGCGCAGGGTTCCCTCCTCGGTGGCGCCGATCTTGAGGAGCCCTTTGCGGGCCCGCTCGTTGAGCACGTCCGTCTTGAACTCCACGCGCTCCGCGTCGAGTTCCTCGAAGGCGTGCCGCAGCAGCAGATACTTGGCCCAGTGGTTGACCCCCGTGCCGCGAAAGTCGCGGCCCAGCCAGGACCAGCCGATCTCCAGCCGGGCGTCGGCCTCCGCCATGTTCCCGTAGCTCATGCTGCCGGCGATCCGGCCGCGGGCCTTGTCGACGACGACGAACACCGCCCGCCGGCCCTCGGCGGCATCGGACAGGCAGGTGTCGAAGAACGACGCGAAGTCGTCTTCGTCGGTCACCGCCGTGACGAAGTATCGCCAGATGTCGGGGTCCATCGCGACGGCTCGGACGCCCTCGCGGTCCTCCTCGGTGATCGGACGCACCTCGACGTGCTCGTTCTCCAGTGTGGTCCGTGCCTTCTCCGCCCAGGTCATGGCGTCAGTGTCCCACCGCGTCCGCGTCCGCGTGTCGGGCGAGGGCGTCGACGACGTCCCGCAGCGTGCGCATCCCGGCCAGGTCGTCCTCGGTGAAGTGGCCCAGATCGACCTTGGCCCGTTCACACAACTCCGTGAGGAACAAAACCTTGTTGAGGGAGGTCAGCGCGTACCGCCCGACCATGTCGGCGTCGAGGTCGAGCGCGGTGGGCTCCACCGGGTACGTCAGTACGGCGGAGAACTGCTCACGGGCGGTGGTCTCCAGCTCAGGGGGCATGGATTCCCTCCTCGGGGTCGTGGACGGCGGTGTGGTGGGCGGCGAGGATGTCCCGCCGCTTCGGCTTGTACTGAGAGGTGAGCAGTCCGTTGGCGATGCCGAACGGCTCGTCGGCGAGGACCACCCGGCTGATCCGCTCGTCGGGCGAGAGGGCGGCGTTGGCGAGGGCGAGCCGCGCCGCGACCGCCTCCCGGTCGGCGGGAAGCCGCGCCGGCGAGACCACGGCGACCAGTTCGGTCTGGCCGGGGCAGAACAGTACGCATTCGGCGATCGCGGGATCGGCCTTCAGCCGCTCCTCGATGGGTCGGACGACGATCTTCTTGCCGTTGTCGAGCACGATCACGTCGTCGGCCCGGCCCCGGATGAACAGATAGCCGTCCTCGTCGAGGTGGCCGAGGTCACCGGTGCGAACCGTGCCGTCCGAGGCGAAGACCTTCTCGGAGGCGCCTGGCGGTGAGAAGGCGTAGGCGACGTTGACGGGATGCTCGCTGCGGACGTGGACGACGCCTTCGTCGTCGATCAGCACCTCCTTGCCGCGCAGCACCCGGCCCACACTGCCCTCGCGGTGGGCCTTCGGGTGGTTCTTGGCCACGATGCAGGTCTCGTTGAGTCCGTAGCCCTCGAAGATCGGGAGACCGGCGTCCTCGAAGAACCTCAGTGTCGAGGGGGCGGCGGGAGCCGAACCGGTCCACAGGTAGCGGATCCGGTCGCCGAACACTCCTCGCGCGGCCTCCTCCAGGGTCGGTGCGGCCCGCCGGCCGGCCTCGATCCTGCGCCGGGCGGTCTCGTAGAAGGCGGGTACCCCCATCACCACGGTCGGTCGGGTCCTGCGCAACGCCGCGAAGGCCGCCTCGTAGGTGCTCACCGTGACGTCGTGGCCGTGCAGCAGCGCCGAGTAGATCCAGTAGCGCTGCTGGAGCAGGGAGAGGGGGAGGAAGACGAACAGGTCGTCACCCGGCCCGTGCTCGAAGATCTCCTGAACCGCCTTGAGCGAGCTGTCGATGCTGCCCGCGGTGGCACCCAGTCCCTTGGGCTCGCCGGTGCTGCCCGAGGTGAACTTGATCGTCGTCACGTCCAGTGGACCCCATTCCACCGGCGGCGGCTCCGGCACGTCGTCCAGATCGCTCCGCCCGGCCGCTTCCGCCACGTCGGTCAGCGGCACCACGCCAGGGGCGTCCGAGGGGCGGTCGGTGAACAGCAGGGTCAGCCCGTACCGGGCCAGCAGCGCGGAGTTGGGCAGGAACTTGCCCGGTTCCAGGCCGGCGGTCTCCGCCTTCAGACGTAGTGCCGCGAGGTCCAACAGCACCCACTCGGGGCCGTTGGCGGCGAGGATGCCGATCCGGTCGCCGGCCCGCACGCCCAGACTCCACAGCCAGCGCGCCACCCGCCCCGATTGCCGGTGGAGCTCGGCCAGTTCGAGGGTCCTGGTGCCCTGGAGGCCCGCGAAGGAGGCGCGTCCCGCGGTCGGGGCGGTGGAGACGATCCGGCCGAGGGTCTCCCGTGTCATCGCGTCACCCCCGCCACCGGGTCCGAACCGGATCGCCCGGTCGGGGTCGCTTGGGTTCGCTCCTTCCCCTCGGCCCCGTGCTTCCCGGCGGCGTCCGGACGCCGGGTGTCCCGGGGCGCGGGGACGGGAGTGAAGAACACCGCGTCGGCCAGGGTGATCGCGCTGCCGGGTGGGACGAGCTCCACCGTGCGCGGCCACGCGGTCGGTTCCGGTACGTCCAGGGTGGCCGCCAGGCGGCCGGCGAACCGGGGCATCAGTGGCGTCGCGACGTCGGCGAGCAGCCGTGCCGCGGCCAGTTCCAGCGCCACCGCCGTGCGCGCCTCGTCCCTTCGGTCGGGGTTCGTCGTGGTGGGTGACTCCCGCCGGGAGAAGCGCACCGCGTCCTCGACCAGCCGCTCCAACGCGGCGGCGGCGTCGCGCAGACTGAAGCCGTCCGCTCGCAGCGCGCCGGTCACCGTCTCCAGATCTGTGCCGAGTCGGGCCAGGAAGGCCCAGTGCTCCGGTTTCCAGATCCCCGCGTCCGGCGCCACTCCGCCGTGGTGATCGGCGATCCGTGTGCCGAGGTCGTTCAGCCACCGTTGCCATGTGCCGATGAGCGTGTCCTCCAGCGCCGCGGTGAACTCCGCACGACGGAAGTCGGTGCGCTCACCCTCCGGGCGTGTGCGGCCGAGGAAGTAGCGCACGGCGTCGACGGTGTCCTCGCCGAGGATCTCCTTGCCCCAGATGGCGTGCCGCCGGCTGGTGGAGAACTTCTCGCCCTCCAACAGGTAGAACTCGTTGACGTGATAGTCGATGTCGGGTGTCCAGTCCGGGTGGGCCAGGCCGTACAGGACCGGGTAGAGCACCGAGTGGTAAAAGCTGTTGTCGTAGCCGAAGAAGTGGACGATCTTCCACTCCCCGTCCGGGGCGGCGGCCTTCCACCCCCGGTGCAGCCGGGTGCCCAGGACCTCGATCCCGTGCAGGAAGCCGTACGACATCTCGGGCCAGACCCAGATCACCTGCCCGTCCAGATCGGTCTCCGCCGGGGGCACGCCCCATTCCGCGGGGTGCGTCAGGGGGATGTCCAGCGAGGCGCGGGAGAACAGCCGGTCGCTCAGCTCCCGCAGTCGGGCGGGGACCCGGCCGAGGTCGTGGTGGGCTGCCACCTCCTCGCGGAATCGGTGCAGGGGCAGTTCCCTGCGGGCCAGCGGCGCGCGGCGCGGCAGGGCTTCGGAGCGGGCGGAGCGGGGGTCGACGAGGTCCACCACCGTGTTGGGCTCGCCGCATTCCTCGCAGATGTTGCCGCTCGTCCCCGAGCCGCAGCCCGGGCAGCCGCCGCGGACGTCCACTTCGTGGAGGTATCCGCCGTCGACGCCGTCGAAGAGGGCCTCGCGTTCGGTGACCGGTGCCAGCCCGGAGGCGACCACCCGGGAGAAGAAGTCCCGCAGCCCCCGCCGGTAGCCCTCTTCCGCGCCGGTGACCGTGTACTGGTCCGGGACGATGTCCATCAGGGCCAGCGTGTCGCGGATCTCCTCGCTGTGCCGCGCGGCGGTCTCGGCCGGTTCGCGACCCTCCCGGCGGGCCGCGCCCACGACGTAGCTCTGGTAGTCGTCGCTGCCTGTCAGATGCCAGGCCTCGGTGCCGTTCAGCCGCTGGAAGCGGACGAAGGCGTCGGCTCCCAGATAGGGGCCGGACAGGTGGCCCAGGTGCAGGTCGCCGTTGGGTGTGGGAGGGGTGGAGAAGACGAAGACCGGGCGTTCGCCGAACCCCGTCCGCTCCGGTTCGCCGGCGGACCTCATGGCCCGCTCCGGATCGCGCCAGTACTGCGTAAGGAAGACCAGGTCGGTGTCGCCGGTGTTCTTCAGCACATGCGACTCGAACGGTTCGAACAGGGCCAGTGTGCCGGGCCGGGCCGGGTGGCGTCGGCCGTCCACGACGAATTCGCCCCGCCCGGCGACGACGACGAAGAACTCGGTCTCGTCGTGTTGGTGCGAGGTCGACGCGCCGCCCGGTAGGACTCGCCCCCAGCCGGCGCCTGTGCCGAGCCCCTCCACCTCGCTCATGTGGATGCCGAAGGCGGGCTCCAGGATCCGCGGATCGTATGTACTGATGATCATTTCTCGTCCTTCCGATTCGTGCCCGACGAGCGGTGCGCGTGGAGCAGGCGGACGGCCCGCCGCGCCACCGCCGGGCCGAGCCGGTACCCCGAGCCGCTCGCCGCGCCCGCGAACACGACTCGTCCGTCGTCGGTGACGGCCCGCACCATCGGGGCGCCCTCGGGCGCGTAGGCGTCGCAGAAGACCCGGCCCGACGCACAGCGATCGGCCCGGCCGGGCGCGTACCGTCGCAGCAGCGCGCGGGCCTGCGCCAGGTGCGTCGGGGTGAGCCCGGGGTCGACGGTGTCGGGGTCCACGTCCCACTCCGGGCAGGTGTAGCTGAACAACCAGTGCCCTCGCTCCCGATACGGGAGCAGGAAGGCGTCCTCCTCCTGGAAGACCACGACTGCGTCCTCCGTGGTGGGCGGGTCCTCGATGTGCAGGGCCACCACCTTCTTCACCCGTGCCCCCAGCGGCTCCACCAGATGCCGCCACGCCTCGGCGGCGATCCAGGGGCCCGGCGCCAGGACCACTCGCTCCGCGGCGAGCACCGCGCCCGTGCCCAGCGCCAATCGGACCCCGTCCGAACCGGACTCGATCTTCGTCACCGCGACGCCCTCCAGGAACTCCGCACGCGGTCGGAGCCGGGCGGCGAGCGCCCGGGTCAGGGCGGGGACGTCTGCGTAGTGGCAACCGTCGCCGGTCCACGCGGACGCGCCCGGTGGCAGGGTGATGCCGTCCGGGAGCGAACGGGCGGGCCGTAGACGGGCCTCCGGGAGGTACTCCCGTCGGAGCCTCTCCTCTCGGGCACCGGGTGCCACGACCGTCATGCCGAGCGGGTGGATCGGCAGACCGGGTCGCGTCGCGGCCAGCCGCGCCCAGTACCGTTGGCTCTCCGCGGCCAACTCCCGCACCTCGGCGGTCGCTCCACGCGGGAAGTGCAACCCGGCCGACCGACGACTCGCGCCCCCGGACACCAGGTCCCGGTCGACGATCGTCACCCGGGCTCCGGGGTCCAGGGCCAGCGACTCCCGCGCGATCAGACAGCCCAGGATGCCGGCCCCCACCACCACCGTCCCCCGCGACTCGGCGGGCGTCACGAGGTCCTCCCCGCGCGCGGTTTGCTCGACCACTCCACGAACGACGGCAGCGGCTCGTCGCTCGCCACCCTACCAAGCCGGTCCGCGATCCGTCGGCTGCGCCAGGCATTCAGGCTCAGGTTGGGATCGGCGAGGCCCCGCTGTCCCCGGCTGGCGTTCTGAACGAACACCCGCCGGTCCTCCGGACCGTCCCAGTGCACCGCGTAGTCCTCGTCGATGCGCAACTCCTCCCCCTCACGCTCCAGTCTGTGGGCGATCGGAGACAGGAAGTCCATCCGGGTCGGCCGGAAACCCGTCGCCCAGATCACCGCGTCCGCCTCGAACACCTCGGTGGACTCGGGCCGGTCGTTGTGACGGGACGCCACCTGCCAGCCCCCGTACACCCCGCCCGCGACCTCGGTCACCTCGCGGTTGGGGTAGAGCCCCACCAGGTCGACGTTCCGGTCGACGAACCGGTGCAGGTAGACCCGCTGGTAGATGTCCCTGAGCGTGCTCTCCGAGATGCCGTCGCTGGACAGGAGGTTCCGCTGGTTGAAGCCGTGCCGCGCCTCCCGGGCGAGACCGAAGAAGTAGTCCGAGTACGACGGCATGTAGTAGTCGTTGGTGAACGGCGAGTCGTCGATCGGGAAGTAGTTACCGCGCCGCGACACCCACGACACCCGCCGCGGCAGGGCATCGCCCTGGCGGGATATCAGGTCCAGGAAGACCTCCGCCCCGGACTGCCCGCCGCCGATCACCACGACCCGTCGGCCGCCCAGGTCGCGACCCGTCTCCCGATGGTCGCTCACATGGAACTGCGTCGGACCGATATCGGCGTAGTCCGGCACCCACGGGCGGCTGCCGACGCCCACCACCACGTTGTCCGCGGTCACCGTTCGCCGGTCGGTGCGGACCGTGAACACCTCGTCGAAGGAAACCTCGTGGACGGTCTCGCCGAACACGACGTTCCGGTTGGAACGACACGCCCACGCGAGATAGTTGCGGAACTCCGCCCGGGGGACGGCGTCGAACCGCGCGTTGAGGAAGTGGTACAGCCGGCCCTCGTCGTGGAGGTAGGACAGGAACGAGAAGGGGTTGCGCGGATCGGCCAGGGTCACCAGGTCCTTGAACAGCGAGACCTGGAGGGTGTTCCCGGGCAGTTGCTGCCCGTCGTGCCAGCTGAAGGACTCCTTGCGATCCAGGAACAGGCTCGTGACGTCGGGACGGTCGTGCAGCAACGACGCCAGGCTCAGGTTCGCCGGTCCCACACCGACTCCCAGGCAGCGGTAGTGCCCCGCTCCGGAACGTGTTGGCTCTTGCACCATGTCGGACTTCTCCTTAGGGGCGGCTCGCCGCGCTCGACGAGAGGGTCAAGCCGGTCGATTCGGTTCGGGGGACGTGACGCGGAGGCCGTGCCCGTCGAGGAAGTCCAGCCAGCGGGCGGCCTCGACGGCGTCCGGTGCGGCGCGGTGCAGCCCGGACGGCAGCGCGCCGTCCAGGACGCGCCGCACCCCGTACGCCAGCGGCAGCGACACACAGCGGGCCATCGCGCTCTCCGACGCGTCTCCCGTGACGTCCAAGAGCCCCGAACCCTCGCTCACCACCGCCCCACCCACGTCCCGCAGGGTCAACGCGACCGTCAGCACCACCCGGTCACGGTCGCCCTCGGTGGTCGGATGGCGGCCGGCGAGCTCGGCCGCCAGCGCTCTGATCCGCTCCTCGTCGCCGGTGCGCACCGTCGCGAAGACCTCCCGCCAGGCGGCCCTCCAGCCCTCGTTGCGCAGCGTGCCGCGGACGAAGGAGGAAACCCGCCAGCCCGCGGGAAACCCGTACTGCGCGACGAACGGGAGACTGTCCCGGTTGGGATAGACCTCGAAGCGTTCCCCGTCGAGCACCAGCGGACGCACCGCCTCCCAAGGACGCGCGGCCGTGCGGGACACGCCGTCCTCGATGTAGCGGGCCGGCGTGCCGAGCGCGGCGAGGACTCCGTAGGGCGCCCAGCTGAAGCGGTAGCGGAAGTCGTTCGGGACCGCCGGCAGCCCCCCGCAGTACGACGTGAACGTCGCGGTGAGCCCGGGCCCGTCCCCGACGGCGGCGCGCGCCTCCTCCACCAGCCGGTGGGCCATCAGGTGGTCGACTCCGGGATCCAGTCCGGCCTCCGTGAGGACCACGAGTCCCTCTTCCTTCGCGCGCGCGGCCTCCTCGACCAGCTCCGCCGAGGCGTAGCTCGTGCAGGCGAAGTGCGCGCGGCGGGCGAGCGCCAGTCGCAGCAGCGCGGGATGTTCGGTGGCCGGCAGCATGGAAACGACCACGTCCCCGGGGGCCACCGCGGACTCCGGCACCCCCTCGTCCAGCGCGCGGACCTCGGCCCGGTCCTCCAGCCCGAGGGCCGCCAGCCGCCGGCGTCCGCGTGCCACGGCGCGGTCCCACACGACCACCCGCGCGGCGCGGTCGCAGACGGCCCGGAGCCCGGTCCCGCCCGTGGAGAGGCCGGTGCCCACCCAGTGCACGGTACCGCCGGCGCTCCTCGGTTCAGCACGCATGGGTGTCCTTCCGCGGGGTCCGTCGGGGTGTCGTGGTCGATCGGGCCGCCCGGACGAAGGCCCGCAGGCAGCGGACCCAGGCGCCGTCGCCCCCACCCAGCCGCGACAGCGGCGGGGCCAGGTCCGCCGAGAACGCCCGGGATGCCTCGTCGGGCACCAGCGAGGGCAGGTTGTCCACGGCGATCAGGTCCAGGGGGCGCTCGCCCTCGCGCAGTCGGCGCACCGGTCGCGCCCAGTCGGTGACGGTGTCGTAGACGGGGAGCACGTTGCACTCCGAGCCGACGTCGCACGTCACGTCCGAGACCAGGGAGAGCCGACGGTCCGGCGCGTCCAGGTCGGCGGGGCGCAGGAGCGGGTCGACGGGTCGGGTGACGAGCACGGTGTTGACGAGGACGTCGTGGCCGAGCAGCGCGGCGCGGTCCAGGTCGCGGGTCTCCTCGACGTCCCAGCGCGTCGGGGTGATCCCCGCTGTCTCCAGCGCGTCGCAGGCCCCGCGTCCGCTGCGGCCCAGGGCCCCGACGACGAGGGCGCGTTCGCCTTCCGGCTCGGTGGCCGCGAGAGCCGCGTCCCACCGGGCGCGGTCCAGCGGCACGAGCGGGACGTCCAGTGCCCCGCGCCGGCGCAGCACGGCGAGAGCGGCGCCCAGGTATCCGGCCCAGTAGCCGAAGGCGGCGAGTCGACGACCCGACGGGTCCGTCAGGTACTCCAGATCCAGCAGGGCGCCGCCGCCCGCGACGAACCTGCCGAGCAGTGCGGCGGCACCCTCCTGCCCCTTGTAGGCGTGGCCGAAGAAGATGTGGCGGTGTCGCAGCGCGTGCGGCGACTCGGGCAGTTCCTTCAGGCCCAGGACGTAGGTGTCGGCGGGGGAGCGGGCCCAGGCGCCCGCCGGCGCGGTGGCGCAGCCGACGCGTTCGTAGGCGTCGAGGGGGAAGGCCCGTCGCGGGGATTCCTCGACGGTGACCGCCACTCCGTCGCGGACCAGGCGGGCGGCGTCCTCGGGTACCAGCGGTGCCCGACGCTCGGTGGCCCTGGTCTCGTGACGCATCCAGAGGTGGGGGCGCTCGGTCACCGGTGCACCTCCCCGGCGAGCCGTCCGGCGGCGAGTTCGGCGCGACGGAAGTCGAGGGAGTCCGCGACGGCGAGCCGGAGCACGTCGGTGGAGCCCTCGTAGACGCGCAGCGAGCGGATCTGCCGGTAGAGCCGCTCGGGGAGGTTGTCGCGCACCACACCGGCCGCCCCGAACAATTGGACGGCTGCGTCGACGGTCTCCTGGGCCGCCTCCGTGGCGTGCACTTTGGCGATGTCGGAGTACCGGGGGTAGCCGCGGTTGCCTCGGTCGCATTCCCAGGCCGCCCTGGCCGTCAGCAGTGCCGAGGCGTCGATGCGCACCGCCATGTCGGCCAGCGACGCCTTCACCAACTGGAGGTCGAAGAGGGTTCCGCCGTAGGCACGGCGGTTCCTGGTGTGCGCGAGAGCGGTGTCGGCGGCGCGCCGGGCGAAACCGAGCGCGGCGGCGGCGACCGTCATCCTGAAGCGTGCGAGCAGGTCCATGGCGACGACGTAACCCCGGCCGGGGCCTCCGAGCACCGACGCGCGTGGCAGTCGACAGCTCTCCAGCACCAGATGGCCGAACGAACGCGGGGCGATGGCCTCCAGTGGCTCCACCCGCAGGCCCGGGGTGTCGGCGGGCACCAGGAACGCCGTCAGGCCGAGGGGCCCCGGCCCCTCGCCGGTCCGGGCGACGACGACGAAGAGGTCGGCGACGGTGGCGTGGGCGATCCACGCCTTGGCGCCGTCCAGGACGTAGTCGCCGCCGTCCGGGCGAGCGCTCAGCGCGACCGCGGCCATCTCCGAACCGGCCCCCCGTTCCGATACCGCGAACGCCCCGATCAGCAAGCCCTTGGCCATGGCAGGCAGGTAGCGCCGTCGTTGCTCCGCGTCGCCGAAGCGGATCAGTGGTGTCGCCGAGAGGGACTGGATGGAGTACGCGAAGTCCGCCAGGTCCTCGGTGTAGGCGAGCGCCTCCCGGCCCAGGCAGAGGGCGCGCAGGTCGGTGGGGACGTCCGGGGCGCCGGCGTCGGGGTCGAGCCCGGCGAGCCAGCCGTCCGTGCCGAGCAGTTCCACCAGCCGCCTTCCGGCGTCGTGCGGGGGAGTGCGACGCGTGGTCTCCCAGAGGTGCCGGTACTCCTCGCACCAGGTGCCGAACCGATGGGCGAAACGTCGGTGTTCGTCGTCGTAGAGAGGAAGGGACAGCAGGTCGGGGTCGAACATCGTGGTCGTGTCCACTGCGGTGACTCCGTGCGGATTCCGGTCGGACGGGACGGGGTGGACTCCATTGCGGACGGGGCGTCAAGGTTCCATCGCCGCACGGGCGATGGCGTCGGCGTCCTCCAGGATCACCGAGCCGACGCCGGGCCGGATGCCCGCGGCGGTGGCCCAGTGCACGTACTCGGTGGGCACCCCGTAGGCGAACCGTCGCGGGTGCCCGACGCCCGCGGCGTCCACCACGCGGTAGGGACGCGCGGTGACGTCCAGGCCGCCGCTCTCATAGCCGCGTCCGCCGTCGGCGTCGGGGATCCGGTACGGCCGACACTGTCCGGTGGCGAGCAGGTGACGGAGCAGCGGGTTCGTGCTGCGGCGCAGGTCCGGCTCGGCTATGCGGGCGTCGACGAGGGTCGTCGCCGTGACGGGGGGCCCGGCGACCTCGGTGGAGTCGACGAGGAACCCGCCGCCGCCCGGAACCGGCGCGACCCGGGCGCCCGGGCCGACCACCCGCAGGATCCCGCTCTCCACGAGGGCGATCATCTCCTCCACGCGGGACAGGGGCGGGCCGATGGACAGGTAGGCGTTGAGCGGGGTGAACCAGCCCACCACCTCGTCGCGGTAGGACGTGCCGGTGATCCCGGCGTGGTCGATGGCGAGCCGGACCTCGTTGCGCAGGTCACGAAGGACGTCCAAGGCCGCCTTGACCGGATCGTCCACGTTTCCGGCGCGGGCGTGCCGCACATCCGCGCGCAGGTGGGCCAGGAGCCATCGGTGGAAGTCCTCCCGGCCGGAGAAGACTCGCTCGCCCCAGGGGCGTTCCACCGCGCTCCAGTCCCACTCGTCCGCCCGCGACAGGCCGTGCCGGCGCGCGACCTCGCGGCGTTCGGGAGCGGGTGCGGCCCGGTACTCGACCAGGAATCGGTCGGCCGAGGCGCGCCCGGCCCGCAGGGCGAGCAGGGCGTGGTGGTGGACCGCGCGCACCTCCGCGTCCAGCAGTGGCCACACGTCCCGCCGGAAGGTGGCACCCGGCGTGGCCCTGACGCGGCGGATCGCCTCCGGTGTCAGGAACAGCGGCTCGTGCCGGCCCGACGGTCCCTTCTGGTTCTCCCCTCGGGCATGGTAGGGGACGCCGCGCCGGGAACCGGCGTACATCACCGGCTCCTGGCCGGAGGGAAGGTACCGCAGGCCCTCGGGGGAGGGGACGAACTTCCCCCCTCGTCCCTCGGTGAGGAGGGAGAGGACGTCGAAGAAGGCGAGCCCCAGGCCGCGGACCGCCACGACCTCGCCGGGCCGCACCGCGTCCAGGTCCGCGTCCGCGGGGTTGCCCGGCGGCAGATAGCGCACCCCGCTCGCTCTCGCGCAGGCGGCCAACGACGTCTCCTCGTCGGTCGGTTCGTTGGCTCCGTGCCCGAGGGCCAGGACCACGGTGTCCAGTCCTTCGATGCGGGAGCCGTCGTCCAGGGTGAGGCGTTGGCGGCCGTCCGGCCCGTCGTCCAGCGCGACCGCGGTTCGCCGGTGGACGACGTGGCCCAGCCCGGCGGGGGCGTCGTCGATCAGGCGTCGGAAGACCCACTCCAGGTAGTGGCCGTACTGGGCCCGGGTGGGGTAGTCGTCCGGGCCGAGCCGCTCCGCGGCGCTCCACGGGCCGTCCGGACGACGGTGCAGCCACTCGTGCAGGCTCGGGCCCGGCCGGATCGGGCCGGAGCAGCGGACACTGTCGTCGGTGAACTGGCTGACCTGCGAGGTCACCGTGTTCATGAGCAGGTGGGGCGGCTGCTCCGTACGCCATGTGCGGCCGGGCCCCGGCGGATACGGGTCGACCACGTGGACCAGCAGCGGGCGCCCGTCCGTGTGACGGGCGCTCAACCGCTCGATGACGGCGAGCCCTCGCGGCCCCGCCCCCACCACGCACACCGCCCTGGTCGGCTGCGGCAAGGTCACGTCTCCTCCATACGGCGCGCCCGCGCGGGGGTGGGCGTCGGCCACGGTCGAGGTGGTCTGTCACTTGGCCGCGGCGCGGCGTTCGGCCTCCTTCGTGAATTCTCCGAGTGTCATGCCCGTGAGTTTTTCCATCTCCTCGTCGGAGAATTCGACGCCGAAGGTGTCCAGCTGCATGACCAGCTCGGCCAGGGAAAGGGACTCCAATTCGAGACCCCCCTCGCCGAGCGGGGTGTCTTCGCTTGCCGAATCCACCTCGAAGTTCATGTCGCGAAGGGCGCCGACGACGACATCACGCAGTTCAGCAGGCATGTCTGTACCTCCAGTCGAGTGGTTGGCAGTCAGGTGTCGCCTCCCCGGGAAATGTCGATTGTGGGGAGGTGCAAAGAGAGGAAAGGAGGGGGCGGCCGGAATTCGCCCGATGCGAGTGGCGGCCCCAAGAGTGCGCCGCTTTCATTGCATCGTACGGGGGGGGTGGATGGCAAGAGGGAAGGGTGATTTTCTTGATTTCGGTGCGGAGGGTTCTAGAATCCCCTGCCGGGCCTGAAATCCACCTCGATGTCGGTGAGAGGGTAGGCCACACAGGAGTGGGCGTGGCCGGATTCGCGGTCCGCCATGCGCACGCGTGCCTCCTCCGCGTGGAAGACCTCGCCGGAGCAGACCTTGACCCGGCAGTCCCCGCACTCGCCGGACCGGCAGGAGGCCTCCGGGGGCATACCGTTCTCCTCCAGCGCGTAGAGCAACTCCCGGCCGCGGGGCATGCGGAAGGACCCCCTCCCCCGTACGTCGACGGTGACCTCCTGCTCGGGGTCCAATCCGGCCGGCCAGCCGGGCGCCTTCGGCGGCGGAAGGGCCACGTAGTTGGCCTCCTTGCGAACGCGTCGACCGGGTAGCCCCAGGGAGCGCAACTGGGCTGTCAGATAGGGGTACTTGTAGGCGGGCCCGCACAGATAGACCATCCGCCCGTCGAGCGGACCGACCAGTTCCCCGATCAGCGCGGCGTCCAGCGGCTTGACCGCCCCCGCCCAACCCGGCTCGTTCTCGGCGAGCACGTGGTGCACCACGATGCTGGGGTGGTCACGCTCGATGGCGTCCAGTTCGTCCTTGAAGATGATGTCGTCCGACCGCCGGGACCCGTAGAGCAAGGTCATGCGCCGCGGCAGGCGCGACTCCACGATCTCCCGGATCATGCTCATCGCGGGCGCCACCCCGGAGCCGCCCGCCAGGAACAGCACGTCGTCCCCGTGGAACAGCGGGTCGTGGGTGAAGGTGCCCATCGGACCACCACTGGTGAAGCGGTCGCCGACGGCCACCCGGTCGAGGAGATGGCCGCTGACCAGCCCGCCCGGCAGTCGGCGCACCGTGAGGTCGTAGTGGTCGAGCCGGTTCGGACTGGAGGAGATGGAGAACGCCCGGTTCGTCTCCACCCCGTCGACGGCGACGTCCAGGCTGATGTACTGACCGGCCCGGAACGGAGGCAGGCTCCCGCCGTCGGACGCCCGCAGGCGCAGAGTTCTCGTCGTCGGGGTCTCCTCGACGATCTCGGACAGGGTGAGGTCGAGGCCGCGGGGGTGCAGCGGCTCCACCTCGGCACGCGCCTCCGCGGGGTGCTCCGGTTGTCGCTCCGCCTGCTCTCGGAGGCGTCTGACGACGTCGTCCACACCGTCGAGCAGACGGGCCAGGGGATTGACCGCCGGGGTGTAGGGCGGTTCTCCCATGTCCTGCTCCGCGTCGTCGAAGGTCACTGCCCCGCCTCCAGTAGTCGCCGGCACCGCCGGGCGGCGGTCACGAGGTTCGAGTTGTATCCGCCCGCCGTCGTCCAGTTGCTGGTCAGCAGCAGCCCCGGTACGTTCTGCCGCAGGTCTTCGTCGTGGAAGAGCCAGCTGTCGGTGATGTCCTGGTCGAATCCGTAGATCGCCCCGCCCGGCTGGTCGGTGTACCGCTTGAAGGTCAGCGGGGTGGCGCACTCCGCCTCCTCGATCACGTCCCGGATGCCTGGTACCAACGACTCGACCAGGTCGAGCTGCGACCGTGCGTAGGCGTCCTTGGCTCTCGCGTACTCCTCCGGTGCCAGCGACTCCCACGGCTCGGAGTACTGGATCGACGACAGCACCACCTGCGAACCGCCACGTGGCGAGAACCCGGTGGGTCGGACGTCGTAGCAGGTGACGATCATGAAGGGACAGGGCTCCTCCAACGAGTGGGCTCCCCGCAGGATCGCCCGCTCGTCCAGGCCCGCCGAGAGGAACGTGGTGGAGGCGGTGAAGCCCAGCTCTCCCGGCGAGGCGTCCAACCCGAGGAACAGGCAGGTCGCGGACGAGCCCAGCCGTCGCGACCGCAGGTCCCGCAATGTCCGCGCGGGCACCACGTCCGGGTCGTCCAGCAGCCGCGTGTAGGTCGTCGGCGAAGGCGCGTTGGAGACCACCAGCCCCGCGCCGACCGTTTCGCCGTCGCCCAGCCGCACCCCCACCGCGGCGCCGTCGCGCGTGACGATCCGGTCGACGACCGTGTTGAGCCACAGCTCCCCGCCGGCCTCCTCGAACGACTCCACCAGCGCCGAGGAGAGAGCCTGACTTCCCCCGACCACCTGGTACGGCTTGGTCTCCACATACAGCGCGAGCAGCCGGGCCATGTCCACGAAGGCGATCCGGTGCGGAAGTTGACCGTTGTAGCTCCAGTACGAGGACAGCACGATCTTCAGCCGCTCGTCGGTGAAGAACTCGTCGAGCACCTCCCGAAACGTGCGCAGGGCGTGGCGCCGCACATCCGGCAGCGTGCGCAGCCACTGCAGCTGTTCCTCCATCCGGTCCAGGCTCACCCGGGCCGTCAGCTGCCACAGCCCCGTCTCCCTGACGATCCGGAGGAACCGCTCGATCGCCCGCCGGTTGCCGGGAGCGATCCCGTCCAGGACGTCCGCCATCGCCTTCCAGTCGTGCGGCAGGACGACGTCCACCTCGCCCGGCACGACAGTCCGGCACAGGTCGCCGTCCTCCAGCCACTCCAGCCGACGGGTCACGTCAAGATCGTCCAGCACGGCCTTGAGCGGTTCGTGTCCGCCCATGCCGCCCAACTGGTGCAGCGACACCTCGAACTCGAAGCGGCCCCGAACGAACGAGGTGGCCGCCCCGCCGGGCACGCTGTGTCGCTCAACCAACAAGGTTCGCTTGCCGCCGCGTTGCAGAGTCGTGGCGGCGGCCAGCCCGCCCAACCCGCTGCCGACGACGATCACGTCGTAGTCCACGTCCAAGTCCTCCTCTCCGATGACCGGGCGGGAGACGCCGCCCCCCGCCCGGTCGGTCGGGACGTCGTCTACTCGGCCGCGGCCAACGCCCGAGCCCGCTCGCGCAGCACGCGCTTGAGCACCTTGCCGGTGATACCCACCGGAATCTCGTCCTCGCCGACGACCACCGCCCCCCGCACCGGCGGCAAGCCGTGCCGGGTCAGCGCCGCGTTCACCCACTCCGTCCGGTCCTCCGGTGCCGCGGCCCCCTCCATGAGGTTCAGCAACATGTACGTCTCCGCGACACCCTCGTTCTCCCAGCCGAACCGCACGCCCTCCTCGGCCACCCCGACCACCGTGCAGTCCCGGATCCGGGGATGCTCGCCGAGCAACAACTCCTCGGTGTAGGCGCTGTACACCATGCCCTCGGCGGTGCGGATGGCGTCGGTGGTGCGATCCAGGTGGTAGAAGTTGTTGCCGCCGTCCCGGTACACCAGGTCGCCCGTGAGGAAGTAGCCACCCAGCCACTGCCGGTGCCAACGCACGTTGTCGTTCCAGAAACCCGGCGTCAACGACCGGGAGCGCACCCCGAGCCGCCCCACCCTGCCCGGCGGCAACACCGACCCGTCCTCCGCCAGGACCGCCGCCTCCGCGAACCGCATCGGACGCCCGATACAGCGACCCATGCTCGGCGCACCCGGCCGGTGGACGTAGTCGAACAGGACGTAGCCCATCTCGGTCGAACCGAAGATGTCCAGGAAGATCGCCCCCGGCTCCGTCCTCGGCTTCAGGTCGCGGCCCGTCACAGGATGCCGCCCCTTCTCCAACAGGCGCTTGATGTGCACCACGTGGGCGGCGTCGCCTGAGGCGTAGAATCCCTCGACACAGGACAGGTCCCGGTCGTCCAGATCCTCCCCCGCCATCTCCATGAAGGTGTGTGTGAAGCCGAACACGATGGTCGGACGGAACCTCTCGATCCCGTCCAGCACGGCCTTCCCGCTGGGATCGGTGTAATGGATCACCGGTGCCCCGAGCACCAGCCCCAACAACGTGTTCGACATCGCCGACACGTGATGGCCGGGCAACGCCAACAGCCGAGCCCGGGTGCTGCAGTCGAGTCCGTCCGACAACCGGCTCAACGCCCCATGGAACAAGGTCTCGTGGGTGTGGAAGGCCGACTTCGGGATGCCCGTCGTCCCCGAGGAGTGCGAGATCAGAACGGGATCGTTCGGCGCGTGCCGGAAGGGGTACCCCTCCGGCAGGTACTCCCGGTCCCCGGGCACGATCTCGTCCTGGACCGCCACGAAGGCCGGTGGCTCGTCGTCCTCCAGGTGGGCCCGAAGGTCCTGATACCACGGCTCGCGGGTCACGATGCCCACCACCCGCTGCCGGCGGATGTACTCGCGTCGCGTCTCCTCCGGCATGTTCGCGTTCACCAACGAGGCGATGGCACCGATGCCGGTCAGCGCCATCAGATGCAACGCGAAGTCGGTGATGGAGGTGGTCACGACGGCGACAGCGTCCTTGGCCCGTACCCCCCGGCGCCGATAGTGGCCCGCGTACGTGGCCACCACCTCCCGCAACTCCCCGAGGGTGAGCACCTCGGGATGGTCGCCGGAGGGCGCCCGCCAGGTACCGTCCAACCACAGCACCCGCTCGTCGTCGGCCCGCCCGTACAGCGGCAGACGGTGCAGCACGTTGCCCGCGCCCAGGGCCCGGTCGTCGAGGATCCTCCGGCGCAGCTCCTCACTGATCATCATGTGTGGTCTCCAGTCCTTCCGAGGGGTCGAGAGGGGAGGTCGCCGAGCCCGCACGAGCTGTGGCACGGTCGACCAGGCGTCCGGCGGCGCCCAGATAGCGCTCCGGATCGAGAAGTTCGTCGAGCGAGTCGAGGCACGCGGACCGTCCGTCGACGAGTCCCGCCTCCTTGAGGGCATCCCGCAGCGCCTCCGCCGCGGGCACCCCCTTCTCCGTGGCCCGCACCGCGCGGGCCACGGCATCCTTGGCCCGCTGCCGGCCCAACTCGGGCATCAGCGCGACGGAAAGACGCTCCGACACCGGGCCGCTCCCGGTCAGCGCCAGATTGGCGCGGGCCCGCGCGGCCGACACGGTCAGGCCCTCGGCCAGCTCCGCCGCGGTGTGCCCGGCGCCGCCCGCCAACCGCAGACACTCCCGCAAGGGCTGCCACTCGGCATGCCAGGCACCCGAGGACCGCTCGTCCTCGGCCACCATCGACTGGCCCAACACCAAGGCGTACACCGGAAGCTGCCGAGCGGCCGTCACCACCAGGGTGCTCAGCACCGGGTTGCGCTTCTGCGGCATCGCCGACGACTGGCCACGACCCACCGCCGCCGGCTCGGCCACCTCGCCGATCTCGGTCCGGGCCAGCACCAGCACGTCCGCCGCGAACTTGCCGAGCGCGCCGCCCACGAAACCCAGCACGGCGGCGAGATCCACCACGGGGGTACGCACCGCGTGCCAGGGCCCCATCGGACGCGCCAGTCCCAGCTCGTCCGCGACCAGGTCCGCGAGTCGCAGCTCGGGGTGGTCACCCGGCACGCCGGCGGCGACCAGATGGTCGTGGTAGCCGGCCAGGGTCCCGGCCGCGCCGCCCATCGAGACCGGGAGCCCGGCCCTCACCAGGGCGTCCACCCGGTCGTGGGCGTCGCAGACCAGGGTCAGCCAACCGGCCGCCCGGGCGCCGAAGGTGGTCGGCACGGCATGCTGCGTCAGCGTGCGGGCGACCGCGAGGGTGGAGCGGTGCTCACCCGCCAGCCGGGCGAGGGCGAGGCGGATGCGCGCGAGGTCGTCGCGGAGCAGGACCAGCGTCCGCGTCGCGATCAGCATCGCGGCCGAGTCCAGCACGTCCTGGCTGGTGGACCCGGCGTGCACGTGGCGAGCCGCCTCCGCGTCCCGCTCGGCCACCCTCTCGGTGAGCCGCCTGACGAAGTGGACGACCGGGTTGGCGGCCTCCCTGCCGACACGGGCCAGCTCGACCGGGTCCAGGCCCGGGTCCGCCCACACCGCGCGGAGCGCCTCCGCCGTCGACCCCGGTACCGCCCCCATCCGGGCCTGGGCCGCGGCCAGGGCTGCCTCGAACTCGGTCATCGCCGCCAGCCATGCCTCATCCGAGGTGATCGCCTCCACCGGGGTCCCGGCCCATACCGGCGACAACAGACCCGAGTCGGTCCCGGCGCCGGTGCCCGACCCGCGTCGCGCGGAGGGGGGCCGGGACCGTGGCTTCGGGGCGCGTGACATCGCTGCTCCTTTCGCGGGCGGGGCGCCGGGGCCGCCGGCAGTCGAAGTGCGGGACTCTCCTGGTGGGGCGTTCACCGGTCCGTTCCTCGAACGGCGACCGGGGGCGGTGACGTCGCTCGCGGGCCCGACGCGCGTGGGCGGCACAGGTCGGGCGGTCGCTGCCAGAGCCTCAGTCGCAGAGGGGAGCGGCCCGTCGCACGGTCCGCGCCTGCGTGATCCCCGGCCGGCCGGCCCCCGCTCGGCGCGTCGCCGTCGCCGACTCGGCGGCCGGGAGAGCGAGCGAGAGCGCCCGCGTCACTACGACCCGTCACCACGGCGGCCATCACCTCGACCCCCTCCCTCGGCGCCGACACCCGGTCGGTGCCGCCGGACCAGGCGAACGCGCCGGTGTCCCGGACGCCCGCCAGGACGCAGCGCGTCGAGCCCGGCGGCCGGCCCAGCCGAACATGCCGGGCGCCGCGCGCCAGCCCCAGCCCCGTCGCCTTCACCGACGCCTCCAACAGCGTCCAGGCGGAGAAGAACGCCTCCGGATCCCCCAGGTCGCCCAGCGCGTCCACGCTCGGGTAGCAGGTGCCCAGCACCCTCGCCGGCGACCCGACCCGCCTGATCACCTCCACGTCCACCCCGATCCGCGGGACGGGCCCCACCGCCACCAGCAACACGTCGGCCGTTCGGGACCAGCTCGCCGAGTGGTCCGGATGGTCCGGCAGCGTCGGCCCACCGCCCGGGTCGACGGCGATCCGCACGTCCCGGGGCCGCCGGCCGAGCGCACTCCCCAGCACCCGACGCACCGCGGAGCGGCCCCGCACGTAGGAGACGGACGCGGGAGCGCGCGCGAAACGCGCTGCCCGCCGAGTCTCCTCGGGTGACAGGTCGGCGCGACAACGGGCGTCGTCCCAGCGGTACCCCGCCGTGTCGTCCAGTGAGATCAGCCAGCCCTCCACGTCGGCGGTCACCCTCGCACCGCCCCGCCGGTCCTCGCCGAACCGGACCGGGCGTTCCCCGTGAAGGAGAACACCCGGGCCTCCTGGTCCGGACGGGACCCGAGCAGCCGGAGTTCACCCTCGCGCGGACGCATCGCCACCACGGCGACGGTCCGCTCGCGTCGGATGTCCCCGTCGTCCGGCACGAAGACGGGGGGCGTCGTCAACACCGCCAAGTGGTCGTCGACCGGGGCGTCGTCGGGTAGTGCCCTCAGCCTGACCGAGCAGGCGTCCCACCTTCGCAGGGAGCCGTTCTTGGCGAACACGTTCAACTCGTCGTAGGGAACGAAGTCCGGGTGTAGGAAATGATTGGCGTGGACGAGAGCGGGGCCGCGCACGACCCGCTTGTCGCCGTCCATCGCCTCCACCCAGGCGGCGTGTCGCTCGTCGCACAGGGTCAGCGACCGGGAGCTCGCCAGGCGAAGTCCGTGGAGAAGCTCCAGCGCCTCCTCCACCGACGCGGCGTTGTCCAGCACATGACGTACCGCCAGATAGGGTGGCACCCCGGGCTCCCAGGCTCCTCCCAACACCAGGTTGATACCGACGGCCAGTCCGTCGCTGTTCATGCCGAGGTAGCCGAGGAGCCCGCCGAAGCTGAGTGTCATCACCCGGCGCGGCGACCCCGTGCGACGGATGGACAGTACCGCCGTCTGATCGTCGAGGTCGCCGTTGAGATCGACGGTCTGGGCCAGCGTGGCCCGGCCGCCGGGGGAGACCCGGGCGTAGGTGGTGCAGTCGCCCGACGGACGTCGGGTGCCCCGGTAGCCCAGCAGCTCGCGGCGGAGCTGGAGCAGGAGAGCCTCGTCCGCGTCGAGACCGGCGCCGTCGGCGAGCCCCCGGATCTCCTCGGCGAGTTCGGGCACCCCGGCTTCGATCTCCACGCGGAAGGCCGCCAGGGTCTCCCTCAGGGCCTTCCCGGACACCGGGGCGTCCAGGAGTCGGTCCAGTCGGGCCGTTCCGTCGTCCAGGAAGGCGCGGAGTCCCTCGGCCCGCGCGGCACCGTGTTGACGTCCCAACTCATAGGCATCACCGTGCAGTTCGATGAAGGGAGCGGGTGTGTCGGAGTTCATCGGGGCACCTCCCTCGTCGGCGGACGCGGTCGTCGCGCTCTTGCTCGCCCCCGTCGTCGCGCCTGTCACGACGCCCTCCGGAGCAGTACCCCGTGGCGTGCCCCGGGGACGCTGGACGCGAGCAGGTAGAGCCCCCCCGCCACAGCCTCCCCCGAGGCCGACAGATCGGCGAGGTTGATCACCGGATCGGCGGCGAAGCAGTGTCCTAGCCGCTCCACGTCGCCGAGCCGCACCTGATGGGCCGCGAAACCGGCCTGGCGTTCCTTCATCAGCACCAGGGGGCGGACCAGATTCGCCGGAAGAACCGCGGTGATCTTTTCTCGGGGGATCCCGGCGACCACCTCCAACTCCTCGTTGACCGCCACGGCGAGACGCGCGTCGATCCGGTCTCCGGACCGGATCGCGGCGTGGTCCTGGGCCGCCGCCGAGGCCAGCAACGCGAAGGCGTCGGCCCCGCGCTCCTCCGCCCCGACCAGGCAGCTCGCCGCCCCATCGCTGAACAGGGCGAACTTCTCCAGCCGCAAAGACTCGTCGGCGATCCGGTCCGCCGTCACCACCAGCACCCACCGGTGACCACCGCCGGCGACCAGGGAGCGCGCCAAGTGCAGAGCGGCCAGCAGGTTGTTGCACCGGTTCAACGTCATCCCGCAGGCGAACGACGTCCGGGTCAGACCCAGGCCGTCGAGGACCGCGCCCAGATAGCCGGCGTGATCGTCGACGAAGTCCGGGAAGGCGCTGGTGCAGACGATCAACGCGTCCACCTCGTCGCGGGACACCCCCGCGGCGTCGAGCGTCTCGTTGCCGCTGGCCACCGCCAACTCCGCCGGGGCCCGTCCGGTGCGGTGGAAGCTGCCCCAACCCCAGGTCGCCGGGGCCACCGGGATCGCGAAGCGCGCGGCGCGTGCCTCCAGGTCCCGTACCGCCGTGTACGGTTCCTCGGTCTCGCCCAGGACGTAGCGGGGCGCGTGGAGGAAGACCGGTGCAGTGCCCATCCTTCCCTCTCTTCCGTCTCGTCCGTCGTTCCGTGCCGGACACGTCGGTCCGTGGCCGACTGTCGGGGGGCGCACCGCCGTTCAGGCGCGGGCGCCCGCGGGCCGCGGAGGCCGGACGATCGCGCGTGCCTCGCCGAGAACCCGGGTTCCGGCGACCGTGACGGTGAGGTCGACGCGGACCAGACCGTCGTCGAGTACGGCGCCGACCGTGCCCCGCACCTCCACGGGGACGCCCGCGGGAGTGTCCGGCACGACCACCGGCCGGGTGAACCGGGTGCGGTAATCGACGACCGCGCCCGGATCGCCCGCCCAGTCGGTGAGGGTGCGCGCGGCGATGGCCATGGTGAGCATCCCGTGGGCGATCACGCCCGGGAGACCGGCCTCGCCGGCCACTCGGGGGCTCCAGTGCACGGGGTTGAAGTCCTCGGAGGCACCGGCGTACCGGACGAGATCGCCCCGGGTCACGTCGACGGTCCTCGACGGGAGTTCGGTGCCGACCGACACCCGCTCAACGTCGTGCGCCATTCAGGCCACCTCCTTCCGCGGCGGGGAGGGATACGAAGGTCATGTGCAGGGTGACGACGTGCTCGCCACCGTCGTCGGCGTCGCCGGCGGCGTCCCCGACATCCGTGACATCGGCGCGGAGCGTGAGCACGTCCTTGCCCCGCAGGTGCTTCGCGCCGGTGATGCTCAGCCGGGTGGTCAGCCTGTCGCCGGCGCGCACGGGGCGCGCGTACACGAATCGCTGGTCGCCGTGGATGAGATAGGTCGGGTCGAAGCCGATCTCCTCGTACGCGAAGACCTCGCCCATCGCCCGAGCCACCACGGCGAACGCCAGGGTCGGCGGGGCGGGCACCGAGGGGTGCCCCAGGTCACGGGCCGCGGTCGGGTCGGTGTAGACGGTGGCGGGGTCGCCCACCGCCTCGGCGAAACGTCGGATCAGGCCCGCTTCCACGGGGTAGGGCCGGGAGGGCGGGTACGACCTGCCCACGCAGCCGGGGTTCAACGCCATGTCGCTGTCGCTCCATCGGGTGACGGGGATCGGGGATTCGGGTGGCGGAAGGGCCGGCGACGCTCAGTCGTCCCAGTGCTCCAGCACCCTGCGGCGCACGTCCTCGGGGTAGGCCTGGTCGAAGGAGCTGTGCCGCAACCGGCCCTCCCCCCAGGCGGGCAGCAGGCCGTCGTGGACGACGCTGGGGCCGCGCATCGCTTGGCGTTCCTGATCGGAGAAGCAGGCCATGAACGGCAGGACCACGCCGTCCCAGGACTGCCGACGATCCCGCGGGTGAAGCCGGGTGGCCAGCGCCCACAACAGGTCCGCCTCGTCGGACGGGTCCACGTCGTCGTCCAGTACGAAGGTCACCGGCATCATGGCGCTGGGCCCGCCGCCGGCGTGGATGACCTCGCCGATCCTGCGGGTGAACTCCTCGGAGTCCACCCCGGGAAGAGCCGAGCGCCAGTCGTCGGGGACGGTGACCACCGTCCAGTGCATCGCGGCCGGGAACGGCATCCACACCGTGGTCACCGGCAGGCCGGCCCGCCGCAGCCCGTGCAGGACCTGCGCCGCCCGACCGGTGCCGGTGACCGTGTGGTACTCGTCGGCCGGCCGGCCCTCCGGGACTATCGGCCAGATCGGGTCGGAACGGTAGGTGATCGCCTCGACCGTGTAGACCGGCTGCAGGGAGGAGTGAGTGGAGGCGTATCCCGCGTACTCCCCGAAGGGGCCCTCCACACTGTCCCGGCCCATCGACAGGTGGCCCTCGACGACCACCTCGGCGTGCGCCGGCACCTCCAGATCGACGGTCTCGCAGGGGACCACGTCCACCGGCGCCCCCTGGAGCGCGCCGATGTACCCGGCCTCGTCCACACCGCGCGGCAGCGGGATGCCGCCCACGAAGGGAATGGTCGGGGCACCTCCCTGCACCAGCGCGTACGGCATCGGCTCGCCACGCTCGGCCCACGCCTGCCAGACCAGCCCGAGATGCTGGGGCGGCACGACGAGCCCCGTCATCCGCCTGCCGTCGAGCATCATGATCCGCGAGATCGACCAGTTGACCCACTCCCCGTCCGGCGTACGGGCGACGATCACCCCCCATGTGTTCAGGTAGCGTCCGCCGTCCTTCTCGTGGATCCGCGGAATCGCGAAACGGTCCAGTGTCGCCTTCTCTCCGAGCAACACGTTCTCCTTGCAGGGCGCCGACTCCCTGGGAACCCTCCGGGGCGGTACCGGGGCGGCGTTCCGGGTGCGGACCAGGTGGTCGACGATCTCGGCCGCCCCGGTCTCCGGCGGCAGGCCCACCGAGAGCGCCAGCCGCGCCAGTCGCATGTCGGGCCGGGAGCCGACACCGACAGGTGCGCCGAACATCCGCATCCCGATCTCGTCCTCGGCGATCCTGGTGAAGAACGGGGCGGCGGAGCGGATCTCGTACGAACGGCGGGTGATCGCGGCGGCCTCCAGGTCGGCGCTCACGGGCCTGGTGACCCTCCGCAGGTCACCGAGCGCCTCCAGCGCGTCGATGTAGTCACGCAGGTCGGTGAAGCGCCTCACGCGCGTCGCCCTCCTCGGTCACGGTCGTGGAACGTGTGTCGTGCCGGCCGGGGGCCGGAATCGGGGCGCGACCCGGACGCCGCCCGGGTCGCGCCCCTGGGCGAATCCGTCGCGGACGCGCGCCCCGCGGAACGCGCGTACCGCCTCTCGCCCCTTGGTCAGGACTTCAGGCACGCGCGGAAGCGACAGACGTCGTCCCCCTCGCGCATGCACCCCACCACCTCGTCGGACGCCCGGACGCCGATGCCCTCGAACCAGCCCGCGCGGAGGTCCGCACAGGGGCACCGGTATCCGTCCAGCGAGCGACTGGCCTTGAGCATCCGCAGCGCGAAGTGCTCGCTGACGACGGTCTCCCAGCCGTCGTCGTCGAAGGCGGTGGAGTCCAACCGGACCATCTCCCGGGTGAACATCAGCCGTGCCAGCGCCTCCAGAGCCCCGGCGACCTCGCGCGGGCCGGGGTCGTCGCCCACCGGGTGCCGCCGGGTGTGAACGGCCGCGATCCGCCGGGCCACGAACCGCATCACCTCGGCGTTCAGCTCGTTGGCCGCCTCCTGCCCGAAGCGGTTCTTCACCGCCTGATACCAGCGCGCGTCGTGCAGCCACCAGCCTTGACGCAGGAGGGCGATCTCCTCGTCCGCCGGGACCTCCCCCCGTTCGCGTCCGGTCACGACGGGGCTCCGGTGAGAAGCAGAGCCTCGGCCCGGTCCACCAGGTCCTCACGGGTGGCGAGCTCCACGAGGACGAGCAGGACGTCCCGGGCGTCGCCATCCTCGATCAACAGACCGGCCAGGTCCCGTCCGTCCTCCAGGGAGTCGCCGGCCGGACTGACGCAGACGACCGCTCCTCCAAGGTTCCAGCGGGCCGACACCACCCCGAGCACGGCGCTGGGGACCGACTGGTAGAAGAGCAGTGGCGATGCCTTGGTGCCCCGGTCGACGGAGTCCACCACGGCCGCCTCGGTCGCCATGTCGCCAAGTCGGGAGACCATCACCACGGCGGTCCCCTCGGCCCTGTCGTCAGGGACCGGTGGCCGCTCGTGCCATGCGGCCAGGCACCGGTCCGCGACATGCGCGATGATCGGAGCGAACGGGGACGCGGTGAAGCCCGGCAGGCTCGGCGGCCGGTCGTCGTCGGCCGCGGACCACGTGGCCCGTGCCAGTACCGTCAGCGGTTCGGACCGGTCAGGCGTCGGGTCGGCTGTCGTCCTCACGCGGCGCTCACCACCAGAGCGGTGTTCGCGCCCCCGAAGGCGGCGTTGAGACTGAGCACGTGGCGCGCCTCCACCGGTCGCGGGGTGTCGAGGACGAGGTCGAGGCGGCAGTCCGGGTCGGGGCCCAGCCAACCGGAGTTGACGGGCAGCGAACCGAGTTCCAGGGCCAGCAGACAGATCACGAACTCCACCATTCCGGCCGCCTGGAGAGCGTGCCCGTGCATCGACTTGGTGGAACTGACCGGAACGCTCTCGGCGTGCTCCCCGAGCGCGCGGTGCAGCGCGGCGGTCTCGGCGGAGTCGTTGGACGGCGTGCCGGTCCCGTGCGCGTTGACGTAGTCCAGCGCCCGCGGGGGCAGACCGGCCCGGTCCAGGGCCCGGGCGATGGCACGCGCCATTCCGATGCCCCGCGGGTGCGGCCGGCACACGTGGTGGGCGTCGCCCGCCATGCCCCAGCCCGTCAGCAGGCCCAACGGACGTCTCCCCGGTCGGAGCGCGGCGGCCTCCAACACGACCACTCCCGCGCCGTCGCCCAGCAACAGGCCTCGCCGGCCCGAGCTGAACGGCCGCAGTCGGCCGTCGTCCGCCATCGCCTTGCCCGCGTCGAAGGTGGTGAAGGACTCCGCGTCGACCAGGTGCCCGGCCGCCACCACGACCCGGTCGTGTCGGCCCGAGGCGATCGAGGACGCCGCTTCGGCGAGGGCGTTGCCGGCCGCAACGCAGGCGTTGATGTAGGTGCGTCCGGCCCCGCCAAGTCCCAGCTCGCGCGAGAGCGCCGTGGCGGTGCCGCTGATCGGTCGCGACTCCTGTTCCGCGCGTGGCAGTCGGGAGATCGCCGGATCGGCGTGCCGGGCCATGACCAGCGGCGCCTCCGCGCGTTCCGCCGCGGAGAGACCGGCCTGGGTCAGGGCCTCCTCGGCGAGCGCGAGCAGTTCGTCGTCGAGGTTCGTGGCGGGGTCGCACTGGGCGGCGACGCCGACCCGGTACCTGCCGGTGTCGAAGCGGGTGACGGGCACGAAGGCGGGTTCGCCCGACCAGACGCCTTCGCGCAGTGCCTCGACACCCCGGCCGTAGCCGGTCGTCACCGCGGCTCCTGCGACGGCGACCGCCCTGCCGGTCCGGTCCGGTTTCCACTCGTGGTTCACCTGAGGCCTCCGCTTGGCTGCGTCGAGGTCGGCCGAGGGGACGGGAAAGCCGTCCAAGACCGTGGTCGCCCGTGAATCGGCGGGTGACGATCGGGTTCTCTTTCCGCGCGATGCGCGCACTCCGCGGCCCGGGTCGCACCGGGTCGGCGAGACCGGGCGGTTCTCGTCGCCGCGGCGTAGGTTCCCGCCTTCTTCCGTTCGTCGAGAGTGCCGGGCACTCAGTGCCCCATTCCCATGCCGCCGTCGACGGGCAGGACGGCTCCGGTGACGTACGAGGCCTCCTCGGACGCCAGGAACCTGACCGCCGCGGCCACTTCCTCGGGTGTCGCCATCCGCCCCAGAGGGATCCGGTCGACGATTCCCTCGCGCCGCGCGTCGTCGAGCGCGGTGCTCATCGCGGTGTCCGTCAATCCCGGCGCGACGACGTTCACCGTCACCCCGCGCGGCGCGAACTCCCGGGCGAGCGAGCGCGCCATGCCGATGAGCCCGGCTTTGGAGGAGCCGTAGTTGACCTGCCCCGCCACCCCGCTGAGCGCGGCGGTCGAGGAGACGATCACCACTCGCCCGGACCGAGCCCTCATCAGGTGTCTCGCGGCCCGTCTCACCACCCGGTAGGTGCCGGTGAGATTGGTGTCGACGACCGAGGTGAAGTCCTGCTCGGACATCCGGATCAGCAGTTTGTCCCTGGTGATGCCCGCGTTGGCCACGAGTACCTCCACCGGCCCTTGCTCCGCCTCCACCTTGGCGAACGCCTCGTCCACTGAGGTCGCGTCCAGGACATCGCACGGCACGGCGGTCATGCCGCTCGGCGGCTCGCCCGAGCGGTAGGTGACGGCCACTCGGTCGCCGTCGGCGCCGAGACGCCGGGCGACGGCGAGACCGATTCCGCGATTCCCGCCGGTTACCAGGACAGAACGGCTCATGCGTAATCTCCAGCCTGATGTTCGTGAGAAGTTCAGGGCGCTTCTCCCGCCCGGAGTCCGGCGGGACACGTCTCTCCACCCCGGTGGCCTGATCCGATCGCACCGGGCGTCAACGGGATGCCCGCCCCGTGCACGATGAAGTATCGTCACCAGTCGCGCCGGAATTCCATGGGGCACCGCGTGCCTCGGGTGTGCCTGGGGGTAGGGCACACCCGGAGCACATCCGCGAGGCGGGTCCGGTCGGTCGGGGGGTCCGTGCGGCCGGGCGCTGCGGAGACCCGGTCGCCCGTCGTCGGATGGCGAGGCCGCCGGATGTCGGACGACCGGACGGATGGCCGTCGGCCGGTCGATGGGGGCCGACGACCCGGACGGGTCGGACGATGTCAGTCGGCCGCTGCGAGCAGGGCCTCCACCTCGGGAAGGTGCGCGTACGTCCGTAGCGCGAGGCGGACCTGGGTCGAGGCCGCCGGGCGGACGCCGCCGAGGAGTGCCGTGGCCTCGGCGACGGACGCGGCGCTGCCGGCCGCGTCACCGAGTGCCACCTGGGCCTCGGCCGCCCGGAGCAAGTACAGCGACCGCGCCGACGGCGGCAGTGTCAGCGGGGGCTCGTGATCGGAGAGCACGGGGTCGAAGCACTTGATCGCCTGATCCGGCCGCCCCGACTCCAGGAGGGACACGCCGTCCAGGAGTTGAAGCCAGCGGTCCCCGCGGAGAGGGAGGATCGTCGACGGTTCCTGGGCGGGAGCGCTGACGAAGGCGTTGCGCGCGGCGCGGATCGCGCGTCGTCGCCCGACGTCGTCACCGCGCTGGGCGTACACCCTGGCGATCTGAGCGTGTATCAGGGACGGCAGCGCGGGATCCCCGACCCGGACCCCGGAGCGACGCAGGACCGTGCGCGCGGACTGGAGCAGCTCGGTCGCCTCCCCGTGCAGCCTCAGGTCCAGGTACTGGGCGGCGTGCAAGGTCATGATCGCCGCCGCGATCTCCGCGTCGCCCGCGGCTGTCGCGCAGCGCAGTCCCGCCACGTAGTACCGCTGAGCACCGACGTGTTCGCCTTGAAGTCTGGCGATGAAGCCGCACAGCGAGAGGCTCTCGGCCGCCAGTGTGAGCAGACCTTGGCCCGCCCCCGAGGGGACACGGGCGAGGGAGGGCGGTCCGGAGGCGAAGTGGTCTGCCAGATAGCGCAGTTCGTGCTCGCTCGCCGGGACGAGCCACCCGGCGGTGAACTGTCCGGCGAAGGAGTTGAGCGTGCGCAACCGGGTGCACGCCTGGAGCACCGAACCCGGTTCGGCGTCGATGCTCCCCGGCTCTCGGTCGCTCGTGGCGTGGCGTGGCGCCGCGCCCCCGGAGGCCCAGTCCAGGGCCTCGGTCATGGCGTCCACCCAGTTCTCCGCGAGCGACATCGCGGCCCAGCCGGTCGCCATCAGGTACCCCTGCCGAGTCTGCCTTCGGGCGGCGACCGCGTCGAGAATCGCCTCCGGCACGGCGGCCGGGGTCCAGGGGAACTCCAGTTGACGGGCGTCCCCGTGGGCCAGGTGGAGCCACTCCGGCCAGGCCAGTCTGTCGACGTCCTCCTCGGGGACGCCGTGGACGTGGGCGATGGCGAGCTGGGCCGTCCGTTCCGGGACGGCTCGTCCGGACTCCCAGCGGGAGACCTTCTCGCGGCGTGCGGCCATGTGGCCGAAACCCAGTCGGTCGTGTGTCGTGGCGATCAGGCGGGCGTACTCCCCATGGGTGTAGCCGGCCTTCGCCCGGAGAGCCGCGAGTGGGTGGCGGTGGCGTGTCGTGGTTGCCGTGCTTCGAGCTTCCTGGTGCATCGGGATGCTGTGCTCCTCAGTGACACGTTCGCTTGGGGCGGTTGCGCGTGTCCGGGGGCGGAGGGGGATCCGCACCGCCGGAGGGTCGAAGAAGCGGTGTCGAAGTGGCGCATGTGCGTCAGGAGCGGACCGGTCCGCCACTCCGAACCGAGAGGGGTGGTGGGACTCGGGGAGGCGGGAGTCGGGACGGCTCGACCGCCGTCATCCGGTGCTCAACGGGGTGTGGCAAGGGGGCCGAGGCGATGTCCGGGGCCGTAGGAGCGGGAGTGTCGGGGACAGTCGGCTGACACCGCGGTTGCGCGCATGCCCTCCATCACAGACGAGCCCACGTCCTCGATCAACCACGGAAATCGCCAAGTTGTTCACCGATGGCGACATGGGAACGGTAGTGGGTGGGCATCCCTGTACCTGGACCCTACCAGCTGGTAGCCTCCGGCCCGTCAGAACCCGGCCCCGGTTGTGCCGCGTGCCTCCGCGGCAGCGCTCACAAGGAGGAGCCGTCTTGCGCGAGTTCAGCGTCCCGGCCATGTACTCCGTCCCCCCGGACGGCAACTTGGCGGACATCGTCGTCCGCAACGCGGAGAAGCACCCCGATCGGCCGGTGCTCGCACGCAAGATGTCCGGCCAGTGGCGGGACGTCACCGCCGCGGCCTTTCTGGCCGAGGTCAGGGCGGTGGCCAAGGGACTGGTCGCCTCCGGCGTTCGCCCCGGGGACCGGGTCGCCCTGATGTCCCGCACCCGCTACGAGTGGACCCTGGTGGACTTCGCGATCTGGTACGCGGGGGCGGTCTCCGTCCCGGTGTACGAGACCTCGTCGGCCGAGCAGGTCGAGTGGAACATCGGTGACTCCGGCGCCGTCGCCTGCGTCGTCGAGACCGCCGCACACCAGGTCGTCCTGGATGAGGTCGGATCCCGTCTTCCCGCGCTTCGGAACGTCTGGCAGTTCGAGGCGGGCGGCATCGACGAACTGATCGCCGCCGGGGCCGAGGTGAGGGACGACCGGCTGGAGGAGGCTCGCGCCTCGGCCGGCCCCGACTCCCTCGCCACCATCAACTACACCTCCGGCACCACCGGAAGACCCAAGGGCTGTGTGCTGACCCACCGCAACTTCCTCGCGGAGTGCGGCAACACCATCGCGCGCAACACCCCGCTGTTCCGCGAGGACTCCTCCGTCCTGCTGTTCCTTCCACTCGCGCACGTACTCGCGCGCGTGGTCGAGGTCGGTGCCATGATGGCTCCGGTCAAGCTGGGGCACGCCGGCGACCTCAAGAACCTCACCGAGGAACTCGCCCAGTTCCGACCGACTTTCCTGCTGGGCGTTCCCCGGGTCTTCGAGAAGGTGTACAACTCGGCGCGTGCCCAGGCCAGGGCAGGCGGCAAGGAGCGGATCTTCGAGATGGCGGCCGACACCGCCATCGCCTACAGCCGGGCCCTCGAAACGCCGTCCGGGCCCGGCCTCGGGCTGAAGCTTCGGCACGCGGTGGCCGACCGCCTTGTCTTCGGCAGGCTGCGCGCGGCCCTCGGTGGCCGCAGCACCCACGCCATCTCCGGTGGTGCCGCCCTCGGCGAACGTCTCGGCCACTTCTACCGAGGCCTCGGTCTCACCGTGCTTGAGGGCTACGGCCTGGCCGAGTCCTGCGCCGCCACCACCCTCAACCCCTGGGACCGGCAGAAGATCGGCACGGTCGGGTTGCCGCTGCCGTGCAGCTCGGTGAAGATCGCCGAGGACGGGGAGATCCTCCTCCGGGGCGACAACGTCTTCCAGGGGTACTGGAACAACGAGGAGGCGACCCGGACCGCCCTGGTCGACGGATGGTTCCACACCGGGGACATCGGCGCCCTCGACCAGGAGGGATATCTGCGCATCACGGGGCGCAAGAAGGAGATCCTGGTCACCGCGGGAGGCAAGAACGTGGCCCCGGCGGTGATCGAGGACCGCATCCGGGCACACGCCCTCGTCGGCGAGTGCATGGTCGTGGGCGAGGGCAGACCCTTCGTCGGTGCCCTGGTCACCCTGGACGAGGAGTTCCTGCCACGCTGGGCCGAGCAGCACGGCAAGCCGAAGGACACCCCCGTCTCGGTCCTGCGGAAGGACCCCGACCTGCTCTCCGAGATCCAACGCGCCGTCGACGACGGCAACGCGGCGGTCTCCAAGGCCGAGGCGGTCCGTGAGTTCCGCATCCTGGACAACCAGTTCACCGAGGCCTCCGGCCACTTGACGCCGTCCCTCAAACTGAAGCGAAGCGTCGTCATGCGGGACTACTCGGACGAGATCGAGGCCATCTACCGCTGATCCCCCCAGGATCGGCCCCGCCCCCACCTCGCCCGAGGAGGCGCCGGACCGCTCGGGTGTCCCGATGATGGACCTCGCGCCCGGGTCGGCGAGCCGTCCCACCGGACGGGGCCGGTGCGGGGCCGCACTCGTGTGAGGCGTCGGTGGGACGCCCGCCGCGGTCCGCCGCGGATCCGCACTTCTCGCGGAGGCTACGGCACGGTTCGAGTCGACGCCCGGGGCGAGGTAAGCCCGCCTGACCCTGGCCCGGATGGTGCCTCGCGGAGGGCGCCATTCCGGCCGGAGTTCACGGACGCTCCCGTCGGACGAGTGGAGTACCGGCGACCGAGGGCACGCCCCGGAGCGGTGGCTCGCCCTGCCGGGGCGGGACCGGGCGCCGACAGCATCGGCGGGAGGCGGAGGTGCCCGCCCGCCGCCCGGAGCGGGCGACGGGCGGGCACTTGCCCCGCCGGAATTGACATCGTTGTCAAGACGCTCTGGTCACTCCCGCCCTTCTCCGGCCGGCCGGCCGGGCTCGGCGGAAGTCCTCCCGCCGGGGCTCGCGGGCGCCCTACGGGGTGTAGACGGCCTCACTGCCGTACAGCTCTCGCGTGAAGGCCGATACGTCTGCGCTGCGATCGGTGCCGTCGAGGTTGTACGTCAGGAAGACGCCGTAGTCCTCGTCGACGGTGCGCTCGGCGAGGCGGGCGACCGTGCTCTGAGGCGTTCGACCGATCTCGACCGCCGCGGGCGACAGTCGTGACTTCGGCAGCGCGACGTTCGGGACCAGCCAGGTGCCGTAGTACGGGTTGAAGGAGTAGTCGAAGGAGGAGGAGATGTCGACGCCGCCGTAGGAGAGGCGCGACGCCGAGGGGCCGAAGTGGTAGAGGGTGATGATCTTGTCCGGCATGTTCGCCCTGAGCGCCGTCACCAGGTGCACGAACGAACTGGCGTTGGGCAGGCCGGTGCCGTTCGCACCGTACTCGGCGTACTCGTCATCGAAGTCGATGCCGTCGAGGCCGTACTCGGCGACCGTGTCCGACATTTCCTTGGCGAACGCGGAAGCCGCCTGCTGCGAGGGGAAGTTGGCGAACCCCGCCCCCTGGTGGTTGCCGAGCACGGAGAGCACGACCTTGATTCCCTGCCGTTGCAGCGGGCGTATCTCCGTCTCGGCGTTGTCCAGGACGCGCTGAACGTTCTCGTTGAAGTGCAGGTACGCCGACTGCGTCTCCGTGTCGTAGTTGATGTTCGCCGCGAAGATGATGGCGACGTCGAAGGCGTTCTCCCCGCTGTCGGCGAGCTTGTACTTGCCGACGTTGAGGATGCTGTTGTCGTTGACCTCGACGTAGGCCACCGAGATCGGCCCCTGCTTCGTGGAGGCGTCCATGGGCGCGGTCGCGGCGGACGCCCCGGTCGTGCCGAAGGCGAAGGCCGTGACAACGGCCGAGAGGGCGAGAGCCGCTGCCCTCGCCCTGTTCCGTACCAGATTGAACATCGTTGTTCGGTCTCCCGTCGTCTGGTCGGCGCCGACTTGTCGCGTGGCGCCGAGTGGGCTCTCCGAGTTTCTGCCTCTCCTGACGAGTGTCGAGATCGAGGTCGGAATCTTCACGACTTCCGCACAACGCCGACCCCCCTCGAATCGCCGGGGATTCCCCCCTCCAGCTGCGGGGAGTCGGCCAACGGCCGCGTTGCGGAGCTGATTTCGGCGTGCGGGGGCCGCCCCCACGCGCGCGCTCGGAGCCTCTGGCGTGCCAGAGGCTCCGAGCGGGGTCGACCTCCCCGGTGGGCGGGCTCAGACGGTGCCGGCGATCCAGCCGACCGTCTCCGTGGTGTGGGCCCCGTCCGAGGTGACCTCGCCGTGGGCGTGGAGCTCGTTGATGCGAATCTTGAAGCCGACGGGGGTGACGTCGGCGATGCGCAGGCCCGGGGTGTCGGGTCCGTTGAAGGTCTGGACGAACGGGATCACCACCACGGTGGACCCGTCCGGAAAGGCCGCGGGGAAGGTGACCTGGGTGAAGGAGGACGTGTCCCCACCCGCTACGGCCACGGGGCTGGAGGAGTTCAGTCGGAGTCGGCCGGTCTGGAACATGCTCACGGGCAACCACCTCTCGCCGTCCGGTGTCTGACGCGGTCTCGTTGAAGGCGCCTCACCGGTGCTTCGATCCCCTTTGTCGAAGGGGCCGTGTGGGATATGCCCGTGAAGAGAACGGTTTAGTGTCATGTTCAACTCTTCGGGTGGCCTTGCCGTGTATGGCCCGTGAGGGCGCGAACAGTCGTCGGACGCCTTCCGCTTCCGCCCTTCCACCGTCCGGCCCGAGAGGGCGCCCGGCGGCCTCTCGGGCGCCGGGCGTGGTCGGATCGTCCACAGACCCGACCGCCAGTCGATCCGAGTTCGGACAGGGGCGGTCCGACCGGGCGGCGACCGGCGTGTTCCGGGCTCTCACGTCCGCGGACGTGCCTCCGGAGGCTCCACGCCGGGTCCCCGACCGGCTGTCGCCGCGCGGCCCGGACCGGGGCCGTCCGCGTCCGCGTGTCAGCACGTCTTCCCCGGCTCGACCGCTTTGAGATCGAGGAGGTAGTCGTCCACGGCGTCGTCCACGCAGCCGCTGCCACGCCCGTACGCGGTGTGCCCGAGGGCGTCAAAGGTCAACAGCATGGCCTGGGGGAGTTGTCGGACCAGGCTCTCCGCCTCGTGGTAGGGCGTGGCCGGGTCGCCGGTGGTACCCACCACGAGGACCGGGGGCAGACCTTCCGCGACCACGCGATGCGGGCCGGGTCCACGCTGCGGCCAACCCCTGCACCCCAGTGCGGCGAGTACGCTCTCGGATCCGAAGTCGCCCTCGGCGAGGCGCGCTTCCTCCAAGGCCTTCCAATACTCCCGCGGGTCTTCGGGGTGGGGGATGTCGACGCAGTCGACCGCGGTGATGGCCACATCCGAATTGTCGGGCCGGCCTTCCTCCGTGACGTCCTGTCGACCGGCGTCCCGGCGTCGCGAGGTACCGCGGTCCGCGAACCCGTGCGCGGCCTCTGCCGAATCCTCCTCCCCGAGCGCGATCTCCAGGAGACCGGTCCCGTCGCCGGTGGCCGCCTCGCCCAAGGCGAGGGAGAGCGGCTCCCACTGGTCCTCGGGGGTGTACATCGACGTGACGAGGGCGTTGTGGAGTGTCTGCGGGTCGACTTCCCCGTACTCGCCGTCGGCCGGGAGCGGCTCTCGCGCGGTGCTCTCGTAGAGGCCTTGAACCAGTGCGCGGATGCCATCGGGTGTCTCGGCGGGACACGAGTCCCCTACCACTTCCGCGCAGTAGTCGGCGTAGTCGTCGACCGCTTGGCGGAACCCTGTGGCCTGGCTCGCCGCCCGCTCGGCCCAGCCGAGCGCCGGGTCGACGGCCCCGTCCAGCACCATGGCACGGACCTTCTCGGGGAACTGCTCGCCGAAGCTCGTGCCCAAGGCCGTCCCGTAGGACCATCCCAGATAGGTGAGTTCTTCGTCGCCCAGCGCCGCGCGGAGCACGTCCATGTCGCGGGCCGCGTCGAGAGTTCCGACGTGCGGAAGGATCGAGCCGCTGTGCTTCTCGCAGGCCCGCACCGTGCTCTCGGCCTCGGCAAGGGCGGCTTGGCGTTGTTCCTCCGTCGCGGGGTGGAGCGGACGTGGCGCGTCATCGGCCACCGTCCCGACCTCGTCCTCCGCGCCGCAGTCGACGGCGGGTTCGCTGCCCGCGACTCCCCGTGGGTCGAAACCGACGATGTCGAAGCGGGCACGTATTCGCTCGCCGAACAACTGGGCGCCACCGTCCTGGAGGAGGGCCACTCCGGACTCACCGGGGCCGCCGGGGTTGACGACCAGGGAGCCGACGCGGTCGGACCTGTCGGTCGCGGTGGTGCGGATGAGCGGGAGCGTGAAGGTGTCGCCGTCGCCCGGTGTCGAGTAGTCCATCGGGACTCGCAGTGTGGAGCACTCCTCGTCGCCGCAGGGCTCCCAGCTCAGCCTCTGGGTGTAGAAGTCGCGAAGTCCGGCGGAGGCGACCGGGTCGTCGGCCTCCGGGGCGTCGGAGGAATCTCCGGGCGTGCCGCACCCGTTGAGTGACGTGGCCGCGAGCGCTACCGCCAGGGCCAGGAGGACGGCGCCGCGAGGCCGACCGGGAGGAGTGGTCAAGGGATGCTCCGGAATCCGTGTGCGTCGCCGCGTCGTCCGGCGACCAGGACATGGTACGAAGCGCAACGCCGTCCACGGCAAGGAGAGGAGGGGTGCGCTGTGTCTGCGTACGGGGAGGACGAGTGGCGCCGGTGCGTGCCTTGGGCTCGGTAGGGTCGCGGTCCACTCCCGGGACCGCGACCGTCCGTCGGAGCCGGTGTCCTGGCGCTCCGGGCGCGATCAACGAGGAGCGGCGTGTGTTCGCTCCGGAATGCTCGGGGCGGGGCGCGTGCCACGCCTCTTCAGGACGGTCCAGCCGACGGCCAGGGCGATGCCCCAGACCGCGCCCACCACCAGGGAGATCCTGGAGTCCCGATCCCAGGCGATCATGCAGGTGACGCCGATCAGGAAGACCAAGGCCACCCAGCTGAACGTGGCTCCCCCGGGCGCGGGGAAGGCCGATGCCGGCAGGCGGCCCGCTTCGACGGCGCGGCGGTAGCGGATGTGGCTGACGAGGATCATCATCCAGGTCCAGATGCCCGCGGCGGTGGCCACGGAGACGACGTAGCCGAACGCCTTCTCCGGGACGACGTAGTTCAGGGCGACACCGACGCCCATGAGCGTGACCGAGACGGCGATGCCCACCGAGGGGGCCTTGCGCGCGTTCAGTCGTCCGAAGGACCGAGGTGCCTCGCCGTTGGAGGCCAGATCGCGGAGCATGCGCCCGGTGGAGTACATGCCCGAGTTGCAGGACGACAACGCGGCCGTCAGGACGACGAAGTTCACGACCCCCGCGGCGAAGGGTATCCCGATCTTCTCGAACGCGTGGACGAACGGGCTTTCCCCGGCCGAGAACTCGGTCCACTTCACGACCGAGAGGATCACCACGAGGGCGCCGACGTAGAAGATGATGATGCGCCAGGGCAGTGTGTTGATGGCCTTGGGGAGGGTCTTCTCGGGGTTCTCGGACTCGCCGGCGGTGACGCCCACCAGCTCGACGGCGAGGTAGGCGAACATGACCCCCTGGAGGGTCATCAGACTGGAGCCGATGCCGTTCGGGAAGATCCCGCCGTGCGACCAGAGGTTGGAGACCGTCGCCGTCTCTCCGGCTTCGGAGAATCCGAGAGTGAGCACGCCGAGACCGATCACGATCATGCCGATGATCGCGGTGATCTTGACCATGGAGAACCAGAACTCGACCTCGCCGAAGATCTTCACCGAGATCAGGTTGACGCCGAAGAGCACCACCAGGAACACCAGCGCGCTGACCCACTGGGGAATCCCGGGGAACCAGAAGTGCACGTAGATGGCGGCCGCGGTGAGTTCCGCCATGCCGGTGACGACCCACATGAGCCAGTACGTCCAGCCGGTCGCGAATCCGAAGAAGGGCCCGAGGAACTCGCGGGCGTATTCCGCGAAAGAGCCCGAGACGGGTCGGTAGAGCAGAAGTTCCCCGAGGGCGCGCATGATGAAGAAGATCACGACACCCGCGAGGGCGTACATGAGGATGATGCCGGGCCCCGCCTTGGCGATGTTCGCCCCGGCCCCCATGAAGAGGCCGACGCCGATGGCGCCGCCGATGGCGATCATCTGGACCTGACGGCTGCCGAGACCGCGCTCGTAGCCCTCCCGCGAGGTGTCGCCGGTCTCGCCGGCGTGCTTCTCGACCCGCAACGAGGTCATGGTGGACGCGCCTTTCTCCATGCCGGTCCGCACCGTGGTGACAGGGCCGTGGACCAGTCTCGATCCCCTGGATGCCAATGGAGTGCCACCGGCGCTCTGCCGGTCCGAGGGTCCCCTGGGGACATGGGTGACGCTCACGGCAGATCGTGAAGATGTATCACGGCGGGAATTCCGTTCGATACGCCTCAAGGTGACGCGCGCCACAAGATAAGGCCCGCAATATGCGCATAGGAGTATAAATCGGACACAGAGGCGATATGATCTTTGTTTGCATTTGACCGTTCACTGAATGAACCCCGACCTCGGAGGGGGCGTGTCCCATCGGGCAAGCCCACCTCCTGCATCGCCGGTTGGGGGTTCGGCGCCGGTCCGGCGCGTGTGTCCGGGCCTGGCACCGCACCCGTGCGAGGTCGCGCCCGCTGCCACGCGGGGCGTTCGGGGGCCTCGGGTGCCTTTCCGTTTCGCCGCGCGGTGCGGGCACGGGTGCCCGCCCATCCCCGCTCCGCGGGTCGTTGCCACGGGTTCGGCGGCCTTGGCGATGTCGACCGCCGCGTCGATGTGCCGGTCGGCAACAGTCCCGATGCCCCGCGGGTCCACTCGCGGACATGCGGATCGGGTCGTCCTCGACGCGCGGCGAGCACGCCTGACTGGTCGGCTCGCAATGGCCGATCCTCACGAAGGTGCGCACGTATCGGGCGGCCTCGGGCTCCGACATGGGGCATCCCGAGTCCCCGTCCGCCGCCCGAGGGGGCTGAGGTCGACAGCGCGGATTCGTGCACACGACCGAGGTCGGAACGGTTCCCAGATTCGCTTCACCACCGGGCCGAGTCCGGTTCGCCGCGAATGGAACCGGGCTGGCCAAGCCCCTGGTGCGCCGTCCGGGTTCTGGGGCGTCACCCGGATGGCCCCGATGGTCCGTTACGCCACGGGGCCCGCTCACCGGTGTCGATCGTTGCTCCTCACGGAGAGGAGTCGGGTGTCCGGAGCGTCGGTGCCCCCTCCCCAAGGGGGTGGTTGTGTGTCGCATATGTCGTGAACACAGGGAAGCACACGGTTCGCGGTCGAGTGCGCTGATGTGGATCCTGTGTCCGTGTTGTGTAACACATAAGGTTTCTGCGTCATGTGGCCCCGATCCGCCTCCACCATGGTGATCGCCCGGCCGGACGGCGGGGCAGCGCCAACCGGCAGGTGAATCCCCGCTCAGTGACGGACGGTTCGCCTGTCATGGAAGAGGAAGCTGGGGGATCGTCATGTCCCGTACCCACCGTGTCGCGTCGCTGATGACCACGGCCCTGCTCACGGGTGCCATGGTGTCGGCCGCCGCCGTACCGGCCTCCGCCGGCGAGTATCGCGGCCGCCGGGACCGCCACAGCGCGGTCGCGATCAGTGAGATCCAGTACAACGCTCCCGGTCGGGATCGTTGGAACAACCGATCGGTGAACCGAGAGTACTTCACCGTCAAGAACACCTCCCGTCGCAGCGTTCAAATGCGCAACTACACGGTGACCGACCGTCGGGGGCACACCTACCGCTTCCGCGGGCTGCGCCTGCGCGGCGGACAGGAGGTGGTCGTCCACTCCGGCTTCGGCCGTGACAACCGCCGTCACGTCTACCAGGACAGTCGCCGTCACCTCTACGACAACCGTCGTGGCGCACTCGTCCTGCGGGACAAGCGCGGCCACAGGGTCGACCGGTGCTCGTGGAACCGCTGGGACCGAGGTCACACCTACTGCTGACCTCGGCCACCGAGCCGAGCGCGTGAGCCGCTCGCCGGGTTCCTGCGGGGCCCGGCGAGCGGCTCACGCCGACGAGAGAGGCGTCGCCGACCATTCCCGACCGGTCTGATCCATGAAGAATCGGACGTCGCCATGATCACGACCCATGTCGCCGCCATGGCCCCGTCGGGGATGCCCGGCTCCGTCCCGACGACATCGTCCTGGTCACCTCGGCAGGCCCCCGTCGGGCATGCGCTCGTGCGATTCTCCGTCCGTGTCCGCGTCGCGCGGTCGGCGAACGCACGCCATCGACACAGTCCTGTTGTCGGCGACACGACCGAGGACGGGCGCGGAGTCGCCGCCGTCACGGGCTTCGCCGGTCCCGCCGACGACGCACCGGACGGTGGTGGTCAAGAGTCGGGTCGGGTGATGTGCGACCTGACTTCCGCGACGCGATCGACCAAGTCGCCGGCGGTGATGTCGATGAGCGTGAACCCGAACGCGCGGTAGCTCTGTTCGTGAATCCTCTCGAATGCCAACGCCTCTCGGAAGCCGATCCGTCGGGCGCTGGTGGGCTCGCAGAATCCAAGATTGCGGACGAAGAGCACCCGGGGCTCGTACACCTCGTCGCGAGTGATCCGTTCGATCTCGGTCGACAGCGCGCGCGACACCGGCCTTCCCCAGTAGGTCGCGAGCGCGTGTGTGCAGATCGGTGATCTGTCGAACACCTGCACGGGGCCTGTGGTGTGAGCTTCCAACTGCCTTTGCCTCTGCAGCTCGACGACCTCGTCGATGAAGGATGTTCGTGTCCACGGCTCGTCCTCGCCACGGGCCTGCGCCCGTTCGATGATCGTGGTCGCGGCTTCCTCGACGACGGGGTAGCCGTGCTCCGCCAGGCGCCTCAGGATGGACGTCTTGCCCGCGCCCGGTGTTCCGGTGAGTATGTGGCGTCGCATGCTCGGATGCCTCTCGTGTGTGGTGGTGGGGCCGGTCGGAGGTCGCCACCGGCGCTCGCCGCGGGTTCACCCGCTGGGGGCCCTTGTCTCCTGGGCCCGTCGGCGGCTCGGCTCCGTCCGTCGTGCTCGATACGATCATGGCCATGACTGCTTCGGAACCGACGATCCTGGCGACCTCCGGCGGACATCGGGTCGGCGGGCGAACCAGGGTGATGTTCGACGCCCTGGTGCACCACGCGGTCGACCTCTCCGGCGCGCACGGTCGGCGCCCACGTGTGATGTACGTCGGCACCGCCATCGGGGACGCCGAGCACTTCACGGCCCGCATGGCCGAGGCCGCGCGCACGGCGGGGTTCGACCTGACGCCCCTGCACCTGTTCCCCATGCCCAACCTGGAGGACATCGAGGGCTCGCTCCTCGATCACGACGTGGTCTGGGTCATGGGAGGCTCGGTGGTCAACCTTCTCGCGGTGTGGAGAGCTCACGGTCTGGACCGCGCAATGCGCCGGGCCTGGCGGGCCGGTGTCGTGCTCAGCGGAGTCAGCGCGGGCTCTCTCTGCTGGTTCAGGGGAGGCGCGACCGACTCGTTCGGGCCGGAGCTGTGTCCCGTGACGGACGCACTCGGCTTCCTGCCCTACGGCAACGGCGTCCATTACGACTCGGACCCCGGAAGGCGCCCGTTGATCCACCGGCTCGTGGCGGACGCGACCTTGCCTGCCGCGCACTGCACGGACGACGGAGTCGGCCTGGTGTACCGGGGGACGGAACTGGTGGAAGCGGTGACCGAGATTCCCGGCAAGGGGGCGTACATCGTCCAGAGTGACGGATCGGCGGTGGTGGAGGAGCGCGTCGAGCCCCGCAGGCTGGTGTAGGGGGATCTTGCCGTACGTCTTCGGGCGAAGCCGTCCCCCGCGCTCCGAGAACCCGCGAGTCGGCGGTCGTTGGGCGCCGCCCGTCCCGATTCCGCCGACGCCTCGGAGCGCGCGAGGGGCGCGGCGAGTCGGCAAGGGTGGCGGCCCGCTCGGTCACGTCCGTCGTCGGGGCGCCGACGGAGGGCGCGTGGACGGGGTGTCGTCGGCGTGCGCGTTCGCGAAGAAGTGGTGACTGTGTGTGGCGATGGCTGATCTCGCCGGTCTCGGGCGTGGATGTCCGTGATCGAGGAGGCACGGAGGCGGAGGTCGTCGCGCTGTCGTGTGACCTTGGCCAGTCCGGGGTGGCCCCAGGGCGACGACAGGGAGTAAAATACGTGCCTGCGGGTTTGTTTCAGTCTCCCCGGTCGGAACAGCACGGCCCGCCGAAACCGTTCGGCGGCAAGCAAGGAGGGAGTTCGCATGGCGCAGCAGGAGCGGGCGGTCAGGACGAGGCAGGCGATCCTGGAAGCGGCGGGCACGGTCTTCGCCGAGCGGGGCTACGGCTCGACGAGGATCTCGGACGTCTACCAGCGAGCGGGGATGACGAAGGGGGCCTTCTACTTTCACTTCGGCTCCAAGGAGCAGCTCGCCCAAGAGGTTCTGGACACCCAGATGGTCAGTCAGACCGGCTATCTCACCGGCTATACCCGCGAGGTGAAGCTGCAGGAGGTGGTGGACTCCGCGCTGCTCGTCGCCCACCGCCTTCACTTCGACAGTCTGCTGCAAGGCAGCATCAGGCTCTCCATCGACCAGGGCAGCGACCTGGATCGCAAGCCCCCCTACCGGGCATGGGTGGAGTTCCAGGCTCGCGCGCTGGGCGAGGCCGCGGAGCGCGGCGAGCTGCTGCCGGACATCGACACGCGCGCGTATGCAGAGCTTCTCGTCGGGGTCTTCTCCGGCATCCAGATCATGTCCGGAGTCATGACCGGCTGGGCCGATCTGGAGGAGCGGATCGCGCACCTGTACTCGGTCCTGATGCCCTTGATCGCCACGCCCGAGACCCTCGCGCGACTGGACATCAGCCCCGACCTCGGCAAGCGTCTCATGGCGGAGCACGGAGCGTGATTCGCGTCGCGGCGAGTTCTTCCATCGTCGCGACCGGTCGTGGGACGTCGATCCCAGTCCCCCGGAAGCGCCCTGACGGCCGTTCGCCTGGGGGCGCCCCGCACGGCGGTGGTCTCCGGGCGGGGCGCTCGCCGGTCGCTCCGGCCACGCCTGGCACGGACGTCTCGGGCTTGGGGTGTGCCCGCGGCGGTGCGGGGTGCGGCATCGGCCGTCGGGGCAGAGCCCTCACGAGCCGGCGCCCCCGACGACGGGCCGTCCCGGCGGCAGGCCGGCGGATGCTCGGTACCAGGGCACGCTCGTGGCGAAGTCGGCGGTGAAGTCGAGGGTCGGGCGGGCGTCCAGGAGGTTCCACAGTCGCGAGCTGTCGTACCAGTGGTCGACGGTCAGCAGGGAAAGCTTGCGTGGCCACGTCCCGTCCCCGGTGGCCCTCAGTCTTCCCGCGGCCTCTTCTCGCGTCACCTGTCCCCGAGGCGAAGGAAGGTCGAGGGCGCGCGAGGTGGCCCGAATCAGATCACGCGCCCGCACCGGTTCGGGGCGTCCGGCGTGCAACACCGCTCCTGCCGGCAGCTCGACCCGGGAGGCCAGGCTCGCGATGGCCCGGGCCAGATCCGAGACGCCGATCACCGAGACGCGTGCCAGCCCCCCGGCCACCCAGTGCGGCATCGCCCGGACGAACCTCGCGATCGCGGGAACCATCCAGACGTCGCCGCGGCCGTAGACGAGATGAGGTCGCAGGACCACTCCTCCCCAGGCCAGGACGCGTTCCTCCCCGGCCAGTCTGGTAACGCTCGTGGTGGACACGGGCCCGACCGGCAGATCGCCCTCACGTGCGCGCAGGTGCCGGCCATCCTGGTAGACGGCGGTGGTTCCCAGCTGGATCACTCTGCGGACGCCGGCCCGCTCGGCCTCGGCGAGCAGCGCTCCCGTCCCGATGTCGTTCACCTCTTCGCACCGGCGCTTGTCGCCCCCGATCCGCGAGGCCAGATGGAGCACCGTCTCCACTCCGTCGCAGACCCCACGAAGAGTGTCGGGGCTGTCGAGGCTTCCGCGGCGGACCTCGACCCCGGGGCCGCGCCCGAGGTGGGGCCGCCGGTGGGCCAGGAGGCGGATCGGTCGCGTGGCCCTTCCGGCGTTGCCCGCCGTCAGGAGGGCGACGACGTGGGATCCGACGAATCCTGTCGCGCCGGTGACGAGGATGCGCCCGCCATTCACCTTGCCGCTCCTTCGCGAAGACAGCTCCGGGTGAATTCGGGAAGTATTCCGAAAATTCTTGTGACGTGTTGTGTCGCGTCTGGTTCTGATAGCGTGCCGGCATGGAGAGAAAAGGTATTCTGGAGGGTCGGAACGCACTCATCACAGGAGCCAGCAGCGGAATAGGAGCAGCCGCCGCCAAGGTGTTTTGCCGGGAAGGCGCCACGGTCACGCTGGTCGCCCGCCGCGGAGATCGACTCGCCGCTCTCGCCGCGGAACTCCGCGGGCAGGGTTACCAGGCCGACCACGTCGTCGCCGATGTGGCGTGTGACGCGGAGGTGGCCGCGGCCGTTCGGCACGTGTCGCGGCGCTTCGGCGGACTGGATGTGGCCTTCAACAACGCGGGTGTCGGTGCGGCGAGAATTCCGATCCACAGAATGCCGGAAGAGATCTACGAAAGGATCATGGAGACGAATGTGAGAGGTGTCTGGAACTGTATGCGCCATGAGATCTCCGCAATGCTCGAAAAGGGAGGTGCCATCGTGAACACCAGCAGTACCGCCGGACTGGTCGCCACCCCGGTCGCGGCGCCGTACGTGGCCGCGAAACATGCCGTGCTGGGGTTGACGAAGGCCGCCGCCGCCGAGTACGCCACGCACGGCATTCGGGTCAACGCCATCACGCCGGGGGCGACACACAGCGAGATGATCGACGAGTGGATCGCGAGCGATCCCGATGCCGAGGACGCGTTGCTGGGGTCCGCGCTGCTGCCTCGGATCGCCGAGCCCGAGGAGATCGCGGAGGTCGCCGCGTGGCTGGGAAGCGATCGCTCGTCGTTCGTGGTGGGCGCCACGGTGCCGGTCGACGGCGGATGGACGGTCCGTTGACGGGTGGCTCGTGCGCCCGGCGGGGGTGGGAGAGCGGGGTCCCGTACGTCCCGACCGCGGCGGGGTCGCCGGCGGCGGTCGGGGGTTTCGGCGGACGGGGGTGCGCGCCGGTCTTGGGATCCGGTCGGGTGCCTGCCCGTGGCCGACGGCGCGTCAGGCGTGGTGGGCCCGCGGGGTGAGGACCCCGGTCGTGAGGTTCGGTGGGTTCTCGTTCCCTCGCCGTGCGAGAGGGCGGGCCTCGATCAGAGCGGGGTCGCGAGTCCGAACCGGATGACGAAGGCGGACTGTCGGTCCTGTTCTCCCGTCACCTCCAGCGACGGTGTCCCGTCCGGCCCCGTGGCCAGATGGGCGCGGATCCGGCAGGGGGCGCCGAACTCGACGTACTTCGCGCAGCTCACCTCGCAGGACGACGCCGACCACGGCCGACCGTCGAGGAGGGCGTGTCCGGCCTGTGCCGCCGCCTCCAACAGCACCATGGCCGGGACGTGATCGTTGCCGTGATCGAAGAAGAGTTCGTTGGTGGTGTCGGCCCGAAGCCACCACCTGTCCGGACTCCCGCCGGGGGAGAGCGCGGTGTCGCGGACATGGGCGCGGCGGACCGAGGCGGGGTCGACCGGCTCCGGCAGGGTGAGATGGGTCGGTGGCCAAGCCATGTCGCGCTTGTCGCCACGAAGGCGCCCGTACGCCGCGGGTGACACGACGCCGTATCGGGTCGAGCCCGCTCCGACGGTCCGCCCGTCGATCCGGATCTCCATTCCCAGGCGCACCTCCGCGGGGATTCGGCCTCGCAGCCGTATCTCGTCCACGCGCACGTCGAGTTCGAGGGCGGCGGGTGCGTGGGCCTTCTGCAGGAACCACGGATCGATGTGCTGGCCGATCTCCCAGACCACGAACTGGTGCCCGAGCGGCACGCCCAACTCCGCGTGGGAGACGAGCAGCCCCGCCTGGCGCACCGACTCGATGACGAGGGACGGAGTGTAGTGCGCGTCGCGCAGGAACAGCGGGTGCTGTGCGGGCCAGCGCAGGGACACGGTGAAGTGGTCCTCGGAGTTCCGCCTGATGCCGGTCGGGAGGACGTCGAGTGGCCGGGACCGATGCACGAGTTCCTTGGCCACGGGGTTCGTCGGCGGCGTCGTCGGCGGGGTTCCGCCGACCGGGACACGTCCCGCGCGTCCGCCCCGGTGGATGCCCTTCGGCCTTGCGACAGCGGTGTTCGGAGTCATCGCTCTTCCTTCTCTAAGCGAGTGAAGGTGCGTGGCGGGCCGGCTGATCCTGTCCCCCAGGCACGTAAGATACGTGCATGCGGGTTTGTTTTTCAATGGCTGAGAGCGGTTCTGTTGGCGCGGGGTACGCCTTCGCCGTCGGTGCGCGAGAAGGTCCTGGTGGTGGGGGTGTCGTCGCCGTTTCGCGAGGTGGCTTCGGGGTGCTGGACCGCCGACTTGCGCGGAGTGGTCGGCCTCGCGCTCCGGCGGCGTGCGCGGCCCCCCGTCCTCGGTGGTGGTTGGCCCGATGTCCTTCGTTCCGTCCTCGGGGGCCGGCTTCGGGGGTGTGGGTGGCGCGCTGTCGTGGTGGCGGGAATCGTTGTTTCCGATGCCGGTTGCATACCAGCAAGCGGGTTTGTTTTCCTGCTGGTGCGGGGCGGCCTCCTCGTCCCGGTGCCGAGGTCGGATGGGCGTCGATGGTCGCCTTGTGTGGCCGGAGGGCGCTCGATCGATAGGAAAATACAGCCATGCTGGTATGTTATGGGCCCGGGAGCGCGAGTCCGCAGAAGGGAAGCGTGACATGCAGATCCAACAGTTGCGTGCGTTCCGTGAGGTGGCCAGGGAGCTGAGCTTCACACGGGCCGCCAGAAACCTCCACTACGCCCAGTCGAGCGTGACGGCCCAGATCAAAAGCTTGGAAGAGGCCGTGGGAGCGCAGCTGTTCGACCGTACTAGACGTCAACTCTCCCTCACGGCAGCGGGTGTGAGTCTCCTGCCGCACGCCGATCGCATCATGGAGATCACCGAGGCCGCGCGCCGCGACGTGGCCCGCGCCAGACCTGGCGGACGCCCGACGACGGAGTCCGTGCCTCGGGGCCGTCCGCACGCCTTGGAGAGGCGGCGAGCCACGCGGCGGTTGCCGCTCTGAGCGCGGGGGACCGCCGAGGCGGTCCCCCGACACCGGGCGATCCTGGTGATCCGGGCGAGCCGTGGCGGGCCACGGCGCCCGGCTCAGGTGGGGAACGGCCCGAAGCCCGGAGCGGCTCGGTGGACCGGGGGCGACGCCAGGTCTCCTCTCGCTCTGTCCCCACCGGCGATCGCCCTTGCCGCCCGGCGGGGCCCCATTGCCCCGCCGACTTCGCGAGTCCCTCGGAGGCACAGGATGAGGCGAGTTGGCGGTCCGGGTCCCGCCGGCTGGAAGTCCAGACGGTGGCCGTGCTCGGGGACACGGGCGAGGGCGAATCGGAGGCCGGACGTGTGGCGGGCCACTTGGCGTGGCTCCGCCGGCTCGTGCCGCGGTGGCAACCCGCCCCCACGACCACTCCGACACTGCCGGATGCGCTGACGGGCGCTCCCGCCCCGGTGCGGGACGACGCCCCCGGCGGACCGGCGTGCGACGCGCGCGGCGGTGCCGACCGCCCGCCATCCGATCGATTCGCCGTGCCGGCGCGACGCGGACGTCCATCCGACGGGGGTGGAGGAACGCGTCGGCGGCCCCTCGGGGCGGAGGACCGCACATCGGCCCCGCCCCGGCACCGCCGGGCCGCGGCTCAGGGCGACGAGAGCAGGACAGGACGAGGAGAGAAGACATCATGAACGAGGCCACGCCGACCGGCGGTTCCTCGGCCGATGCCGAACCCACCCCGCTGAGAGTGGGAGCGTTGGGCCGACTCGAGGTCCGCGCGGGGGGAGAGGACCGCACTCCGACGGCGCCGATGGCTCGCCGCGCGCTGGCGGTGCTGCTCTTGCACGCCAACCGCTCGGTGTCGATGTCGACGTTGGTCGACGAGTTGTGGGAGGCCGATCCACCGCGGCTGGCACGCAAGACCGTCCAGACGTACGTGTACCAGATTCGCAGGGCTCTGGAGCCCGCCGGTGTCGCCGTCGGCCTCGCCCGACGGCTGCGCACCGAGCCCGGAGGCTACCGTCTCGTCCTGCGCCCGGGGGAGTTGGACCTGTGGGAGTTCGAGCATCGTGTCGCCCAGGCTCGCGTCGCCCTGAGCGAGGGGAACCCCGCCAGGGGGGTCGGGCTGCTGAACGCCGGACTCCGCCTCTGGCGTGGCGAGCCGTTCTCGGGCGTGGCGGCGGGCCCGTCGGTCACGGGTCGGATCGCCCAACTGGCCGACACGCGGCTCGCGGCACTGGAACTGCGCATCGAGGCGGAACTGCGCCTGGGGCGCCATCACACACTGATCGGCGAGTTGCGGGCGCTGACGGCCGATCACCCCCTCAACGAGCGTTTCGCCGCACAGTTGATGACGGCGGCCCACTGGTCCGGCCGGCGTGGTGCGGCCCTCGACGCCTTCGCTCGACTGCGTCGCGGTCTGGCCGCCGAACTGGGTGTCGAGCCCTCCCAGGAGCTTCAGGATCTGCAGCGCCAGGTGCTCACGGCCCGGGCGCCCAGGGGATCGACGTCGGTCGACCGGTGGACGGTGCCCGAGGTGGACGAGGCCGGCCCGGCCGTCTTGCCCGGGTCGACGGCGCCGCCGTGGTTCCCGCCGTCCGACCTGGTGGGCCGCTCCGCGGAGATCGACACGATCCTCGGATACCTGGATGGAGCGGGACCGCGCGTCGTCACCCTGCTAGGCCCCGTGGGCGTCGGCAAGAGCGCCTTGGCCGAGCATGTGGCCCACCTGCTGCGCGACCGGTTCCCCGACGGTCTGTTGTACGCGCGGCTGCACGATGGTGTCGAGCCCCGGGAACCGATGGGGGTGCTCCGTGCCCTGCTCCACTCGGCCGGCGTGTCGGAGGGCCTCGATGCCCGAAGCCGCTCGGAGGAGCTCCTCGGGGTTTTCCACGAGTGGGCGTCGAGGCGTTCGGTGCTGCTGCTCCTGGACGACGCCGCGGGAACAGACCAGGTGCTGCCGCTGTTGCCGGGGGGCGCGCGCAGCCTGGCCCTGGTGACGTCGCGCATCCGCCTGCCCGGCATCGAGGGCGCGCTCACGCTCTCGCTGGAGCCGCTGGAGAACGCCGAGGCTGCCGCCCTCTTCGCCCGGGTCTCCGGGGTGCGGGCGATCGGCGGGGAGTCGGCCGCCCTGCGGGAGGTGGCGGAACTCGTGGGAAACCTGCCGCTGGCGCTCCGCGCGCTGGCGGAGAGGTTCGCCGCCCGTCCGATGTGGACGCTGCCCGATCTCGTGGCCGGACTGCGCGACGAGGGGCGACTGGCGGCGGAGCTTCTCGACGACTCCCGCAACGCCTTGGCCGCGGCGATCGGCGCCATCGCCCGGCTCTCCCCGCCATTGCGCCGTGCCCTGCGCCTCCTCGCCTCCGCGCCCGGCCCCTTCGACACCGCCGAGGCCTGTGAGCTGCTCGACCGCGACACCTGGTCCGCCCAGTCCGTCGTCGGTCGGCTGCTCGATCGTCACCTGGTGGCGGCCCTGGCCCCCGCGACGGACGCCGCCGGCCCCGTGACCTTCCGGGTCCACCAGTTGATCCGGATGGCGATCGCCCAGGAGCCGTCGGGCGCGCGGGTGGTGCCGCTGGGCGGGCCCGTCGCCGCCGGTCGGGTCGCGGTCGCGCGATGACCCGCGCGGAACCCGGATCCCGGACGTCGTCACTCCTGGCGCGGGTTCGACGGAGCGAGCGAGCGACCGACGGCAGCCGGAGCGCGCCGGCCGGAACCTCATCCTTCGACATGACCGAACGGGGCGCCGTCCAAGACCGCCCACCTGGGGCTTTGCCAGGCCTTGGCCGCTTCTTGGACCCACGCGCCGAACCTATCGGAACAGCGAACGCAGGCCGACAACCGGAACGAGCGGCGAGGTGTATTGCGATGCGAACGACGACGAGACCGCCCGACTGGACGCCCCGGGACCCGTGGCGGGACAGTGGCCCCTCCGGGAACCCCGCGGTCGTCCTCGCGGACCTTCTCCCCGCGCTCTTCGCCTCCCTGCCCCGCAGGGACCAGCGTCGGCGTGGAGCGGACTATGTGCGAGGCCTGTTGGGGGCGCGGGGACGCAAATCCATCCGCAACATCTCCTCCTTGTTCGGGGGCGAGTCGGCCGAACAGAGCCTGCACCACTTCATCAGCGGCTCCACCTGGGACTGGGTCCCGGTGCGCCGCGCCCTCGCCCGACACGTCGAGGAGGCCCTGCCCGCTCGCGCCCACGTCCTGAGGCCGCTGGTGATCCCGAAGGCCGGCGCCAGCTCCGTGGGTGTGGACCGGCGCTTCTGCCCCCTGCGCGGCCAGGTCGTGAACGCGCAGAACGCGGTCGGTGTCTGGGCCGTATCGGACGACGGTGCCACGCCGGTCAACTGGCGACTCCACCTGCCCGATGCCTGGCTGGACGACGCCTCGCGACGCCGACAGGCGTCGATCCCCGACTCCGCCGTCGCGGAGACACCGGATCAGTGCGCCGTCGAGGCCTACGCCGACCTCGCCAGAGGGTGGGGACTTCCCCCCCGACCGGTTGTCGTGGACGCCCGCGGCGCCGATCTGAGGCACACCGCACGGCGGCTCTCGGCGACGGGCGCGCCGATGCTGCTGCGCATCGGCGCGGGCGAGCGCCTCACCGTCACCGATCCCGGGCTTCCCCGCCTGCCCCCACACCTGACGGCACAGCAGATCATGACCGTGGCACGACCGTTACGCCACCCCGTGATCGAGCGGAGGTCGGGCGGCATCGGCGCGGCCGGTGCCGTCTTGACGGCGCGGGTGCGAGTGGCGGTGCCCGCCGGACCCGGGTCGGCCCGTCGGGCCGATCGCGAGATGGTCCTCCTCGGGGTCGGGGAGACCGGCGGTCACTGGCCCGGGGAGCTCTGGCTCACCGACGTGCCCGGGGCGCACCCGGCCCGACTGCTGCGGCTCACCCGGCTGGCCCTCCGTGTCGAGGGAACCTACTCCCACGTCGCGGAGGGCGTCGGCCTCAGCGACTTCTCGGGCCGGTCCTTCAGCGGTTGGCACCGTCACGTCACGCTCGTCTCCGCGGCACACGCGATCAAGGTGCTGTCGGGGACGGCCGACATCGGATGGGCCGCCGAGGAGGCGCGAGCCACGGCCTGAGCCGCGGTGAGGGCACTCTAGGGCGGGCGAGCGGACGGATCGTTCGGATCGCGGTCGTTGCGTCAGGTCCGGGGCGGGGAGGAATCCGGACCTGACGGACCGACGGTGTCATCTGACGGATTTCCGGCCGTCCGATGGCAGCTCCGGGGCTTCGGACACACGATCGGCGGAAACCTCACCGCCCCGAGTGTCCAGGAGTTCCCATGGCCGGAACGGCACCGAACGTCACCGGTCCGCGGGCCGCCGTCGAGGCGTCCGCGGCCCGGCCGCCGACATCGAACGCCGCTCGTCCGGTGGTCGGCACCCGCGCCGGCCTCGTCGCGGGTGAACGAGTCGACGGCGTCGCGGTGTTCCGCGGGATTCCCTACACCAGGCCACCGGTGGGCCCCCTGCGGTTCGCCTCGCCCCGGCCCCCGCGGCCCTGGCGGGGAGTGCGCGAGGCGGTGCGCCCCGCGCCGGCCTGCTGGCAGTCGCCGTTGCCGAATCGGCCTTCGCCGCGCAGTGGCGAGGGCGCGCTCCACGCCAACGTCTGGACCCCCGACACCCGTGGATCGCGTCCCGTCCTGGTGTACGTCCACGGCGGTGGATGGGCCACCGGATCGGGCAGCCTGCCCACCTACGACGCCACACGCCTCGCCTGCCGCGGCGATCTGGTGGTCGTCACCTTCGACTACCGACTGGGCGTCTTCGGGTTCGGGCTCCACGAGTCGCTCGCCGATCACGAGACCGGCGAGTTCGCCAACTGGGGGCTGCAGGACCAAAGGGCACTGCTGTCCTGGGTCCACGAGAACGCGGCGGCCTTCGGCGGGGATCCCGGCAACGTCACGCTGTGCGGGACCTCCGCCGGCGCCGCCTCCGTGTGGCAGCTGGCCTGCCTGCCGCAGACCCGTGGGCTGATTCGGCGGATCGTGCCCATCAGCCCCAGCCACGCCCTGGCACCCGCCACCTCGTTGACCCGCGAGGACGCCCGCACGGTGCACGAGACGCTGGCCAGGAGCCTCGGCACCACCGTGCCCGGCTTGCGCGACGTCCCCGCGAATTCCCTCGGCGATGCCTGGCACCGCCTCTTCGCGGGCCCCCCGGACAGCCGGATCGTCGGGAGCGGCCGATGGTACAGGGGCCCGGTCGTCGACGGTCGCACGATGCCGGCCCACGCCCACGACCTGCCCACCGTGGACCTGCCCGTGATGTCCGTCCACACCCGCACCGAGGGGTCCTTCTACACCGGCCCCGCCTCTCCCCAGCCCGCGCCCGCCCCGAACGGGCCCCACTCGCTGAGGCGGGCCGTCCTGGACGTCCTGCGGCTCGTGTCGCCGGCAGCCGACACCGATCTCGCCGACACCTGCGTCGGCGCCTACCGGGAGGTCGCGTCGCGCGCCGGACTCCGTGAGGACCCCCGGTCGCTGTGGACCGAGATCTGGGGCGATCTGATGTTCCGACACCACACCGTGCGCTTCGCCGAGCGCCACGCCCGCCTCGGCACCACGCCGTGGTACGCCATGGAGTTCGCCCACCCGGCGCGGCCACCGCATTTCGGCACACCGCACGAGGCCACGTCACCGTTCCTCTTCGGCACCCACCGACGGCCCCCGTTCGCCTCGGTGTTCGGCGACGGCCCGGTCGAACGGCTGCTCTCGGACCTCCTCGTCGACGCGGTGGCCGCCTTCGCCCGCACCTCGTGCCCCAGGACCCCCGCCCTCGCCCACTGGCCCCCTTTCACCCCTCACGGCCCCAGCCTCCTCGTCCTCGGCGGCACCTCGACCGCGGACGTCGTCGTCCCCGACTACCCGCAGCTGCGGATATGGGACCTCGTCGGTCGGGTGCCCCGCTCCTGACCGATCCCGCCGGCCCGCCCCACCGGTCGGCGGCACACCGGGCCGTTCGGGGGGTCGGCCACTCGAAAGACCCTCGCGTCTCGCCCGAGACGCGACGAAGCGCGCGTCACCCACCTCGATGGAGGCAGACCCATGGAACAGACCCCGACCAGTGTGCGGGCCAGACCCGCACCGCAACAGCCCCGATGGGACGACGTCGAGCAGGTACGCCGGGTGCGAGCCGAGCTGGCGAGTCGACCCGCCCTGGTGCGGGCCTCCGACGTCCGCGACCTCCGCTCCCACCTGGCCCGCGTGGCCGCGGGCGAGGCCCTCGTGGTGCAGGCGGGGGACTGCGCGGAGGACCCGGACGACAGCGGTCCGCAGACCGTGGCCCGCAAGGCCGCGGTCCTCGACCTCCTCGCCGGCACCCTGCGCCTGGCCACCGGAAAGCCCGTGATACGCGTGGGCAGGATCGCGGGCCAGTTCGGCAAGCCACGCTCCAACGACACCGAACTCGTCGACGGGGTCACCCTGCCCGTCTACCGAGGCCACATGGTGAACGACCCCGAGCCCTCCGTGGAAGGACGCAGGCCCGATCCCCTCAGGCTGCTCACCGGCTACATGGCCGCGGACGACATCATGCGCCACCTCGGATGGCGTCGCCCCGACCCACGCGCCGCGATCGACGCCACGGTCTGGACCAGCCACGAGGCCCTTCTCCTCGACTACGAGACCCCTCTGGTGCGGCAGGAGAGCGACGGTCCGCTGCTTTCCTCCACGCACTGGCCCTGGATAGGCGAACGCACCCGACGGGTCGACGGCGCGCACGTGGCGCTCCTCGCCGAGACCGTCAACCCGGTCGGCTGCAAGGTCGGGCCGAAGACCACCCCGGCGCAACTGCTCGCGCTGTGCGCCCGACTCGATCCCCGTCGCGAGCCGGGGCGACTCACCCTCATCGCCCGAATGGGAGCCGACACCGTCGCCGCCGCCCTGCCCGCCCTGGTCCGGGCCGTGAGGGACGCGGGCCACCCCGTGGTCTGGCTCACGGACCCCATGCACGGCAACACCGTCACCACCCGACAGGGCCTCAAGACCCGTTTCGTGGAGACCATCGAACGCGAGGTGATCGCCTTCCGCGCGGCGGTCGCCGACAACGGCGGCATCCCGGGCGGACTCCACCTGGAGACCACCCCCGACGTCGTCACGGAATGCGCGCCCAGCGAGGCCGCCGCCGACTCCGTGGGCGACGTCTACGCGACGCTCTGCGACCCGCGACTCAACCCGGCACAAGCCCTCTCCGTGGTGTCCGCCTGGAGCGCGTGACCGCCACCGCACACCCCCTTCCCGCACGAGAGGAGACACATCCATGCGGAACCGAACTGCCCTCGTCACCGGAGCGGCGGGCGGCATCGGAGCGGCCGTCGCCCGAGAACTGGCCGAGCGCGGCGTCACCGTCGCCGCGGTCGACCGGGACGCCGAACGGCTGCGCGAGACAGTGGAAAAGGCCGTCGCCGACGGGCTGCCGACGGTCGCCTTCCCGGCCGACGTGACCGACAGCACGGACGTCGAGACGGTGGTCGCGGCCGTCGAGGAACGCCTGGGAGCGATCGACTTCCTGGTCAACGCGGCAGGAGTCCTGCGCCTGGGCGAGGTCGGCGCACTGTCCGACGACGACTGGAACAGCACCTTCGCCGTCAACGCGACGGGCGTGTTCCACCTGTCCCGCGCCGTCGTCAACCGGATGGTCCCGCGATCTCGCGGAGCGGTCGTCACGGTCGCCTCCAACGCCGCCGCCACCCCGCGCACGGAGATGGCCGCCTACGCGGCCTCGAAGGCCGCCGCCGAGATGTTCACCAAGAGCCTCGGCCTGGAGGTCGCCCGCCACGGAATCCGCTGCAACATCGTGGCCCCCGGCTCCACCGACACCCCCATGCTCTCCTCGATGTGGCGGGACGCGTCCGGACCCCGGGGCACGATCGACGGCCGCCCCGACGCCTTCCGGGTCGGCATACCCCTGCGCAAGGTCGCCAGCCCCGAGGACATCGCCCACGCCGTGGCCTTCCTCCTGTCCGACGACGCCTCCCACATCACCCTCCACACCCTCACCGTCGACGGCGGCGCCGGACTGGGCGCCTGAACGCGACCGCCGAACCCTCCGCCACGAACCCCGTCACGAGAGGAGAGGACACCCCATGGCCGGCCTACCGACCATCGAGACCTACCCGTTGCCGTCACCGGGAGACCTTCCCGCCAACAGCGCCCGCTGGACCGTCGACCCCGCTCGCGCGGTCCTGCTCGTCCACGACATGCAGCGCTACTTCCTGAAGCCGTTCGCGGAGCCGTTGCGCACCCGGCTGGTCCACAACGCGACGACACTGCGCCGCGAGGCCCTCGCACGAGGGATGCCCGTCGCCTACACCGCCCAGCCCGGCGGTATGACCGACGACCAGCGAGGTCTTCTCAAGGACTTCTGGGGCCCCGGCATGCGACCCGCCCCCGGGGACAGGCAGATCGTCGAACCACTCGCACCGACAGCCGGCGACTGGCTTCTCACCAAATGGCGCTACAGCGCCTTCTTCCGCACCGGCCTCCTCGATCTCATGCGCTCCCACGACAGGGACCAACTGATCATCTGCGGAGTCTACGCACACGTCGGCGTGATCACCACGGCCATCGAATCCTTCAGTCACGACATCCAGACGTTCCTCGTCGCCGATGCCATCGCCGACTTCGACGAACGACACCACCACGCCACCGTGGAATACGCCGCCCGCCGCTGCGCGGTGGTCACCACCACCAAGGAGACCCTCGCATGACCGCCACAGAGGACGGCTCCGGGACCGACGACCTGCTCGCGCTGATCCTGAGCCCCGAACCTCCCCCCTTCGCCCTGCTGCACCGACCGGAGTCGAACGGACCGGACGTCGTGGAGGTGATGGTCGGCGACGTCTCCACCCCCGGCACCCTCGCGGACATCCCCCGCCCCGCCCCCGAAACCCCGAACGGCACCCCCCGACACGAGGTCCTCGCCCTCGTGCCCTTCCGACAGATCGCCGAGCGGGGCTACGCCTGCGCCGCCGACGACGCCGACCTGGTCGCCCTGACCGTGACCGGACAGGCCACCCTCGACGCCGGAACCGTCATGGCGGCGATCCCCGACGGCCCCCTCCACACCACCGGCGGTCACTTCGACACCTCCGACGAGGCCTACGCCGAGACGGTGCGCCGCGTCGTCGCCGACGAGATCGGCACCGGCGCGGGCGCCAACTTCGTCATCAAACGTACCTTCGTCCTGGACATCACCGACTACACCCCGCACAGCGCCGCGATCCTCTTCAAGCGGCTCCTCCGAAGGGAGACAGGGGCCTACTGGACCTTCCTGGTCCACACCGGCGGGCGCACCCTGGTAGGAGCCACACCCGAGCGCCACATCAGCGTGCGAGGCGGCACCGCGGTGATGAACCCGATCAGCGGAACCTACCGATACCCCCCCTCGGGCCCGGCGCTCCCCGGGGTGATGGACTTCCTCGCCGACCGCAAGGAGGCCGACGAGCTGTACATGGTGGTGGACGAAGAGCTCAAGATGATGGGACGCGTCTGCGAACAGGGCGGTCGAGTGCTGGGACCGTACCTGAAGGAGATGGCCCGCCTCGCACACACCGAGTACATCATCGAGGGCCGTACCGACGCGGACCCCCGTGAGATCCTGCGCGAGACCCTGTTCGCCCCGACCGTCACCGGGTCCCCGCTGGAGAGCGCGTGCCAGGTCATCCGGCGGTACGAGGAGCGGGGGCGTGGCTACTACAGCGGAGTGCTGGCAGTGATCGGACGGGACGGCGAGGGCGGGCCGACCCTCGACTCCTCCATCCTGATCCGTACCGCCGACATCGACGCCGAGGGCCGGGTCCGGATCGGTGTCGGCGCGACCCTGGTACGACACTCCGACCCCTTGTCGGAGGTGGCGGAGACCCGCGCCAAGGCGGCCGGTCTGATCGCGGCGCTGGAGGAGGTCGGGCCGACGGGATTCGCCACGCACCCCGACGTGCTCGGCGCCCTGGGACGGCGCAACGAGACGATCTCGGGGTTCTGGCTGGGCCAGGACACGACCCGACCCGCGGAACGCCACCACCTCGACGGCCTGAAGGTCCTGGTGGTGGACGCCGAGGACACCTTCACCTCCATGATCGCTCACCAACTTCGCTCTCTGGGCATGCGCGTGACGGTCAGTCGGTACGACACCGCCTACCGGCTCACCGGCCACGATCTCGTCGTGATGGGACCCGGCCCCGGTGACCCGCGCGACGGCGCCCATCCCAAGATCGCCCACCTGGGCAACGCCGTGCGGCGGCTCCTCGCGGACCGGACGCCCTTCCTCGCGATCTGTCTCAGCCACCAGGTGCTCAGCCGCGAACTCGGTCTCGTCCTGGCCCGCAGGATCGTCCCGAACCAGGGCGTGCAACGCGACATCGACCTGTTCGGCAGGCGTGAACGCGTCGGCTTCTACAACGCGTTCGCCGCCCGCAGCCCCGAGGCGCGCATCCGGGTCGCGGGCGTCGGCCCCGTCGAGATCGCCCGCGACCCCGAGAACGAGGAGGTGCACGCCCTTCGCGGCGGGCACTTCGCCTCGCTGCAGTTCCACCCGGAGTCGGTGCTCACCCAGAACGGCGTGCCCATCCTCGCCGACATGGTCTCGAACCTGCTCCGCCCGACCTCTGGCAGGGCGCCGGAACACGAATCGAGAACCCCGCACCTGACGTACTCCCCGACCACCTGACGGGTTCCGCCGAGAGGCTTTGCCCCGCGCCCGAGACCCGGGAAGCATCTGCCGCGGGGAGACCCGAACTCCCGAGGAGGGAGCACACTATGATCAGCACGGGCGCGGCGAGGACGGGAAGGCCGCCCGCCGGAACGGCGATCCTGGGGACAGGATCGTGCCTTCCGTCGTACGTCGTGGACAATGCCGAGGTCGGAGCCCCGGCAGGGGTCGACGACGCCTGGATCCGCGCCAAGACGGGAATCCGCCGGCGCCGCAAGGCCAAGCCGGACCAGGCCACCTCGGACCTGGCGGTGGGCGCGGCGCGGGCGGCCCTCGAATCCGCGGGCGTCGGCCCCCGGGAGCTGTCGCTCGTCGTCGTCGCGACCTCGACCCCGGACTCCCCGCAGCCCCCGACCGCCAGTGTCGTCGCGGACGGACTCGGCGTCGCCCCGGGCACGGCCGCCTTCGACCTCAACGCCGTCTGCAGCGGGTTCCCGTTCGCCCTGAGCACCGCCGAGCGAATCCTGCGAGCCTCCGACTCCCGGTACGCCCTCGTGGTCGGCGCCGACGTCTACTCGCGCATCCTCGACCCCACCGACCGGCGCACCGCCGTCCTCTTCGGGGACGGAGCCGGGGCGGTGGTCCTCGGCCCCGCGCGCCCGGGACGGGGCCTCCTGGCGGGTCGACTGGCGGGTTTCCCCGCCGACCGCGATCTGATCGAGGTACCCGGCGGCGGCAGCCGCCACCCGGTGACCGCCCGGAACCTCGCCGCCGGGCGCCAGTACTTCACCATGAACGGCCGGGGTGTACGGGACTTCGTCGCATCCCATGTCGTGCCGGCCATCGCCGACTTCGTCGGGGACTGCGGGTACCGGCCGCAGGACGTGTCGCACTTCGTGCCGCATCAGGCCAACGGCCGGATGCTCGACGAGATGTCGGCCGCCCTCGGCCTGCCCGAGGGGCGCACCCGTACCAGCTACCGGGATCTCGGGAACACCGGAGCGGCCTCGGTTCCCGTGACCCTGGACCTCGCCGCCGGCGCCGGCGAGTTGGCCGATGGCGACCTCGTCCTGCTCGCCGCCTTCGGCGGCGGCATGGCGATGGGACTCTCCCTGCTCGCCTGGCAGGACCCGCGCACGACGCGGACTTCGTGAACTTCCCCTTCCCCGCACCCCCGAACCGTCACCCCACTAGGAGGAACCGATGCGCGACGACCTCGTCGAGGAGTACCTGCGCCGGATAGGCGCCGAACGGCCCGCCGACACCGACCTCGCCGGCTTGCGCTACCTGATGGAACGTCATGTCCTGACGGTGCCCTTCGAGAACCTGGACTACCACCTGGACCGGGAGATCTTCATGGACGAGAGGGTCCTGGAGAAGATCGTCCGGGGAAGGCGAGGAGGCGGCTGCTACGAACTCAACCCGGCCTTCTCGTACCTGTTGACGGCACTCGGCTACCGTGTCGAGATCCTGCCCGGCCGGGTACACCGACCCGACGGCCTCGGCCCGTTCCTCGGCCACTTGGCGCTCCGCGTGTGGGTGGACGCGGAGCCCTGGCTGGTGGACGTCGGATTCGGCAGGAACAGCAGGCACCCCCTGAGCCTCGCTTCTCGCGCCCCGCAGGAGGACCCCCACGGGGTCTACCGATTCGGCGACGCGGCCGACGGCACCGTCGATCTCCACCTGAACGGCAAGCCCCTCTACCAGGTGGACGAGCGGCCCGTGCGCGTCGCGGACTTCGCTCCCACCCTGTGGTGGTATCGCACCTCCCCCGAGTCCTCCTTCCTCCAGGGCCTCTTCTGCTCCGTGCGCACTCCGGACGGCCTGGTGACCCTGAAGGGAAACACGCAGATGAGCCTGGTCGCCGGCGAGGAGCGGAGCAAGCGGACACTGGCCGACGACGCCGAGTCCCTCGCGGCGTACGAGGAGCACTTCGGCATCCGCCTCGACCGGCTTCCCCGGGATCCCGGACTCGGCGTGACCGCCGGCGTGCGGACGGAGTGAGCGACGTGGCAGCCCTCGAAAACGCGGAGCGGGCCGACTTCGACGTCCTCGTCGTCGGCGCCGGCCCCTCCGGGCTGCTGACGGCCGTCGAGCTCATGCGCCGCGGAGTCCGGGTGAGGATCATCGACCGCGACGCCGAGCCCTCCACGACCCCGAAGGCGCTCTCGGTCTGGCCCCGCGCCCTCGACATTCTCCAGGACGCGGGGCTGGGCGACAGCGTGCACCGGGAGTCGGTGCGGATCGGCAGACTCAGCTACTTCTCCGAGCGCCGGCCCCTCGCGTCGTTCGCCTTGACGCGGGACACCGCCTGCCGGGTGCTGCCTCAACACGAGACCGAACGACTTCTCACCCGCCGACTGCACGAGCTGGGCGGCAAGATCGAGCGGTCCACCCGGCTGCTCGCGCTGGAGGGAGTGGACTTCTCCGACGCCCTCGCGGACGGCGGCGTGGTCACCGCCGTCGTGGAGGGCGCCGACGGTGTCGTACGGCGGATCGACGCCCCCTTCGTCGTCGGCGCGGACGGCGCGGGCAGCGCCGTCCGCGGCCAGTTGGGCATCGGCTTCGAGGGCAGCACCTACGGCATGGCGTTCGCCCTCGTCGACGCCCGTGTCGAAGGAGACCTCCCCACGGACGAATGCCTTTTCTACCAGTCCTCCGGCGGTGCCCTCGTGGTCGTCCCCATGCCCGACGGCGTCCACCGCTTCCTCTCCGTCATGCCCAGAGGCAAGGAGGAGGTCACGCTCGACCTGATGAGGGACATCGTCGACGAACGCGGGCCCCGAGGCGTACACCTGACGGAGGCGGTCTGGCAGGCGGTGTTCCGCGTGCACGCCCGGCACGCCACCAGGTTCCGCACGGGCAGGGTCTTCCTGGTGGGCGATGCCGGGCACGTGCACAGCCCGGCCGGTGGCCAGGGGATGAACAACGGCCTCCAGGACGCCCAGAACCTCGGGTGGAAGCTGGCCGCAGTGATTCGAGGCGAGTCCCCGCCCTCCCTGCTGGAGAGCTACGGAAGGGAACGCTCCGAGGCCACCCGACAGATCGTCCGCGACACCGACCTCCAGACGAGGGCCTGGGTGGCCGACAGCCCGATCAAGGTTCGGGCCAGGGATGCCGCCTTCCGGCTGTTCGAACGTACCGGAGTGGTCACACGGTTCTACACCCCCGTGATGGCCGGACGAAGACTCGCCTACCCGCCGACGCGGGAGAGTCAACGCCCCTCCGGGATCAGCCGCTGCGGACTGCGCGACCGAATCCCCGGTGGCCTCAAGCCGGGCGCGGTCTTTCCTCGAAGGACGGCGCTCGCCCACGCGGTCTCCGGCCCGAAAGCCGACCCCCACGCCTGGACCCTGGTCGTGGTCCCACCCGACGCGGCCTGGTCGAGGGAGATCGGGCACATCGCCCGGCGCTACGGAACGCTTCTTCGCACCGTCGTCCTCCCGCGGCGCGAGCTGCGCTCCGAAGGCGCCTGCTCCCGGCCCGGCTACCACCTGGTACGCCCGGACGGGCATCTCGCGGCCCACGGACACCAGGGCGATCTGGTGCGCTTGGAGCAGGAGTTGGAAGGAAGCCTGTGCCGGCGTCCGACCCACCGGGACGCGCGTGCCACCACGACGGCGACCATGCCGGGAACCGACCTGACACTAAACGCCGACGTCCCTCCCGACGAGTCACCACCACCCGTAGTCTCGGCGAGGTGAGAGCGGGGAGGCGCCGCACGGGCGGACGTGCCCGCGAGTCGCACTCCTCCGCCTCCCACCCCACCAGGCGAGCACGCCGGCCCCGCGGGCCGTCGGCGCGAGGGCACCACCGGCCCTCGCGACGGTCGACCCCGCGTCCCGGGGGCGGCGGGCATCGCCTCGCCCCGTCCCGCGGGCCGCCCCTCGGGTGACCGAGTGGCGCGCCCGCCCTGGCGGCCCGACCACGTGCGTAGCTGGTTCGACCGGAAGCGACCGCGGCCGGACGACCGATCCCGTTCGGGATCGACTCCGTTTCCCAACCCCCCACGGAAAGGCACAGACATGCCGTCTTCGGCCACAGGCGCCGTCACCCCGGCGCCGCGCCACCGGCCGGGTCTCCTCCTGGCGCTGCTGGCGTTCGCCCAGCTGATCATCTCCATCGACTACAACATCGTGTACGTCGCCCTGCCCGAGATCGGCTCCGATCTCGGATTCTCCGCGCAGAACCTCCAGTGGGTGATCAGCGCCTACGCGGTCGCCTTCGGCGGGTTCCTTCTGCTCGGCGGACGCGCCTGCGACCTGTGGGGTCCGCGTCGGATGTTCATCCTCGGCTTGTCGCTGTACGGGGTCTCCTCCCTCGTCGGAGGGCTCGCCACGACACCCGAACTGCTCGTGGCCGCCCGCGCCGTCCAGGGCATCGGCGGCGCCTTCCTCTTCCCGGCCACCCTCACCCTGGTCTCCACCAAGTTCGCCGAGGGCCGCGAGCGCAACAGGGCCTTCGCCGTGTGGGGCACCGCCGGCGGGTCCGGGATGATCGTGGGCTCGCTGCTCGGCGGGGTGCTGACCGAGGCGCTGGGCTGGGAGTCGGTCTTCTTCGTCAACGTTCCCCTCGCGCTGCTCGCCATCGCGTGCGCCGTCCCGCTGATCGCCCCGGACGTCCTCGGCGACGTCCGACGCCGCTTCGACCTGGCCGGTGCCCTCACCGCCACGATCGGAACCACCGCCGTCGTCTTCGCTCTCGTCCAGGGGCCCGAGTCGGGCTGGAGCTCCTCGACCGTCCTGGGATCCCTCCTCGTCGGCGCGGTGTTGTTGGTGTCCTTCGTCGTCGTCGAGCAGCGCAGCAGTGACCCCCTGATGCCGCTCCGCCTGCTCCGCAACCGCAACCTGAGCACCGGCAGCGCCGTCACCTTCCTCTACATGGCCACCTTCGGCACCCTGTTGTACTTCCTCACCGTCTACTTCCAGGTGGTGCGAGGCTACAGCGCCCTGGAGACCGGACTCGCGTTCCTGGTTCCGATGGTCGCCATCGCCGCCGGTGCGCAGACCGCGGGGAGGCTGGCCACCAGGTACGGCATCCGCGCCGTCATGATCGCCAGCCTGGTCGTGGGACTGGTCGGCACGGTGATCATGGGCCTGACCCTCGCCACGGACACCTCCTACCTGGCACTCGTCCCGGGCATGCTCGTGATGGGCGTAGGCCAGGGCGCCGGCTACACGCTGATGTTCGGGGCCGCCACCGTCGGGGTCGACCCGATGGAGCAGGGCATCGCCTCCGGCACCGCCTCCACCACCCAGCAGATCGGCGGGGCGGTCGGTCTCGCCGTCCTGGTGGCCGTGGCCAACTCCGGTCTGGAGGGCCTGGGCGGCGAGGCGCTCGTGGCGGCCACCACGGACGGACTGCGAACCGCGGTCTTCCTCGCCGCCGTCGGGATCGGACTGACCGTTCTGGTCTCCCTCGGTCTGTCCAAGCCCGAGAAGAAGATCGTGGACAGCTCCCCCCGGACCGCCCCGATCGCCGAAGACCGGGAGACGGTCGGAGCCTGAGGTCTCCACCGAGCGTCCTCCAGCCCCGGGCACCGTCCGAGGTGGGGACTTGACGGATGACCCGCCGTCCGGTTGTCGAGCCCGTCACCCGGTCGGAGGATCACGTCATGTCGAACTCAAGGGTCCTGGAGGCTCCGGGGAGGACCGCCCCGCTGGCCGCGACCGTGGTCACCGTGTCCCTCATGGGCGTGCTCGTGGTCGGGCAGATGTACGTGACCATCCCCCTGATGCCGCGGATCGCCGACGCCTGGAACGTGGACACCGCCTCGGCGGCGGTGTCCACCACCGCCTTCGCCCTGGCGCACGCCGTCGGCTCGCTCCTCAGCGGACCGCTGTCCGACCGCTGGGGGCGACGCACCGTCATGGTCGGCAACGTCGTGGCCATGGCCGGCGTCACGGCCCTGGTGCCGCTCGCCTCCGACCTGGGCACCGGCGTCGTCCTGCGCTCCTTCCAAGGGCTGTTCGCCGGTTCCTTCATCCCGATGGCCTACGCCTACCTCCACGCCCGTGTCGCCGAGCGGAGCGTTCCCCTGGCCCTCACCGTGGTGTCCGCCTGTATGGGCGCCACCGTGGTCGTCGGACAGGTCCAGGCACAGTTGCTGGAGGCGACGCTCGGCTGGACCTCGGTTTTCTGGGGTACGGCGCCCCTGCTGTTGGCGGGTGCCGCGGTGACCTGGCGGGTGCTGCTGCCGGACCCGCCGCCCCCGCCCTCCGCGAACCGGACCGCCGTCCGACTCGACGGCGTGCGCGGCGCGTTCACCGCCCGAGTGGTGCCGCTCTACCTGGCCATCCTGGTCGGTGCCGGGGCGCTCACCGCGCTCTACACCGGGGTCCAGCTCTACGGACCGCCCGAGGTGGGGCGGGACGGCTCGGCCATGCTCGCCCTGCGTTCCGCGGCCCTGCCCGCCCTGCTCGTGGCCGTGCTGCTCGCCCCCGTCCTCGGGCGGTTCAGGGCCACGCGTCGCGCATACGGCGCCTTCGCCGTCACCCTCGTGGCGATGATCCCCGCCGCCGCCGGGGGAGACCGGGCGGTGCTCTTGGGAGCCGCCCTGTTCGTGTTCATGTTGGGGTTCTCCACCCTCGGCCCCGCCCTGATCCAGACCGTCGGCGGCCAAGCCGGCGCCGCCCAGACCACCGCCATAGCCGTCTATGGCTTCACCCTGAACGTGGGAGCCGGAACCGGCGCCCAACTGGCTCCACTCTTCAGCGACTTCGGCTCCCTGGCCGGTGCCCTGGCCGCGGCACTCGCCGGTGCCGCCTGCTGCGTCCTCCTCTCGGCGCGCCACGGCAGGAGAGACCTGACGAACTAGGCGGGCACCCCGTTGTCGCGGGGTCGCCGCCCCCGCACGATGCGTCCGGACCCCATACCCGCGACCTCCGTCTCTCAGGGAGCCCCACCATGACCAACGTCGCCGTCATCTACTACTCCTCCACGGGATCGACCCACCGCCTGGCCGTTGCAGCCGCGGAGGCGGCCCACGAGCAGGGCGCCGAGGTCCGACTCCGCAAGGTCGCCGAGTTCGCCGCCACCGGGAGGGCGGGAGCGAGCGAGCACGCCGCCGCGACCGCGGACATCCCCGAGGCGACCCTGGAAGACCTGGAGTGGGCGGACGCCGTCCTGCTGGGCTCGCCGGTGCACTTCGGCCTGGCCGCCCCCCAACTCATGCGGTTCATCAACACCACGTCGACGCTGTCCATCCCCGGCAGGCTCCTGGCCAAGGCGGTCTCCGCCTTCGCCTCGGGATCAGCGGAGCACGGGGGCCAGGTGACCACCATCCTCGCCCTGCACAACGCGATCTGCCACTGGGGTTCCGTCATCGTCGCGACCGGGTCCACCGACCCCGTCCTCTACGAGAAGGACAACGGCAACCCCTACGGCGCCGGAACCGTCGCCGGCGACCGACCCGGGTTCGTCCACGAGGCGAACACTCGTGCCATCGCCTACCAGACCCGACGCACGATCGAGGTCGCCGCCGCCCTGACCACCTCCGCGACCGTGCCCGTGCCGGCCACAGTGGCCCATTGACCAGAGCCGGCGACCGTCTCCCCACTCCCACCTCACACTCAGGAGCCAGCATGGCCGTCAGCGATCCCGCGCAGCTTCCGAAGGCCTTCGTCGAGGCGTTCAACGACCGGGACCTGGGCTCGATCGACCGGCTCTTCGAGCCCGACGCTGTCCGGGTCCTCACCCCCGGAGTGGTCGTCACGGGCGACAGACGCCGGCAGGCCACCAGCGACTTCCTCGCCCTGGGCCTCCCCATCGACATATCGGTCCGGCACGTCTACGTCCACGACGACATCGCCTTGATCGTCGGAGACTTCCTGATCGACGGCGTCGGGCCCGACGGCGAGCCGGTGCACGTCGAGGGCACCGCCACCGACGTCGCCCGCCGCGGAGCCGACGGCCTCTGGCGCTACGCGATCGACAACCCGCCGGGCGTCGAGCGCGGTTGACCTGACGGATTCCCCGAGTCCGGCCGGCGGAGCGAAGATTCCGCGACCAGGGTGTGTCGGAAAGCCCCCGCTCGCCCGCGGCCGGACCGGGCCGGTCCGCCGCGCACGCCCCCACAGAGGAGCACGAGGTTCATGACCAAGGTCGCCATTGTCTACTACTCGGCAACCGGAAACATTCACAAGATGGCGGTCGCCGCGGCGGAGGCGGCCGAGAAGGCCGGTGCCGAGGTCCGTCTCCGCCGGGTCGCCGAGATCACCGACGAGCCCCTCGCACCCAACTACACCGAGTGGTCCGACGCCAACGCCGAGCACGTCCGCGCCAGTAGGGACGTCGAAGTGGCCTCGATCGACGATCTGGACTGGGCCGACGCCGTGGTCTGGGGCACGCCCGGCCGGTACGGCCTGCCGGCGGGGCCGCTCAAGCACTTCATCGACCAGACCTTCGAGCTGCACGCCCGCCGCGGCCTCGTGAACAAGGCCATGTCCGCCTTCACGTCGACGGGCACGCAGCACGGAGGACAGGAGTCCACCGTGCTGGCCCTCAGCAACGTCTTCTACCACTGGGGAGCCGTCATCGTGCCCCCGGGCGTCACCGACGACATCCTGTTGGCACCGAGCAACGGAAATCCCTACGGCGTGAGCGCCACCTCGGGACTCCAGGCCATCCCGGGCCACCTCGCGCAGAACGTCACCGACGACAACCTCGCCGCCGTCGGTTACCAGACCCTGCGGACCCTCGAAGTGGCCGCCGCCCTGCGCAAGGGGCTCCCCGGGGCATAGGTCGATCGATCGTCCCGCGAGGGCCGGATCGCCACCCGGGCGGCCCGGCCCTCCGTCGCGTCCGCCGGACACGAGCCGAGCTGACGCAAAAGCCGACCACCACTTTCTCCCCCCAACCGACCGTGACAATTTCGTCCGAGGTGATAGCCCAGATCCCGGTCCCGTTCCCTGATGGGGGGAGAGCAGACGATGTTCACAGTGCCACCGAGCAAGAAGTTCCTCTACCTGGGGGTGATGTCCCAGCGTGCCGCGGTGCGGCACGCCGACACCCCGATCACCCTCGACCACGACATGCACGCCTTTCCGCGAACCGGTCGAAAACTGACGGTGAGGGAGTTCGCGGACCACGTCTCCGAGACCGCGAACCGACTGTGGGCGGCCGGCGTACGCCCCACCGAGCACGTCGCCATCCACAAGACGTCCAACTTCGACATCACCGTCCTGGCCTGCGCCGCGGCGCGCGTGGGAGCGGTCCCGGCGATGCTCTCGCCGCACCTGGACGGACCCACCGTCGACGAGCTGCTGCGACGGCTGCAAGGCCCCACACTCCTCACCGACGAGGCCAAGCTGACCGGCGACCTGGCCGACGTGGATCTCGGGAGTTCGACGAGCCGCGTCCTGACGGTCGCCGGATCCGGTCCGGGCGCCATCCCGCTCTCCCGGTTCGCGGGCGCGCCTGAACGCCGCCCGGTGATGCTGGCACCGGACGAACCGGCCCTCATGACACACACCTCCGGCACGACCGGGATTCCCAAACTGGTCGTCCACTCCGCTCGCTCGCTCGGTGCCCGGGGGAACTGGCAGAACAAGGTCGCCGGATTCATCCGCAAGCGCGAAACCGTGGCCATGCACGTCTCCTATGTGCATTCGCGCATGTATCTCGGACTCGCCGTCCTCCAGTTCCGCGGAATGCCCATGGTATTCATGGACGACGCCTCCCCGAAACACGTCGCCGACGTCCTGGTCCGGCACCGCCCCGGTGTCCTGGAGACCCACCCCAACTCGTTCCTCGAATGGGAGGCGATGCTCGACGACCCGCGCCGCCCGATATCCAACGTCAAGTACTTCAACAGCACCTTCGACGCCATCCACCCCAGCACCATGCACAAGTTCCTGCACGCCACCGACCGCGACCATCCCGTCTTCCTTCAGGTCTACGGACAGAGCGAGTGCGGACCGCTGGCCGCGCGCACCTACCGCCGACGCAACGCCCTCAAGGCCGACGGACGGTGCCAGGGCTACCCCACGCCGGGGATGACCAAGTACCGGCTGGTGAGCAGAGACGGCAAGCCGCCGACAAAGGAGTCCCCCGGCTACATCGACGTGTCGACCGCGGGCCGCGCCCTGACCTACCACGGGGAGGCGGAACGGTTCGACAAGCAGGTGATCGGCGAATGGTGGCGAGGAGGCGATGTCGGCTATCGGACCAAGTGGGGGTGCCTGCATCTGCTGGACCGGGAAGTCGACGTCATCCCCGGCATCGACTCCACCCTGGAGGTGGAGGACGCGGTCCTGAACAGACTCGAGGAACTCACCGAACTCGTCGTCGTCCCGGGCCCCGACGGCCGCGCAGTCCCTGTGGTGTGCACGCGCGACGACAAACCCCTCGACCCGACGCGATGGGCCGTCGCCGTCGCCGACCAACCACCACTGGCCGAGCCGCTCCACCGGACCCTCGCCGAACTCCCGCGCACCGCGACGGCGAAGATCAAACGACTGGAACTCGCCGGTCTGCTCGCCGTGTCCGCCCCCACCGGGGGCGAGCACGAAGGCCCCTCCGAGGCCCCCGACGACCCGCCCTCCCTCTGAGGAAGGCACCGGGGGCCGGCCCCGCGCGCCGCCCCGATGCGCAGCCACGCACACGCCCCGGGCCGAGCGACCGCCGCTTCGCCTCCGGCCCGGGTGACGGTGCGCCGCGGAACGGCGAGACACCCCGGTGAAACGTCCCCCAGCACCGTCGAGGTCCGGTGCGCCCACCCCGCACGAGGGGGGCGCACCGGACCTTCGCCGTGCCGCCGACATCCCGAGAACAGGGCCGACTCATCGAAATACTCGATGGCGCTTGGCCGTTCGCCCCCGACTTTGCTGCACTGTCCGTCGAGAAGGCGACCCGCCGTGAAGTGACGAATGGGGACTCACATGTCGAACGAACGCATCCGAGTGGCCGTGATCCTGGCGAGTGTCCGGAAGGGACGCTTCGGCCCGACGATCGCCGACTGGTTCGTCGGCACCGCCGAGCAGCGGGAGGACATCGAGACGGACACGATCGACCTCGCCGACTTTCCCCTGCCGACGGCCCTCACCGACGAGCCGACGCCCGAGGTCGCCGAGATCCATCGCGCGCTCTCCGCCCGCCTCGACGCCGCCGACGGCTTCGTCGTCGTGACGCCGGAGTACAACCACAGCTTCCCGGCGTCGCTGAAGGTGGTGGCGGACTGGACCCAGATGGAATGGCACGCCAAGCCCGTCGGTTTCGTCGGCTACGGCGGCCTGGCCGGAGGTCTGCGGGCGGTTCAGCAACTGAAGCACATCTTCACCGAGTTGCACGCGGTTCCGGTGCGCGACGCCGTCAGTTTTCACGGTCCCTGGGGCCAGTTCGACGAGACCGGTGCGCTGATCGACCCGACCGACGCCGAAGCGGCGGCGAAGGTGCTGTGGGACAAGCTCGGGTGGTGGGCGATGGCGACCAAGGAGGCCAAGGCCCGACGCCCCTACGACAACTGAGGACTCGCGACACTCGCGCCCGCACATCCCGGACCGCGGCGCCCGCCCCGTGCGTGGTCCCCGCCGGGCACGCCCGGCGCCGGCCGACCCACGGTCGCTCTCGTGCCGGCCGCGGGTCCGGTGCTCGCGACGTGACGCCGCGCCGGCCGGGGAGGCCCGGCCGACACGTGTGGAGCCCTCGCAGACGCGACGATCGGGTGCGAGGGTCGGTGCGTCCGACCGGGGTCAGCCACGCAGCGAGCGCTCCACGAGAGCGGAGGCGGCCCCCGTGTACCCCGTCGGATCGCACAGGGCGACGAGTTCGTCCACCGTGCCCTCCGGTAGATCCGCCACATCCGGCAGCGACCGGATCACCTCGCCCAGGCCCCGGCCTTCGCGGTGGACCCTCGCGGAGGCCTCGGCCAGCAGAGACCTGGCCCGCTCCCGGCCGACCAGCGGGGAGAGCGCGGCGGCGACCCGCTCCGACACCACCTGGCTCGCTGTCAGACGGAGGTTCTCGCGCATCCGCCCGGGACGGACCTCCAGACCGGACAGGAGCTCGACCGCCGTGTGGGCGGCACCGCCCGTCAGTCGCAGGCACTCGCGCAACAGATTCCACTCGGCGTGCCACACACCCGCCGAGCGTTCGTCCTCGGAGACCAGACACTGCGTCAGGGCCGCTGTCAGGGCGGGTACCTGAAGGGCCGAGCTGCGCACCAGGGTCGCCAGGACGGGGTTGCGTTTGTGAGGCATCGCCGAGGATCCACCGCGCCCCGCGCCTCCGGGCTCGGCCACCTCGCCGACCTCGGTTCTGGCGAGGGACTGCACATCGACCGCCGTCTTCCCGAGGGCTCCGGCGGTGAACCCGAGGACGGCGCCCAGGTCGGCCATCGGTGTGCGCAGGGCGTGCCACGGCAGCGGCGCGGCGGTCAGGCCCGTCTCCGCGGCGAAGGCGGCGATCAGGCGATCCACGTATTCGCCCGTTCGGGGTCTGTGCCCCCCCGCGCCGATCGTCGCGTACTCCAGATAGCCGGCGAGTGTGCCAGCCGCCCCGCCCAGGGACACGGGCAGGCCGGACGACAGCACCCGCGACAGGCGTCGCTCCGCGTCCAACAGCAGTCGGCGCCAACCCGCCGCCCGCAGACCGAAGGTCGTGGGCACGGCGTGCAGCCCCAGCGTGCGGGCGACCGCCGGGGTGTCCCGATGGGTGGCGGCCAGCGTGCCCGCCGCGTCGGCGGCGGCCCTCACGTCGGCGCGGATGATCTCCAGCGCCCGGGCGGCGATCAGCATGGCACCCGTGTCGAGGATGTCCTGGCTCGTCGAGCCGCGGTGGACGTACTCGGCAGCCGCCGGGTCCTCGGCCGCCACCACGGCGGTCAATGCCCGCACCAGTCCCACCACCGGGTTGGCCGTCTCCCGAGCGGCGACCGCCAGGGCGCGAAGGTCGAACCGTTCCGCACGGGCCGAGGCCGTGATGACCTCCGCCGCGTGGCGGGGCAGCGTGCCCAGCGTCGCCTGCGCGCGTGCCAGTCCCGCCTCGGCGTCCAGCATGGCCCGCAGCCACGCCGCGTCGCACACCGCCGCCTCCACCGGCGTTCCGGCCCGTACCGGGGAGAGCAGTCCCGCGTCGGTCAGGCTCGACACCGCGCCGGAGTGCTCCACGGTGGCCGATTCGAGGACGCCGGACCGCTCCGGTCCGACACCTCGGGCCTCATCGGCCGTCGGAGGGCTGGTCGTCACACGATCACCCCCAGGGGATCAGTGTCGGCGGCGACCGGGCGTGCCTCGCTCGGGACACGAGCGGCCCGGGGGAGACTCAGCACGCTCCGCGCGATGGCGTCCGAGTCGCCTACGGTCACGGAGTCGACGCCGGGTCGGATCCCGGCCGCGGTGACCCAGTGCACCGATTCCGTCGGCACGCCGTAGGCGAAACGGCGAGGGTGGGCGTGGCCCTTGCCGTCGAGCAGCCGGTACGGCCGTTCGGTGACGGCCAGGCCACCGGTCTCGTACTCCGTGCCCGCCTCGCCCCTGATCCGATACGGAGTGGCCTGGTCGGTGTCGAGCAGATGCCTGAGCAGCGGGTCCTCGGTCCGACGCAGGTCCGGTTCCGGCAGTCGCGCCTCGATCAGGGTCATGGCGCGCACCGCGTCGCCGGGCACGAGCGTGGAGTGCGCCACGTACATCTGGGCCGTGGTGTCGATGCGGACCTGCGTCCCGGGCCCCATGACCGTGAGCACACCGGCCTCGACAAGCGCGATCATCTCCTCGATACGGGACGCGGGGGGACCGATCGACAGGAAGGCGTTGAGCGGCGTGTACCAGCCCTCGAGATCGTCCCGGTGCGAGTTGCCCTCCAGACCGCCGTGGTCGACGGCGAGGCGAATCTCGTTGCGCAGGTCGCGCAGTACGTCGAGGGCGGACTTCACCGGTCCCGTGACGTTGCCCGCCCTGGCGCGCTCCACATCGCGCCGCAGATAGCCGAGCAACCAGCCGGTGAAGTCAGCGCGATCCGCGAAGCGCCGCTCCCCGTACGGAAGCGACAGCTGCTTCCAGTCCCACCTGTCGCCCTCCAGCCCGTACTCGGCCAGCAGGGCACCGGCGTCGGCCTCCGCGGGCAGGGAAAGGAACCGCTCCGCGAAACCCTCGCGACGCTCGGGCTCCCCACGCCCGCTCAGCAGCGCCTCGTAGTAGACGGTCTGCACCTCGCGAGAGATCAGCGGCCACAGGTCCACGGTGAAGTTGACCGGGACGCCGTCCGCCGCACGCTCTCGAAGTTCCGCGATGTACTCGGGGGTCAGCAGCCGGGGAAAGTAGCGGCCCGTGGCGCCCTTCTGGTTCTCCCCCCGAGCGTGGTACGGGATGCCCCGCCGAGAGAAGGCGAACAGGCGGGGTTCCCTGCCCGAGGCCCGATACACGAGTCCACCGTCCACCCGCTCGAAGGCCCCGCCGCGCCCCAGGGTGAAGAGGGCCATGTGGTCGAAGAAGTTGAGGCCCAGACCACGCAACAGCACGTTCTCGCCCGGTCCGATGCCGTCCAACGGCAGGTCCGCCGGGTTGGCGGGGGTCACATAGGTCAGGTGGTGGATCCTGGCCAAGCTGGCGGTGCGTGCCTCGCGGGCCGAGAGGCGCGCCGGGACGTGCCCCTGGGCCATCACGATGGCGTCCAGCTCGTTCAGCCGGGTGCCGTCCTCCAGACGCACGCCCTGCGGACCGCCCGGCACGCCGTGGGTGTCGGCCATGGCGACAGCCCTGGAACGATGGACGGTCACCTGGGTGTGCGCCGGAGCGTTCGAGACCACCCGCCTGAAGCAGTCGTGCAGGTAGTGGCCGTAGAAGGCGCGGGTGGGGTAGTCGTCGGGACCGAGGGCCCTGGCCTCGGCGAGCACTCCGGCCTCGTGGTCGGCCGGGTCACCGAGCAGGGCGAGGCTCTCGGCCCACTCGTGGAGGCTCGGCCCGCTCTCGATGGGGCCCTCGATGGTGGCGCTGTCGTCGGTGAAGACGGTGATCTGGGAGGCGACCGTGTTCATGAGCAGATGCCGGCTCTGTTCCGGACGCCAGACGTTGCCTGCGCCGGGGGCCGAGGGATCGACTACGTGCACGGTCACGGACTCGTGGGACGGACTGTGTCGCTCGTTGGCCAGCAGGCGTTCGAGGACGGACAGACCACGTGGCCCGGCGCCGATGATGCACACTTCCATGCGAGTTGCGTTCATGCGGGACTCCGTTTCGGGGGCACTGGTGGGGAACGCCGCGCGGGGCCGGTGCGCGGGCCATCGGTGGAGGGGGTCCTGGTGCGAGGAGCCAGCGCGTGTTCTCGAAGCCCCGCCTGTCAGGCGGCGTCGGGCACGCACGCTCGCCGCGCTGTCCGGATCGCCTCGACACATCGGGCACCGGGGCGACCCCTCCGCCTCGCGATCACGCGCACCGGACACCGCCGGGCCCGCCCTTCGGGCGGACGACGCGACTATCGGAACACGCCCTTCTAGGCGGCCTCGGGCGTCAACAGGCGTGCCAGTTCCAAGCGCTTGATCTTGGTCGTGGCCGTCTGGGGCAGGTCTTCCAAACGCCACTGTGCCGGAGAGGCCAGCACGGGCAGGTCGGCCACGGCGCGGCTCCAGGCGACAGGGTCGAGAGGCCGGTCGTCCCGGGTGCAGACCACCGGAACCGGTCGTCCGTCGGCCCCGGGCACGATGATGACCTCCACGAGTTCGGGCAGTCGCGTGAACAGTCTGTCCTCGATCTCCAGCGTGGATTGCACCCCCGGGATCTCGTCGACCTCGCGGTCGAGGAGGTGCAGGCATCCCCGCCTGGTTCGGTATCCGACGTCGCCCATACGCCACCAGCCGTCGTGCACCTGCTTCTGCCAGCGCTCGTGTTCTCCCAGGTAGGTGACGATGCGACCGTCGCTCCTGACCTCGATGAATCCGGGGTTGTCCCGGCTCGGCGGATTGCCGTCGCGGCTGACCACGCGTACCCCGGTCATGCCCGGGAACGGCACGCCCACGCAGCGACCGTCGAAGTCGGCGCCGTCCTCGAGGGTGTAGGTCCTGGCCGCGATGGGGCCGACCTCGCTCTGCCCGTATGCCTGGGCGAAGCGACATCCCTTCCGCCGGGACGCCTGTAGGAGGCGGTTCACGGTGCGCGGGTGGATGGCGTCGAAGGTGCTGGAGAAGTACTTGACCTCAGACAGAGGGGCGCGGGGGTCGTCCGCCAGCACCTCCCACCGCAGGAACGTGTTGGGATGGGCCTCGATGAAACCGGGCGGGACGCGGGTGAAGAGGTCGCCGACGGCCGCCGGGTCGTCGTCCCGCAGGATGATCAGTGGATGCCCTTGGAGAATGGAGATGGGCATCGCGGTGAACATCCTCGAGTGCACGAAGGAGACGTGAACGGCTATCGGCTCCCGCCGTGCCAGGATCGTGGCCAGTACCGTGGCCTGGGGGCGGTAGCGGGCCTGGAAGCTCATGCCCGTGTGGACGGCCAACTTCGGTGTCCCGGTCGTCCCCGACGTGTGGGTGATCAGGGTCGGGTGGTCGACGGGCATGGCCACGGGATCGATCCGCCTCGCCCCGGCCAGAGAGGCGAGAGTGGTGGAGCCCCGGTGGTCACCGCTGGTCAGGAGCACGGCGTGGGAGAGACCGAAGACCTCCGCAGGCAGGTCGTGCTCCAGTTTGGCCTGGTCGGTCACCAGGAACGGCCGCCCCACCCGACGGAGCAGTTCGGCCACGGTGGCGCCGTCGAGCTTGGGCGAGAGCAGCACCGGTATGGCCCCGGTGCGCGCCACGGCGCACGCGAGGAGCGAGATGTCGAAGTTGTCGCTCTTGTGGATCACCACGTGATCGCCGGGTCGCACGCGGGCGGCCCACAGGCGGGAGGAGAAGTCCGCCACCAAGTCGGCGAGTTCCGTGAGGCTGGAGCGACGAGCCAGCTCCGGGGCGATGTCCAGGTCGTGGTCGAGGACCACGAAGTTCGCCGGGTGCCGAGCGGCGGCTCGATCGAAGAGCGTGCCGAGGCGGATTCCCTTGTTTCCTATTCGCTGGAGAAACATGTACCCGATCTCTCGTCCATGACTGTGGGTGCGTCAATTGGTGGGGATGGGCGGGAGGATTGACAGGCGCAACCCTGAACCGCCACGACGAGCGTGGATGTGTGGAGGCTTCTCAGCTACTCTCGACGACGGTCTTGACACGACGGAGGGTGTCGTCGAGATCCTGTTCCAGTTTCGCTGTCCAGTCGCTCACGAACCGTTTGCGGGACTCTTCGTCGAGATCTTCGACGATCTTGTGTATTCCCGCGGTCGCCTTCCCCATGCGGAAGTGGTGGATCAGCCACGAGGTGTCGGATTCCGATTCCTCGATGTCGAATCCCCAGACGGACTCCTGCGCGTCGCGGGCATGGGTGAGCATCATCCAGCGGAAGGTCCTGCCTGGGTCCGCGGCGACCACGCGGGCCTCCGTGTGCCAGGTGCCGCGGACCAGTGGCGCCCAGCCGACGACCTCCTCACCTCGAAGGTTCTCGCCCCGGAAGACCGCGCCCACGGTCGAAGGAGAGCCGCTGACCCACTCGCCCCCGCGGCATTCCGGACTCCACTCACCGCTCCGCGTCAGATCACTGACGACCGCGTAGACTTCCCTCGGAGTGGCCCGGACCCGAATACGGGAGCGGAGATCGAAGAGGGGGGAACTGTCGATGATCGATGCTTCGTTGTCCATGGCGACATTCTGCTGGGAGTCCTGCCGGAGGGGCAATCGAGAAATCCTGGTTCCGTCAAGTCGAATTCAGGACGTGTCGCTTTCTCGTATCATCCGTCGAGAGTGGAACAACCTTTCCCGCCCCGACCGATCGGCGAGTTTCCGGGCGAGGAGTGACGGTTCAGTGACGCACGTCGAGAACGAGCTTTCCTCGCACCTCTCCGCCTTCGATTCGGCGATGGGCCTCGGCCGCCGCGCGCAACGGCAACACCTCCGTGGCGCGGGGGCGCAGGCCCCCGGAGGCGAGCAATCCCGTGACGCCCCGCGCGGCCTCGGCCAGTTGCGTGGTGTCCGCCTGCGAGATGGCGAAGCCGTGGACGGAACGATCCATCAGGTAGAGCGGTCCCACCGGCAGGACGGGACGCGTCAGGAGCCCCGCCAACAGAATCAGCCGGCCGCGACCGGCCAAGAGGTCGACGGCGGTCTCCAGATCGTTGCGTCCTGAGGTGTCCACGTGGAGATCCACCCCGCCCGGTGCACGGGACCGAATCCGGGCAGCCACGTCGTCGCGGTAGTTCACGAACTCGTGGGCCCCGAGGGAGCGGACGTACTCCTCGTCCCGAGAGGCCGCGACCGCGATCACTCGTGCCCCCGCCGCGACGGCCATCGTCGTGATCGCCCCTCCGACGTTCCCGGCGGCGCCGAGGACGGCCACCGTCTCGCCCGCCTTCAACCGGCCGTGGGCGAAGAGAGCCAAGTGTGCGGTGACCGCCGGGTGCGCCGATGCCACGGCGTCCACCGGGTCCGCCCCCTCCGGCAGTCGGTAGAGCCGGTCGACGCCCACCACCACTTGCTCCCCGGCGGCGCCTTGACGGCCGGCGTGGCCCAGACTGTTGCACCACACCCGGTCGCCCGGACGAAAGCCGGGAGCACCGGGCCCCGCTGCCGCGACACTGCCGACCAGATCGCGGCCGATGACGAAGGGGAAGGGGAGCGGGGTCCGCCACGCCCCGGAGCGGACGAAGGTGTCCACATGGTTGACAGCGGTGAACTCGACGTCGACGAGTACGTCGTTCGGTCCGGGCACGGGAGGGGGAAGCTCACCGTATCGAATGACGCTCGGTGAGCCCAGCTCGGTGATGAAGGCAGCACGCATGCGGCGGAGTCTCGCATCCGACCCCACGCGACGGTCGACCCTCGATCATGGAATGCGACACGGTACGTCAGGTTCCGACGGTCGGGGTCCGGGCCGCGTGCCCCGCCGCCGGTCGCCGGCAGGCAGGGGCGTCGGGACGGCCCGCGGGTGGCCGTCGCGCAAGCCCTCCGGGCCCCTGAGCAGTCCGAGGGCATCTGGGTCGACCGCCGGACTCGCGCTCCGCCCGGGCGGGGACCGCTGCCGTTTCCGGTCGAGTTGCCACATCCGTGCACCGGCGGTCGCGCCCCGCGTCGAGCGGTCGTAGCGTCGTGAAGACCAGGACGATCACGATCACGGGGGACAGAGGTGTGCCGGCGACGGGCCTGTCGGTACGCGTGAGGCCGCGGGGGCTGCCCCGCCCTGGCCGGGCCGATCGATCCTCGCCGTCGGGTCGGGACCCGGGCGAACCGAACGTCGGATCGCCGGACGGGGGTCCGCGCGGCATCGGCCTGTCGAGGTCTCGTTGATGACAAGGACATGCCATGTTGATGGAGATTCCCCTGGGCCACCGCGGCGACCGGAACCACGTGCGGGAGGCCCTGAGACTCGGAGCGTTCCTCGTCCGGAGCACCCTGCCGCAACCACTGCTCGACGAGGCGCAGGCATTTCTCGACTGCTTCTTCGACCTCCCGCCGTCGGACAAGGCGGACTGCCGTGTGCCGGGCGCCGCCGGCCGCTCCGGCTACACCCGCCCAGCCCTTCCGACGGCGGGCGAGAGCCCGCCGGGGGCTCGATCCGAGATGTTCCACTGGAGCACGAGCCTTCCCTCAGGACACCCCCTGAGGGAAGGGTTCCCGGACCGCTACCCGGTCCTCCACTTTCCCGACCACCTGGTGCCCGGCATCGGCTCGGCTCTGCGCGAGTTGCACGGACGCATGCTCCGAGTCCAGCGCGAAGCCCTCGGCGCGGTCGCCCACGCGCTCGGCGCGCCCCCGGGACACTTCGACGGCATGTTGCGTGTGGGACCTGTCGTCAGCGAGGCCGTGCGCACCATCCGGGGAGGGGTTGTGCCCCTCGCGAGTCCCCCGGGGCCCGGTGCTTCGCGCCGCCGAGAAGTCGAGGTCGCGGCTCTGCGCCCCAGACCGGTCGGAATCGAGTTCCTCTCGGATCGGCGATGGACCACCGTCGACGCTCCGGAGGGCTACGCGCTGTTCAGCGTCGGCGTCGAACTCGAACGTCTCACGGGCGGCATCGCCAGGTCGACGTCCCACCGAGCGATCGAGGAACCGGCAGACCGCGGCGCCCGCCCGAGCCTGGCACAGTTCTGCCACCCGCCTCCCTGGGCGGAGCCGCCCGCCTCCCACGCCGTCCCGCAAGGCAGCCGGTGGGCCGACTGGCCCGGGTTCCGCAGTTGATGTAGCGGGATAGTCCGTAGATTCGGGTGTTGACGTGCGGAAACGCGCCGTCGGCTGGTGGGACGGCGTGTATCTAGGGCCGGTGGTTCGTGCTGGTCAGCGGCTCGCGGGGGCGAGCTGGTAGATCCGTGGCGGTGGGTCGAGCTTGAGGGCGTTCAGCAGGTCGCGTTGGGGTTTGGTGATCTCGGTGCGCTGCTGGAAGGTGCCGGCGGGGCCGGTGAAGGTGCCGAGCTTGATGCGGTCGAGTTCGTGGCGCAGTGTCGGCCAGGTCTGTCCGGTCTGGGTCTCGGCGATGCGGGCCAGGAGCAGGGCGAGTGTCGGCGTACACGTGAGAGGGCGTTAAGTCCGTTTCTGATAGCGGCCACTTCCGGGCTGCTCGAGGAATCCCTGGCGAACGAGTCGTCCCAGGCGGGAGCGGGTGACGTTGATCGAGGGCTCGTCGTCGGGCAGACCGAGATGTTCGTGCAGGTCGCGGACGCGGAATACCTTCTCGGGGTGCTCGTTGAAGGCAGTCACGATGCGCTGGTAGACAGTGGCGGTGTCCGCGGGGGCCGGTTCGTAGTCGGGCGGGGCGAGGCTGTCGATGACCTTGCGGGTGGTGGCGAGTTCGGCCAGGCGGGCCTCGGTCTCGACGAGGGCGGTGGTGAGCCTGTCGATCTGCTCACGCAGGTCGTCGGTATGGGCGGTGGTCTTGTCGTGTTCGGTCTGCAGCAGCCGCAGGAGCTCGAAGACGTTCACGCGGCCAGCTCCACGTGGTCACGCCAGGCGGGGGTCGGGGTGGTGAGGCGGCGGAGCAGGCCGGCAGTGGAGGCCCAGTAGACGCGGGAGGCAGCGTTGTCGGGCCGGTGGTCGCAGTCGCGGGCGAGGCGGCGGTGGAGCACGAGAGGGGCCTTGACCCCGGATCCTGGACACCCGAGACACTTGGATCTTGAAGGTCCAGGAGAACGGATGTCCCGTGGTCATGAAGCACTACCCGCCTGAGTTCAAGGCGGACGCGGTCGCGCTGTACGAGTCGCGGCCCGGGGCGACGATCAAGTCGGTCGCCGCTGATCTGGGGGTCAACCCGGAGACGCTGAGGAACTGGATCCGGGCGGCCGGTGCCGCCCGTCCCCGTGGCCGCCGCCCGGAGGGTCCGGCGGTGCCGGAGTCTTCGCTTCAGGCAGAGCTCGCCGCCGCGCGGAAGAAGATCCGCGAGCTGGAGGAGGAACGCGAGCTCCTGCGGAAGGCCGCGAAGTATTTCGCCGGGGAGACGCGCTGGTGAACCGCTTCCAGTTCGTCTGCGACCACCAGCGCCGATACGGCGTGAAGCGGTTGTGCCAGGTCCTGGGCATCGCCCGCTCCAGCTTCTACTACTGGCGCCGGACCGCACCGGACCGGGCGGCCCGCCGGGCGGCCGACGCCCAGCTCGCCGCACGGATCCAAACCGTCCACCGGGAGTCGGACGGCACCTACGGTGTCCCCAGGATCACCGCCGAGCTCCGCGAGGACGGTGAGCGCGTCAACCACAAGCGCGTCGCCCGCCTCATGCGCACTGCCGGTATCGCCGGGACGCGCCTGCGCCGCAGACACCGCACCACGGTCCCGGACCCGGCCGCCGCGAAGGCGCCCGACCTGATCGGCCGGGACTTCACCGCCACGGAGCCGAACACCAGGTATGCCGGCGATATTACGTATCTCCCGCTGGAAGGTGGGAAGTTCCTCTATCTCGCCACGGTCATCGACCTCGCCTCGCGCCGCCTGGCCGGATGGGCGCTGGCCGATCACATGCGGACCGAGCTCGTCACCGATGCCCTGGACGCGGCGATACGGACCCGCGGCAGCCTCGCGGGGGCCGTCATGCACAGCGACCACGGGGCGCAATACACCAGTCGGGCCTTCGCCCACGCCTGCGCGAAGGCCGGTGTCCGCCAGTCCATGAGCGCGGTCGGCAGCTCGGCGGACAACGCGCTGGCCGAGTCCTTCAACGCGACGTTCAAGCGGGAAACCCTCCAAGGCCGCAAGAGCTGGTCCAGCGAGCGCGAAGCCCGGCTCGACGCCTTCCGATGGCTGAACCGCTACAACACCCGACGCCGCCACTCACGACTCGGACAACGCAGCCCGATCGCCTACGAGACGGCACTCGCCGCAACATCAACTACGCTGGCTCAAGCCGCATAGCCCGTGTCCAGGATTCGGGGTCAAGGCCTCACGGCGGGTCAGTGACATCAAAACTCACTGACATCGATCTTGCTGAGCCATACGAGGCGACTCCCGGAACCGCCTCCAAATGACTCCCTCACAAAGTGACACAGCCACCCCTCTCTGTCAGCCTTGGGTGAGACGCACGTCCAGCACGTGTTGACCGCACTTGCGATCAACGTCGAGCGGCTCAGCGCCCAGGAGCCCGTGGACGCCACCTACCAGCCCCGTCCTCCCACCGCGTTCCAGCAATACCTCGACGCGCGCAGCCTGCCCCGCCCACTGTGGTGGCGCCAAGGAAAGTCAACCGGCATCTCAAGATTCCCGACAGAGTCGCTCACTGGGCGACCGTGGTGGACCAGGAGCCCATCGGCCGGACACCGCGCTCCAACCCGGCCACGTACACCAAGGCCTTCAACCTGATCCGCAACCTCTTCGCAGCCACCGACGCCGCCGCCCGCCGCGGGCTGACCGCGGCCTCCTTCTCCTTCAACTCGCCGGGTGGCCGCTGTGAGCCGTGCACCGGGTACGGCGTGCGGCAGGTCGACATGAACTTCCTGCCCGACGTCTGGGTCACCTGCGACGTCTGTGAGGGCAGGCGGTACGGGTCCGACGTGCTCGCGGTGACCTACCAGGGACTGGCCATCGACGAGGTTCTGGACCTGACCGTCGACGAGGCCACCGAGGTCCTCGACACTCCCGCACTGCGGCCGGTGCTCACGGCCCTGCGGCAGACTGGTCTGGGCTATCTGCGGCTGGGGCAGAGCTCCACAGTGCTCTCGGGCGGTGAGGCACAGCGGCTGAAGCTGGCGGCCGCGCTGACCAAGGGCTCGCGGCAGCCCGGTCTGGTCGTGCTGGACGAACCGGTCACCGGTCTGCACCCGGCGGATGTCCAGGTTCTCGTCGACGCCTTCGACGTGCTCCTCGCCGCGGGCAACACCGTTGTACTCGCCGAGCACGACCTGCACCTGGCCGCCGCCGCGGACTGGCTGATCGACATGGGGCCAGGCAGCGGAGAGGCCGGGGGCACGGTCCTGCACTGCGGCCGCCCGGACGCCCTGCGACCGGACTCCGGCCCTACGGCCGAGTATCTGCTGCGGCTCCACTCGGAGTCCGCCACGACTTGACCGTCAGCCGATGCGCCGGTCGATCGATACATCAGTCGATGCCGTATAGTCGGATCCGACTAAAGGAGGTTGAAAGATGGCGGCGCGCAAACGGCCGGTCTCCAACCTGCTCGGGCTCGCAGTCCTCGGACTGCTGCTGGAGCAGCCGATGCATCCGTACGAGATGGCCACGACCCTGCGGGAACGCAACAAGGACACCAGCTTCAAGATCAAGACCGGTTCGCTCTACGACGTCGTCGAATCGCTCGTCCGGGCGGGCTGGATCGCCGAACACAGCACCGAGCGCGCCGGACGCCGGCCGGAGCGCAAGGTGTACGCCCACACCGAGATGGGCCGCAAGGAGTTCATGAGCTGGCTGGACGAACTTGTCCGCACACCGGTGAAGGAATATCCCAGCTTCCTCGCCGCAGTGAGCTACCTCGGCGTCCTGGGGCCCGAACGTGCGGTCCTGGCTCTGCGGGAACGCATTGCCCGGCTGGACGAGGAGATCGACCAGGCACGTCAGGCGCAGTCCGAGGTGCTACGCCAGCAGACGCCACGGCTGTTCGTGATCGAACTCGAATACGCCCTGACCATGGCCGAGGCCGAGCGGGACTGGGCCGGCCGGATCGTCAGCGAGATCCAGGACGGCACCCTCACCTGGCCCGAACTCACCACCAGGGAGGGCCGCCAGGTATGGGCCGATCAAGAAGAGCAGAAAGAGCGCGAAGGACTGCAGGCATGACCGCACCACCCGCATCGCACGAGCGTGCCGTACAGGATCCGTCACAGGAGGCATTACCCATGATCCAGGCCAAGGGGCTGGCCAAGACTTTCCACACCAAGCAGGGCCGCGTCGAGGCGGTGGCCGGAGTCGACTTCACCGTGAACGCGGGGGAGATCGTCGGTTTTCTCGGCCCCAACGGTGCCGGCAAGACCACCACCATGCGAATGCTCACCACCCTGCTCGGCCCGAGTTCGGGCACGGCCACCATCGCCGGATGCGATCTGATGCAGGAGGCGGCGAAGGTCCGGACGCACATCGGCTACGTCTCCCAGGCAGGCGGATCCAAGCCCAGCTCCCCGGTCCGCAGGGACATCGTCCTGCAGGCCCGCCTCTACGGGATGTCCCGTCCCGAGGCCGAGGCCCGCGCCGACGAGGTGATCGCGCAGCTCGGTCTCGAAGAGCTGGCGAACCGTGTCATCCAGAGCCTCTCGGGCGGCCAGCGCCGCCGCGTCGACATGGCACTCGGTCTGGTACACGAACCGAAGCTGCTCTTCCTCGACGAGCCCACCGCCAACCTCGACCCCGAGAGCCGCAACGGTGTCTGGGAACACATCCGTCGCCTGCGCGACGAGCACGGCACCACCGTGTTCCTCAGCACCCATTACCTGGACGAGGCCGACAACCTCTGCGACCGGGTCCTGATCATCGACAAGGGCCGCATCATCGCCGAGGACAGCCCGCAGAACCTGAAGGCCGCCATCGCCCACGACACCATCGAGATCGAGGTGGACGGCGACGCGGCGCGAGCCGCCGAACTGATCAACGCCCACGCAGAGGTCCACGGCGTCTCAGTGAACGGCACCGTGCTGTCGGTCAGTTGCCGAGGCACCGAGCGCATCCTCGCCGACCTGCTGCGCGAGTTGGAGTCCGCGCGCATCCGGGCGGAGTCCCTGCGCTTGGCGAGGCCCTCGCTCGACGACGTCTTCATGACCATGACCAACCGCAGTCCGCAGCCGGACGCGGACGCCGTCCACGCCTGAGGGAGCCCAATGATGCACACGATCCGAGACGCGGGAATCGTCTTCCGGGACGAGGCCTCGGCCGCCGCGCAGAAGAGGATGGGCCTCCTCATCGGCCTCGTCCAACCGTTCGTCTACATGGCCCTCTTCGGCCCGCTCCTGGTCAAAATGCTGCCGGAGAGCGGCCCGTCCGCCTGGCAGGTCTACATCCCGGGCCTGCTCGTCCAACTGGGCCTCTTCGCCACCGGCTACGCCGGCTTCGGCCTGATCCCCGATGTCCGCTCCGGCTATCTGGAGCGACTTCGGGTAACCCCGGCGAGCCGACTCGGGCTGCTGCTGGGGCGGGTGCTCTGGGACGTGCTGGCCCTGTTCATCCAGTCGGTCGTCATCGTCCTCATCGCCCTGCTGTTCGGGCTGCGTGCTCCCGTAGGGGGCGTACTGGCCGCCATCGCCATGATGATGCTCGTCGGGATCAGCCTGGCCTTCCTCTCCTACTCGCTGGCCCTGAAGCTGACATCGGAGTGGCTCTTCGCGCCCGTCCTCAACGGCATTGCCCTGCCGCTCATGCTGCTGTCCGGCATCCTCCTGCCGCTCTCGTACGCCCCCAGTTGGCTGAAGGCCATCGGCTCCGCCAACCCCTTGCGGTACGCGGTGGACGCCATGCGCGGATTCTTCGCCGGCGAGTACGGCTCGCACGCCGTCCTGACCGGGCTGGCTGTGGTGGTCGGCCTGATGATCGTGTCAGCGACGGCCGGTACCCGCATCTTCGCCAAGTGCAACGCCTGAGCCTTCCTACGTCTCCGGGTCTCCGGTGTCGTCGCGGGCGCGGCGGACGACTGTCGCGGTGCGGCCACGTGATGACGTTCACGGCGGCCGAAGGGAACCCCCTCGGCCGCCGCATCCCGTTTCCTCTGGCCCACCTCGGCGCGTACTGCCCGACGTGTCCCGTAGAGTCCGTCGGATCACGCTGCCGGGAGGTCGACCGTGACGCGCTCGTGATCCGCGTTCGCGTTACCAAGCCTGAGCAGACCCAAGGTCGGCTCACTCAGGGAGGCACCCCGACACGGCCCGGCCGCCAACTCTCCGCGCTCTGCCCGCAGGGCTGAGTGCGTTGTGGCAAACCGGATTGGGTGCGGATCCTTTCGGGGGATGGTTGAGCTGGGGATTTGCTGATCCGGGTGTGGAGTGGGTGGTGGCGTCTCTACCGTGTCGGTAGAGGAGGCGGTGCCGGATGGGCTCGTTGATCGGGGAACTCGAGGCGAGACAGGCGGCGGTGAGGGGTCGGGTGGAGGAACTCGAAGGGCAGATCGCCGCGTTGACGGTCCGGCTGGAAGAGGAGCGGGGCCGGCTGGAGCGGCTGACCGTGGCGCGGGAGACTCTGGAGGAGCTCGCGGCCGAAGGGATCGTCCTCGATGCGTCGGCACTGGCGGCGGAGCCGGTCGGTGGGGGCCGGGTCGTGGGGGTGCAGACCGTGACGGTCTGGCGGGAGGGGATGACCAGCGCGGATCTCCCGCCGGTCTACCGGGACATCGTGGACGTGGTCGATGACGCGCCGGGGCCGGTGCAGGCGAAGCAGATCGTGCCCCGGATCGGTCTGCCGGCCCAGACGGCGAAGATCGAAGGAACGCGGGGCAAGCTGAAACGGCTGGTCGAGCGGGGCTGGCTGGACGAACAGACTGCGGGGCTGTTCACCGCGTCCGCCCGGCGGAGGGCCGCAGGCGTGACGGGCGGCGTCAAGTCCCGGTGATGAAGGGGCTCTTCTCACTACATTCGTAGGTGCGAACCCAAACGAACGCCTGGAAGAAGAGCCCGGATGGAACGTTACGACACCAGCTGTGTCCCTGACCCGTTCGCCTCGTCGATGGAGGCGGTGAAGGCGCTGGCAGCACGGCTGTCGGCACCGGAGACCGCCGCGTTGAACCATGCCGCGGTGGAGGAGCTGATCGCCACCGACGGGCGGGAGGTCCTGCGCTTGTTCTTCCAGGACCACCTCGACCTGCGTGCCCTGCGCGAGGAACAGCACCCGCCGTCCCAGGCGGTCGTGGGTGCCGACGGTGAGGTGCGTGCGCACCGTGAAGCAGGCCGCGCCCGGCAGCTGACCTGCCTGTTCGGCACGGTGAGTGTGGTGCGGTGCGCCTGGCGGAGCCGGGGGCGCGTCGACGTGCACCCGGCGGACGTGCGGCTGTCGCTCCCGCGTGGCCGGCACAGCCACGGGATCAGGCGCCTCGCGGTCCGTGAGGCGATCCGTGGCTCGTTCGCGCAGGCCGTGGAGGCGATTGGGGAGCGGTGCGGGCCGGTACTGGGCAAGCGCCGGTCCGAGTCCCTGGTCGTCGAGGCCGCCCGCGACATCGACGCCTTCTACCGCCACAAGATCGCCCCTGTGTCCACGGCTGATATGCCGCTGGTCATCCAGGTCGACCAAAAAGGCGTGGTCATGCGACCCGAAGCCCTGCGCGAAGCCACCCGCAAGGCGGCCGAGGCGAAGAAGCGACAGGGTCGTCAGGCCCGGCTCGCGCCGGGCGAGAAGCCGAATCGGAAGCGGATGGCGACGATCGCCTGCGTTCACGACACCGTCCCCGCGAAGCGTCGTCCGCACGACATCGTCCATCCGCCCGGCGGCCGCAGCGGCCTGCGCACACCGAGTCCCGGCCCGAAGGCCGTCAACCGGTGGTGCACCGCCTCCCTCATCCACGACCCGGCCGATGTGATCGCCGAGGCATTCACCCAGGCCGCCGACCGTGACCGGGGCCATCACCGTCCCTGGCTCATCCTGGTCGACGGCGCTCACCACCAACTCGACCTCATCGAGGCCGAGGCACGGCGGCGCAGGGCGAGAATCCACGTCCTGATCGACTTCGTGCATGTCGCGGAATATGTCTGGACGGCCGCCCACGCCTTCCACCCGGTCGGCAGCGAGGCCGCGGAGACCTTCGCCGCGGAGAAACTCACCGCGATCCTGCACGGACACGCCGCCCGTGTCACCCGGGAGATGACCGCGCAGGCCGAGAAGGACCAGCTCAGCGGAGCGAAACGGGGCAGCGTGGAGACGTGCGTGCGCTACCTGACCGGGCACCTCGGCCGGCTCCGCTACGACATCGCGCTGAAGGCGGGCTGGCCGATCGCAACCGGCTCGGTCGAAGGAGCCTGCCGCCACCTCGTGGGCGACCGCCTCGACATCACCGGCGCCCGCTGGGGCCTGGACAGCGCCGAAGCCGTCCTCAAACTCCGGGCAGTCCAGGCCAACGACGACCTCGACTCCTACCTCGCCTACCACCACACCCGGGAACACCAGCGCACCTACCCCAACCAGCGCGACCACCAACCCGGAGCTTGATCAACGACCTTCCCCCGAAAGGATCCGCACCCGATCCACATCGCGGTGGTGCCGTGGGGATTGCCGGCCCGGGCGACCCGCGCGGTCAGCTGCGGGATCTCGGCTCCGGGACGGGGCTGGAGGGACACGACAGACTCCTGGGGCACTTCGGCATCACGTCTGACGATCCTGACGCAACGTCATGATCGTTAACTGCCAGTCCTCAAGATTCCCGACAGAGTCGCTCACTGGTCACCGTGATCTGCCTGGCCCTGCTGGTGTTCTGCCTGATCGAGCGCCAGGTCCGCCGGGCCCTGGGTGGCGATCAGAAGATGCAGGGCCTGTATCCGGGAAACCAGAGACCTGGGTTCGACGTAATTCGAGGGTCCTGGAGGCTCTTGCGGGCTGAAGGTGCAGGTCATCGGGGCGCGGACGGCGCAAACGGCTGGAATGGCCTAGAGACACGACTTTCTTGATTCACCTGTGTTGGCCTGCTACTTCGGCCTATCGTCTGGATCCATGTACGTGAGGACGACGAAGCGGGAGAACAAGTCCGGCACGGTCCGGTACCTGCATCTGGCCCACAACGAGTGGGATCCGGTGAAGGGGCGGGCGGTGCCGAAGGTGCTGTTCACCTTCGGCCGCGAGGACGACCTGGACCGCGAGGCGGTCAGGCGTCTGGTCATGTCTCTATCGAAGCTGCTGGAGCCGGGCGACGCGCTGGCCGCAACCGCGGCGTCGGACCTGGAGTTCGTCTCCTCGGTGCCGTTCGGCGGCGCCTATGTGCTCGACCAGCTGTGGCGCCGGTGCGGATCGACCAGATGTGGCCGGGTCGGGCAGCCCAAGCGAGGCCGGCGCCGGGACATGACCGCGACCGAGCGGGTGCTGTTCGCCCTGGTCGCCAACCGGGCGCTGGCCCCGTCGTCGAAGCTCGCGGCGGCGGAGTGGATCACGAACGACGTGCACATCGACGGCCTGGCCGAGACCGGCGAACAGCCCTGCTACCGGGCGATGGACTGGCTGCACGAGGTGCAGGACGACTTGGAGAAGCAGGTGTTCGACGAGGTCGCGAACCTGCTGAACCTGGAGGTCGACCTGCTGTTCTTCGATACCACCAGCACCTACTTCGAACTGGAGGAGCCCGACGAGCCCCTCGCCCGCAACGACGCGGGCCGGCGCCTGGACGCCGACGATGTGGACGACAACGAGGCCAGGCAGGCCGGGTTTCGGACCTACGGCAAGTCGAAGGACTCCCGCGACGACCTGCCGCAGATCGTGATCGGCATGGCCGTCACCAGGGACGGCATCCCGGTCCGCTGCTGGTGCTGGCCGGGCAACACCTCCGACCAGACGCTGATCCGGCAGGTCAAGGACGAGATGCGGGACTGGACCCTGTCCAAGATCGTGTGGGTGGCAGACCGCGGTTTCTCCTCCGCCGCCAACCGCCGCTACCTGCGCAAGGGCGACCACGCCTACATCATCGGCGAGAAGCTCCGCTCCGGAAGTCCCGAGGTGCAGGCCGCCCTGTCCCGCCAGGGCCGCTACCAGGACGTCGGCGAGAACATGCGCGTCAAGGAGGTGCGGATATCCGACACCGACCGGTTCGTCATCTGCCACAACCCTGAAGCGGCCGAGCGTGACCGGCACATGCGCGAACAACTCGTCGCCCAGCTGGCCGGCTTGATCGCCGACACCGACAAGCTCAGCGACTTCAAGCGGGGTGAACTACGCGGGAAGATCGCCGACAAGCCCGGCCTGAACCGCTACCTTCGCGCTACCCCGGCCGGCAAGCTCCGCGTCGACCAGGCGAAGATCAAGGCGGAGGAGAACCTCGACGGGAAGTACCTCCTGCGCTGCTCGGACCCCCACCTGAGCGCCGAGGACATCGCGCTGGGCTACAAGCAACTGCTCGAAGTCGAGCGCGGCTGGCGCGACATGAAGCAGATCATCGACCTGCGGCCCGTCTACCACCGCCTCGAAGAACGCATCCGAGCCCACGTCATCCTCTGCTGGCTCGCCCTCCTCCTCATCCGGATCACCGAGACCACCACCGGCAAGACCTGGCCGCACATCCGACGCGAACTCGACCGCCTCCATCTGGGCACCTTCACCGGCCGCACCGGCACGTTCCAGCAGGTCACCACCCTGACCAAGCCTCAGCGCGACCTACTCGCGAAGCTGGACATCCCCGCCCCCAAGCAGGTCGTCTCAGAGTGCGGAACGTGAGCTCTTGTCCGTTTCGTGATTGAGGGTTGGGGAAGGACCGCTGGTCGTGGGTTCGGGGTGGCCTTCAGGTCTCGGGGCGGGTGAACAAGCCGGGTTCAGGTTCGACGAGGATGCCGCGGCTGACCAGGCGTTTCAGTTTGGAGCGGATGCCTTCGGTGTTCTTCGGGAGGGTCGGCAGGTCGAGGGCCTGGCAGAGGTCGCGGGCGCGCATCGGTCGGCCCTCGTCGGCCAGGGCGGTGAGGATCTGCTGGTAGGCGGGGTGGTCCGGGATGTCGGGGCGGTCCGGCTCAGTGGCGGGTGTGGGCAGTGGGAGAGCGAGGAGGGTCTTGCGGGTGATGCGCAGGTTCTCGCTCTCCGCGTCGATCTCGCCGAGCCGCACTCTGAGAGTGCGGTATGTGGCGTTCTGTCGGTCTTGTCATCGCTCGATGGTGTGACGTTGGGGCATCGTTGCCGGTCAGGCGTTCGGGGTTCGCTTGGGTTGTGGCATGAGCATGCGCAAGCCGTACCCGAGTGATCTCACCGATGAGCAGTGGGAGCTCGTCGAACCCGTGATCACGGCGTGGAAGGCCCGGCATCCGTCGGTCAGCGGGCATCAGGGGAAGTACGCGATGCGGGAGATCGTGAACGCCATCCTCTACCAGAATCGCACGGGGTGTCAGTGGGAGTTCCTGCCCCACGACATGCCCCCGCCCGGAGCGGTGAAGTACTACTTCTACCTCTGGCGCGACGAGGGCACCGACCAGGACATTCACGACCTGCTGCGCTGGCATCTGCGAGAGAAGCGGAAACGATTAGCCGACCCGAGCCTGGTGATCCTGGACACGCAGAGCATCCACGCCGCAGTCGGCGTCCCGGCCACGACGACCGGCAAGGACGCCGCGAAAAGGGTGCCGGGGAGGAAGAGATGCCTGGCCGTGGACGTACTGGGCCTGGTCGTGGACTGCGTCGTCCTGCCCGCCTCCGCGCACGAGAACACCGCCGGCATCGCCCTGCTGGACGGTGTCGCCGGGCAGTGCGACACCGTGGCCAAAGCCCTGGTCGACCAGGGCTTCAAGAAGAAGGTCGTCGATCACGGCAAGAACGTGGGCATCGACGTCGAGATCGTCGAGCGCAACCCGGCCGGCAAGGGCTTCGTCGTGCAGGCCAAGCGGTGGATCGTGGAGCAGACGAACGGGATCCTGATGTTCTACCGCCGTCTCGTACGCGACTACGAACACCGGCCCGCCTCCTCCCGATCCCGCGTCTTCTGGGCGATGACCTCCGTGATGAGCCGCCGACTCACCGGAGCCACCCTCGCTTCCTGGAGGACCACGTGAGCGAGAACCCACAGGTCAAAGCCATCCTGGAACACATCGAAACCCGCGAGCGTGAACTAGCCGACCAGGCCGGGCAGTTCCGGGACCGCATCGAGGAGCTCAGAGTGCGGCTCGGCGAGATCGACGCGGAGAGCGAGAACCTGCGCATCACCCGCAAGACCCTCCTCGCTCTCCCACTGCCCACACCCGCCACTGAGCCGGACCGCCCCGACATCCCGGACCACCCCGCCTACCAGCAGATCCTCACCGCCCTGGCCGACGAGGGCCGACCGATGCGCGCCCGCGACCTCTGCCAGGCCCTCGACCTGCCGACCCTCCCGAAGAACACCGAAGGCATCCGCTCCAAACTGAAACGCCTGGTCAGCCGCGGCATCCTCGTCGAACCTGAACCCGGCTTGTTCACCCGCCCCGAGACCTGAAGGCCACCCCGAACCCACGACCAGCGGTCCTTCCCCAACCCTCAATCACGAAACGGACAAGAGCTCACGTTCCGCACTCTCACTTCAGCCCACACCTCGCTGACCAGCGAGAACACCACCGCCTAGAGACACGCCCTCCAGGCGGACACACGCATGTCCACCCAGGTCAGGCCCCAGATTCGCCTCTCCAGACTGCCGAATTACGTCGAACCCGGGCCACACATCGGCCGCAGAGAAACCCCCGAACGAATTTCGCTCCAACACGACATGGCTGAGCAGCCTCTGCACAGCACCAGGATGCGGACCCGGCTCAGCGCTTAGCCGCAGGTTCCCCCAGTCGGCCACGTCGGCATCCATCGCGATGGCCAGCAACACCACACACCGGAAGGCCACGAACGAGCCGGCCAGAGGCCAGGCACGCCACCACCGCACGACATACCCAGGGGCCAACCCATGGCCGCCGACACGATCTTGTATGTGAGGCGGCACCAACAGGAGCTGCGTTAGGAGTGGAGCAGCTCGACGCACCCCCAAGTCGGCACGCCATCGCTCGAAGCGCTCCCAAGACGCCAATACCCAGCGCTGAACCGGCCAAGGAAAGGACAGAAGCACTGGGACCACGACCACCCACAGAAGGGTCGCGATGAGAAGAAGACCAATCAGCACCTCGGGAGTCTCGCGCATCCCACCGCCAACAGCCTTGGTAACGGGGCCTTGACCCCGGATCCTGGACACCCGAGACACTTGGATCTTGAAGGTCCAGGAGAACGGATGTCCCGTGGTCATGAAGCACTACCCGCCTGAGTTCAAGGCGGACGCGGTCGCGCTGTACGAGTCGCGGCCCGGGGCGACGATCAAGTCGGTCGCCGCTGATCTGGGGGTCAACCCGGAGACGCTGAGGAACTGGATCCGGGCGGCCGGTGCCGCCCGTCCCCGTGGCCGCCGCCCGGAGGGTCCGGCGGTGCCGGAGCCTTCGCTTCAGGCAGAGCTCGCCGCCGCGCGGAAGAAGATCCGCGAGCTGGAGGAGGAACGCGAGCTCCTGCGGAAGGCCGCGAAGTATTTCGCCGGGGAGACGCGCTGGTGAACCGCTTCCAGTTCGTCTGCGACCACCAGCGCCGATACGGCGTGAAGCGGTTGTGCCAGGTCCTGGGCATCGCCCGCTCCAGCTTCTACTACTGGCGCCGGACCGCACCGGACCGGGCGGCCCGCCGGGCGGCCGACGCCCAGCTCGCCGCACGGATCCAAACCGTCCACCGGGAGTCGGACGGCACCTACGGTGTCCCCAGGATCACCGCCGAGCTCCGCGAGGACGGTGAGCGCGTCAACCACAAGCGCGTCGCCCGCCTCATGCGCACTGCCGGTATCGCCGGGACGCGCCTGCGCCGCAGACACCGCACCACGGTCCCGGACCCGGCCGCCGCGAAGGCGCCCGACCTGATCGGCCGGGACTTCACCGCCACGGAGCCGAACACCAGGTATGCCGGCGATATTACGTATCTCCCGCTGGAAGGTGGGAAGTTCCTCTATCTCGCCACGGTCATCGACCTCGCCTCGCGCCGCCTGGCCGGATGGGCGCTGGCCGATCACATGCGGACCGAGCTCGTCACCGATGCCCTGGACGCGGCGATACGGACCCGCGGCAGCCTCGCGGGGGCCGTCATGCACAGCGACCACGGGGCGCAATACACCAGTCGGGCCTTCGCCCACGCCTGCGCGAAGGCCGGTGTCCGCCAGTCCATGAGCGCGGTCGGCAGCTCGGCGGACAACGCGCTGGCCGAGTCCTTCAACGCGACGTTCAAGCGGGAAACCCTCCAAGGCCGCAAGAGCTGGTCCAGCGAGCGCGAAGCCCGGCTCGACGCCTTCCGATGGCTGAACCGCTACAACACCCGACGCCGCCACTCACGACTCGGACAACGCAGCCCGATCGCCTACGAGACGGCACTCGCCGCAACATCAACTACGCTGGCTCAAGCCGCATAGCCCGTGTCCAGGATTCGGGGTCAAGGCCCACGCGAGAGTCGACGCACTCCGGCCGCCGAGGTCTGGTCACCACCGGCCGCCGCAAGGGCAAGCGGCCGGAGAAGCTGCGCACCCAGGGCGGCTGGTCGAAGAACAGCCCGGTGTTCTGGGAGTACGTGGACGAGGGCGAGAAGTGGGAAGACAACGCAACCGAGGGGATCGGCCTGTGAAGAGGGAACTGTTGGGCACGCTGTGCGAGGGCACACCGCCGGTGGAGGCCCTGTTCTCCCGAAGCTACGGCGAAGTGACAAGTAGCTCCCTGTAATCAGCGTGACGCTAGGTCAGGGACAGCGGGGCGGGGTCCGGGGACTTCGCCGACCTGGAGGGCGCGCGGCCGATCAGAGGCAGCGAGCACGTGACCGAAAGCGGCCCCGGTACTGGTGTGATCGCCTAATCAACTGTCGCCAGTTCCCCGGGGGAACCCAGCCAGCTGGTCACCGACTGTGGTCGCCGGCGGCGTATCGCTTCAGGTTCTCCTGGTCTCGTTGCGGAGCCGGGTGGTGATCTTGTCGTGGTAGCCGAGCGAGTCCGCTACGACGGCGCGGGGCCGGAGAACAGCTGAGAATGGGGGGTGTTAACTTCCTTCCCGTGGCGGAGCACCAAGACGAGACCAGGGCGGCCTATGACGGGGTCGTCGAGCTGTATGCGTCGATGTTCGCTAATCGACTGGAGACCCAGCCGTTCGCGCGGAACATGATCGGCACCTTCGCCGAGCTGGTGCGCGGGACGGGGAATTCGCGGGTGGCCGACGTCGGCTGCGGGCCCGGACATCTGACGGCCATGCTGCACGACCTGGGGCTGGATGCCTTCGGGCTCGACCTCTCCCCGGCCATGGTCGACCACGCCCGGCGGGCCCATCCGGCGCTGAAGTTCGACGAGGCCCGGATGGAGGCCCTCCCAGTTGAGGACGGCGCGCTCGGCGGCGTGCTGGCCCACTACTCGATGATCCACACCCCTCCTGGGGAACTACCCGCGCTGCTCGCCGAGCAGGCGCGTGTCCTGGCACCAGGGGGCTTGCTCCTGGTTTCGTTCTTCGCGACCGACGGGCCCGAGCCGGTCCGCTTCGACCACAAGGTGACACCCGCCTATAGCTCAAGGCCGTGAAGTTAGGGTTCGGGAGCCGACGTCAAGATGTCGATGCTGATGGTGGCCTTGTACGTGTGGCGGTCGACTTTGATGCTCTTGTAGGCGTATCGGGACAAGGGCCGTTTGACCGCGCGGGGGCCGAGGCGGATTCGCCGGGCGGGCATGAGAGTGCCCAGGACCGCGTGCCCGATCGCGCCGACGAGGTCGATGACGGTGTCGGCGATCACGCCTTGAGCCTGGACGATCTGGTCACGGGCGGTGTTCAGGGCGATGGAGAAGCTGCATCGGTCGGGATCGGCGCCGGATGCCTGGGCAGCGTCGGCTATGGCGATCCGGATCACCTGGTAGGCGGTCAGGAGAGCGTAGATCTCCTGGGCGATGCCGGGCCAGGTCCGAGAGCGCAGGACGCGTCGGCCGAGCATCGATTTCTTGATCTCGAAGTAGGCCGATTCCACTTCCCAGCGCTCGTGATAGAGCCTGACCAGGTCGAATGCCGGGTGGGTGCGATGGTCAAGGAGCGTGGTGGCCAGCCGGTAGGCGCCGGTGCGGCGGCCCGCGCTGGTGGCGATGGTGATCTCGCAGATGATGACGCGGACCTCGATGTCACCGATCCTGGACAGGAACGAGCCGTCCGCAAAGACGGCCAGGACGGGCGGCTTGCGTCCCGAGGAGAGACGGGCGAGGAAGTCCGCTCCGGCGCCGGCGACGGTCGTCAGGAACGGATTGGAGGAGAATCCCCGGTCCAGCAGGACGATCATGTCGTTGGTCAGGGAGCGTGCCAGGCGGCGGCCCAGGACGGACTCGCCGGGCTTGCGGGGCCCGAAGACCGCGTCGATGACCGCGCGGGTGCCGCAGGCGACCAGGGCCACCAGCATGACCTGCGGGTATCCCGAGGCGGCGGTGTACTGGTTGGACCCCTTGCCCAGCTTGGCGCGGACCGCTTCGTCGTCGGCGACGTCCAGGTGGGTACCGTCGATCGCGACGACGAGCAGGCCCTTCCAGCGTGCTCCGGTCGTACGGATCGCGGAGACGGGTCCGCGCAGGACGTCGAACAGGGCTCGCATCGGGCGCACGCCGAGCCGGCAGCGGGCGTGCCACAGCGCGGTCGCGGTCACTTTCACCAGGGGCAGCCCCACCAGGGCGCCGGTGAGCTTGCGCCATACCTCGCGATAGCCGCAGTCTCGAACAGGGCTGCGGCCAGCAGCAGGTAGACAATGACCCGCGCGGGCAGTTTCCGCAGCCGTTGCTGGACCGTTCCGCACTCGACAAGCACGGCATCGACCAGCTCGAACGGAACGATCCGGGTCAACTCACCTAAGTGACCCGGGGCATAGAGTCCTTCGGCCACCTTGACGACACGCGTGATGGCAGACTGTCCGGACAGCGGAGCCTCCGGTGAGTGAACGGTTGTCTTGGTCGACTGCCAGTTCTACCGGGGCTCCGCTTCTTGCGTCTCCCGAACCCGCAGATCACAGCCCTATCGACAACCCAGCCCGGACCGTAACTTCACGGCCTTGGCCTATAGCTGGCCGGCGGACCGGTTCGCCGAGCTGCTGGCCGGGGCCGGGCTCGTCACGTTCGCCCGGCTGCTCCACGACCCGGCCTCCGAGCGGGGCTTCCTCGACGCCCACTTGCTGGCCCGCCTCCGCTAGAGCATGGCCTTCTACTGGTGGGCTCGCGTATTGGCCCCGAAGTCCTAGCTCAGACACCAGCCGCAAAGTGGCGGGGCGATCAGGTGCTCACTGCCGTTGTCTGCTCGTCGTGTTCGCGGAGCATCCGCATGACGGTGGCGGGGGAGGGGTGGCGGCCCTTCTTCGCGCCCTTGGTGATGACGAGCCGGGACGCCATCTCGCGCAGGCTCAGGCCCGTCTCCCGCAGGTGCAGCGCCATCGCCAGCATGTCACCGTCGGTCACCTTCATGCCGCCGATGGTCTTGCCCTTGGTGCGGGCGGTTTCGTGCCCCTCCAGCGTCTTGTCCCGGATGTAGTCGCGCTCCGCCTCCGCCATGGCGGCGAAGAACGCGAACAGGGCCGCTCCGTACCCGGCAGGGTCATGTCGGCCTTGGAGCGGGCCGGTCAGGAACTCCAGCTCGATGCCCGCGTCGCGCAGTTCCTCGGCGACCTTCAGCAGTTCCAGGGCGCCGCGGCCGAGGCGCTTCATCTCGTGCACGACCAGGGTGACCTTCGCGCCGAGGGCCCGGTACTCCCGGGCGGCGTCCAGCGCGGCCTTCATCTCGGGGCGTTCGCGGACCCGGGTGCTGATGCGCTCCTGGAACAGCCGGTGGACGTTCGCTGCGTTGAGGGCGTCGATCTGGGACTGGATCTCCTGCTGTGTGGTGGAGACGCGGGCGTAGCCGATGCGGATCTCGGCGTCGAGCGCGGGGCGGGCCGACGTCGGGGCCGGCAGTTCCCGCCAGGTGGCCCCAGGGTGGCGGACGGCCGGGGTGGCGACGCGCAGCTCGGAGCGGAGCGAGGGCACGGCCTGGAAGCGGGCGGTGTGGTAGCTGACGGCCACTTTCCCGGCCGACGTTCGGCACGGCGAGCCCGCCGGCGCCCGGCAGGTCGACATCGGGCAGGGGTGGGCCTCGACGAGGAGGTGCGGAGCGGTGTCCATGCCTCCACTGTTTCACGAGTCCGTTTCACCAATCAAGAGCTTGGAAACGGCCAATGAAACACTCCCCGACGTGATCCCCAAGGTCCGCGCGCGGTGTTGAAACAGGGACCACCTATGAAACGCCACAGCAGGTTTCCCGAAGCCTCGCCACCCAACGACGGACTGAGCGGGTACCACGCACAGCCATCGGCCGGTGTCAGCTGTCCATGCCGCCTGCGAAGGGCATCGTCTGCCAGCGGTCGACGGCAGGCTTGAGGTACTCCATCAGCTCGGGAAGCTGTGGGACCAGCGTGAGAGTGGCGACAACTCGCAGCATGCCCAGGGCGTTGACGAAGCCCAGGACCTCCTCATCGAGCGGCCTCGTGCCGTTGCGCTGCGCGCCGCGGTTGTAGGCGGATTCGTGCTCGGGTCCGAGAGCGGCCAGGTCCCACTCGACAGGCCCCAGGGTGACGAGTTCGAAGTCGGCGTACAGGTTGCCGTCCACCCCGGAGAAGATGTTCGCGGGCGGGGAGTCGCCATGGATGGGCTGGAGACCGATGCCCGGGAACCGGGCCTCAAAGGCCGCGCGTGAGCGCACGAGGGGTTCCAGGAGCTGCCACTCGCGGCGGGCACGGTCCAGCTCGGCCGCACCGATCAGGGCGGGGTGCTGGTGGAGCCGGGCGAGGCTTTCCGCGATGAACCGCGGATCGGCCGCGGACAGATAATCCAGGCGGCCGGGGTAGGTGCGCATTGCGGCGTGCAGGTCGGCGACGCTTTCGGCGTTCGCCACGTAGTCGGGTTCCGTGTCCCGGTCCTCCGGGACGAAGGGCCAGAACGTCATGGAGAGACCGCCGCGCTGCACGGGCTCCCGCGGCACGAGCGGACTGGGCACGATCACGGGGATTCCCTGGTCGGCCAGCCAACGTGTCACGTCCAGTTCGTCCTGCTGGCGGCGCGCGAGGGCGGCCAGATCTTCTGGGTGCGGCAGGACAGTGGGAATCCGGGCCACGACCGGCGAGGGCGCCAGGTGTACGACGACGGAGAAGACGTCGTGGAGCACCGTGGGGTCGGTGATGGTCAGTCCGAGCTCGCGCCCTGCCACGAGGGCCGCTTCGACGGCGGCGGAGGTGCGGGCGGCGACTTGCTGTGGTGTCAGGAAGGTGGTCATGACTCTATCGTTTCCGTGGGTCTTCTGGCTGTTGGGCAGGTCGGGGTGAGCGCCGTTCGTGGCAGAGGAGGGCCCGACGGGGGTCAGCGCCTGCGGCTGGTGCGCAGTTCCAGCTGATCCCCTTCGAAGCGCGCGCGGAAGCCGCGGTCGTGCGAGACCATGACCACCGCTCCCGGGTACGTCGCGAGCGCTGCCTGGATGTCCTCGACCAGATCGAGCGCGATGTGGTTGGTGGGCTCGTCGAGGACGAGGAGGTCCGCGGGCCGGGTCACCAGGCGGGCGATCTGCAGTCGCCGTTGCTGTCCCGCGGACAGCGCGGCAACCGGGACGTGCAGGTCCCCTTCTCGGAACAGCCCCAGGGCCAGGAGCTGTTCGGCGTACTCGTCCGGCAGCCCGGGCCACCCGGCGGCGAACGCGGCGAGCAGTGGCAGTCGGGTGGAGTGCGCGGGCAGTTCCTGCGCGAGGTAGCCGATCCTGGCGGGGCGGCGTGCCGTGCCCGCGTCCGGCTCCAGGTCGCCCGCCATGACGCGCAGGAGCGTCGTCTTGCCCGCGCCGTTCTCGCCCGTGACCAGAAGCCGCTGTCCGGGCACGATTGCAAGAAGCCCGTCCAGACGCAGCCGCCCGCCGACCCGTACGCCGTCGAACTCAGCGAGGGTGGAGCCCTGGGCGAGGCTGTCTGCCGCCGCCGGCGCCGTCGTGAAACGAAGCGGTGCCGGCGGCTGTGCCACCGGGTTGCGCCGCAGCTGGGCCAGACGCTCCCGGACGGAGCGCACCTGCCCGCCGAGCTTCGCCTCGCTGGACCGGCGGTGCTTGCCGAAACCCTGCTTCGGGTCGCGGCCGGTGCCGGCGAGTCGCCTTCCTGCGGCCTCGAGCAGCTCCTCCGTGCGAACCACCTCCTCGACCCAGTCCGCGTACCGCTGCTCCGCGCCGCGCCGGGCGGCGGCCTTCGCGGCGCGGTAGCCGGCCCAGCCGTCGCCGTACCGGCGCACCGTGCGCTCGTCCCCGTCGACCTCGAGAATCGTGGTGGCGATGCGCTCCAGGAAGCCGCGGTCGTGGGTGACGGCGACGACGGTGCCGCGGTGCGCGCGCAGGCGCTCCTCAAGCCAGCGCACGGCTGCCGCATCGAGGTGGTTGGTCGGCTCGTCGAGGAGCAGCAGTTCGGGAGAGGCGGCCAGTACACAGGCGAGCGCGAGCCTGGACTGCTCGCCGCCGGACAGCGAGCCGAGCACGCGGTCGCGGGTGATCCGGGCGAGCCCGAGCCCATGCATGGCGGCAGCCACGCGAGCGTCCGCCTCGTACCCGCCGCGTTCCTCGTACGCGATCAGCAGCTCGCCGTAGGCGGCGAGATCCCCTTCCGTCGCCTCTCCGAGGCGCATCTCCGCCACCCGCAACCGGCACTCCATGTCGTGCAAGTCAGCGAAGGCGAGGTCGACGGCGTCCTGCACGGTGCAGTCCGCATCGAGGTCAAGCGTCTGGGCCAGGTGGCCGGTGCCGCCGGCGAAGTTGACGGTGATCTCCCCGGAATCCGGCATCTCGACCGCGGCGAGCAGCCGCAGCAAGGTGGACTTGCCGGAGCCGTTCTCGCCGATGACGGCGGCCTTCTCGCCCGGACGGACGGTGAAGCAGACCTGGTCGAGGACAATCCGGGTGCCGTAGGACTTGGTGACGTTCTTGACAGACAGCTGCGCCACGGTAGCGGGGGCGACGGTGGACACGGAGGCATGGGCGCGGTCGCGCATATGGCTTTCCCTGGGCATACGAAGGGGCTACGGGCAGCAGAAGCGGCGGCGTCGGCCGTGCCCGGACTCAGACGAAGAAGAGGAAAGCCATGCCCCCACCGTAACAAGACGAATCGTCTCGCTTCAATTCGTACCTGCCGCGAAGTCCGTGATCCTCAACCCCCCTCGCTCATCCGAGGGGGGTGAGTCTGGGCAGCCCTTCATCGGTTCTCCGCGGACGATCGGGCGGCGTCCGCCGGGACGCGGGGGCGGGGCACCATGAGCCCCAGGTCGAGGCGCTTGTCCATGTCCAGGCGGAAGGTGCCGTACGGGTTGACGTTGGACCAGAACAGCGCGGTCAGGCCCCGCCGGTCCTCGTCCGAGAGCTTCTTGGCCCAGGCCGGTTCGGCCAGGATCTGCTGGATCAGCAGGGTGTTGACGTGGACGAGCGCGGACTGGAGCAGGTGCAGGGCAAGCATCGAGGTCTCGGCGTGCTCCTTGTCCGGGCCGGTCAGGGCGCCGTCCTTGCCGTAGTGCAGCACGGTGTTCGCGCTGTTCCAGTTCTCCACGACCTGGAGGCCGCCGTGAATCTCCCGGCGCAGGCCGGGGCTGGCGAGGTAGTCGCAGGCGAAGACGGTGCGGACGGCGCGGCCGAGTTCTTCGAGCGCGGCGTACGTGGGGTGCTTGGGGCCGCCGCGGGTGAAGCGCCGCAGCACCTGCTCCGCCTCCGCCGTTCCCAGGCGGAGCGAGGTCGCGTACTTCACCATCTGGTCGTACTGCTGCTCGATCAGCTCCCAGCGGATCGGCCGCGTCAGCGAGGCCCCGAGGGCGGGCCAACCGGGCGGGGCGTCGTCCGGACGGTACAGGCGGATGCTGCCGATGTTCTTCAGTCGCGGCAGCAGGCGGAAGTTCAGCAGCTCGGTGAACGCGAACCCGACCACCGAGGCGCCGTGCGTGTCGACGTAGTTGGACTCGATCTCGGCGTCCGTGCAGTGCCGCAGCACTCCCTCGATCATCGCCGCGACCTCGGACGACGAACAGGACTTGAGCTGGGAGTAGATGCAGACGTTCTTCCGTTCCACGTGCCAGTAGATCATCACGCCGTTGCCGCCGTACCGGGCGTGGTACTCGGTCATGAAGTTGCTGGACCAGGACCCGAACTTCTTCGAGTCCGACGCGCAGGCGTTGCCGCGACCCCACCAGGCAGCATCCCGGGCGGCGAACGTGCCGTTCACCAGCCTGGTCACGGCCGCACGGAGGTTGTCGACGGTGATGAAGTGCCGGCGCACGTGCCGCAGCGCGGCCTCGCTCTCGCCGTGCTCGCCGGTCGCCACGATCGCGCGGATGCCCATATTCGTGCCCAGCGCGAAGATGGCGAGCAGGAGGCGGCGCTGGAGGACGTCCCGCTCGATGCGCTCGTACGCGGCGACCGAGGAGAACTCCTCGGTGAAGCCGGTGAGGAAGTCGGAGTTCTTCAGCACGTCCAGCAGGTCCAGGACGCCCCAGCGGCGTACGACCTCGTCCTTGAGTGCTTGGAGGCCGGTGGGCTCGGCCAGCGGCTCCAGCTTCGGCACGGTGATCCACGGCTCGCCCTTGCGGGCGGTGACCTTCACCCCGCCCGCCGAGCCGTCCGCGAGCGCGGCCGAGAGCCCGTCCAGGCCCGCAGTCATGCGCTTCTTCAGGTCCGCGATGAACACCCTCGGGTTCAGCGGCTGGCGGATCGCGGCGTAGTGCACAGCGCGGGTGGCCTCGAAGTCGCCGGGCAGGTCGTCCTCCGGGTTGCACCACCGCGCGGCGCCCTCGACGTAGATCTCCCGGCGCCGGACCGCGTCCCGCAGCGCCACCAGCACACACAGCTCGTACGGGATGCGCTCGACGCGGCCCCTGTCGTCCACGACCGCCTCACGCCAGTCCCTGCGCACCACCCCGTCCATCGGCACCACGTCTGTGGCGTCGTAGAAGCGGGTCTTGCCGTCGACGCCGGCGTACTTCTCCAGCCCCGGGTTCGACGTAATTCGGCAGTCTGGAGAGGCGAATCTGGGGCCTGACCTGGGTGGACATGCGTGTGTCCGCCTGGAGGGCGTGTCTCTAGGCGGTGGTGTTCTCGCTGGTCAGCGAGGTGTGGGCTGAAGTGAGACGACCTGCTTGGGGGCGGGGATGTCCAGCTTCGCGAGTAGGTCGCGCTGAGGCTTGGTCAGGGTGGTGACCTGCTGGAACGTGCCGGTGCGGCCGGTGAAGGTGCCCAGATGGAGGCGGTCGAGTTCGCGTCGGATGTGCGGCCAGGTCTTGCCGGTGGTGGTCTCGGTGATCCGGATGAGGAGGAGGGCGAGCCAGCAGAGGATGACGTGGGCTCGGATGCGTTCTTCGAGGCGGTGGTAGACGGGCCGCAGGTCGATGATCTGCTTCATGTCGCGCCAGCCGCGCTCGACTTCGAGCAGTTGCTTGTAGCCCAGCGCGATGTCCTCGGCGCTCAGGTGGGGGTCCGAGCAGCGCAGGAGGTACTTCCCGTCGAGGTTCTCCTCCGCCTTGATCTTCGCCTGGTCGACGCGGAGCTTGCCGGCCGGGGTAGCGCGAAGGTAGCGGTTCAGGCCGGGCTTGTCGGCGATCTTCCCGCGTAGTTCACCCCGCTTGAAGTCGCTGAGCTTGTCGGTGTCGGCGATCAAGCCGGCCAGCTGGGCGACGAGTTGTTCGCGCATGTGCCGGTCACGCTCGGCCGCTTCAGGGTTGTGGCAGATGACGAACCGGTCGGTGTCGGATATCCGCACCTCCTTGACGCGCATGTTCTCGCCGACGTCCTGGTAGCGGCCCTGGCGGGACAGGGCGGCCTGCACCTCGGGACTTCCGGAGCGGAGCTTCTCGCCGATGATGTAGGCGTGGTCGCCCTTGCGCAGGTAGCGGCGGTTGGCGGCGGAGGAGAAACCGCGGTCTGCCACCCACACGATCTTGGACAGGGTCCAGTCCCGCATCTCGTCCTTGACCTGCCGGATCAGCGTCTGGTCGGAGGTGTTGCCCGGCCAGCACCAGCAGCGGACCGGGATGCCGTCCCTGGTGACGGCCATGCCGATCACGATCTGCGGCAGGTCGTCGCGGGAGTCCTTCGACTTGCCGTAGGTCCGAAACCCGGCCTGCCTGGCCTCGTTGTCGTCCACATCGTCGGCGTCCAGGCGCCGGCCCGCGCGTTGCGGGCGGGGGGGTCGGGCTCCTCCAGTTCGAAGTAGGTGCTGGTGGTATCGAAGAACAGCAGGTCGACCTCCAGGTTCAGCAGGTTCGCGACCTCGTCGAACACCTGCTTCTCCAAGTCGTCCTGCACCTCGTGCAGCCAGTCCATCGCCCGGTAGCAGGGCTGTTCGCCGGTCTCGGCCAGGCCGTCGATGTGCACGTCGTTCGTGATCCACTCCGCCGCCGCGAGCTTCGACGACGGGGCCAGCGCCCGGTTGGCGACCAGGGCGAACAGCACCCGCTCGGTCGCGGTCATGTCCCGGCGCCGGCCTCGCTTGGGCTGCCCGACCCGGCCCACGATCTGGTCGATCCGCAGCCGGCGCCACAGCTGGTCGAGCACATAGGCGCCGCCGAACGGCACCGAGGAGACGAACTCCAGGTCCGACGCCGCGGTTGCGGCCAGCGCGTCGCCCGGCTCCAGCAGCTTCGATAGAGACATGACCAGACGCCTGACCGCCTCGCGGTCCAGGTCGTCCTCGCGGCCGAAGGTGAACAGCACCTTCGGCACCGCCCGCCCCTTCACCGGATCCCACTCGTTGTGGGCCAGATGCAGGTACCGGACCGTGCCGGACTTGTTCTCCCGCTTCGTCGTCCTCACGTACATGGATCCAGACGATAGGCCGAAGTAGCAGGCCAACACAGGTGAATCAAGAAAGTCGTGTCTCTAGGCCATTCCAGCCGTTTGCGCCGTCCGCGCCCCGATGACCTGCACCTTCAGCCCGCAAGAGCCTCCAGGACCCTCGAATTACGTCGAACCCAGGCCAGCTGGCTGTGTCACTTTGTGAGGGAGTCATTTGGAGGCGGTTCCGGGAGTCGCCTCGTATGGCTCAGCAAGATCGATGTCAGTGAGTTTTGATGTCACTGACGACTCTGTTGCGCATTTTGGCTGGTGCTACGCGGCGAGTTGGTAGACGAGGCGGGACAGGCGGCTTGTCCAGGATCGTCTGGTGCGGTGGGGCTGGCGGCTGGCCCAGTGGGCGTCGAGCCGGATGATGTTGATCGCGGTGGCGGAGAAGGCGTGTTGGAGGGTGACCTTGGGCAGGCCGCGGTAGCGGGCCCGGCGCATCCCGGTGACGTCGAGGGCCTGGTTGATGGTGCCCTCGACACCTGCACGCAGGGCGTACTTGGCCTGCCAGGTGTCGCTCTTCTGCTCGGCGCGGGCGGCGGTGACGTGCTCGTGGACCTCGGGGGCCGCAGGGTGAGCATGCGATTGCCGCGGACGGCAGCGGTGCACCGCTCGCGGGAGGGGCAGGGGCGGCAGTCACCGCCGGCGAAGGCGATCACGATGGCGTCGCGGCCGTGCTGTTGCACGGGATACCAGCCGGTGCTGGTGCTGCCCTCGGGGCAGGTCACCTGGCGGGTGTTCCAGTCGATCCGGAACGCGGCCTTGTCGAAGCCCTCGGCCTCCCGTGCCTGGCGGGAGTGGTCGCCGAGGAGCGGGGTGATCATGGTGATGCCGTCGCGGGCCGCGTCGGTGACGAGGTCGGCGGAGGGGTAGCCGGAGTCGAGGTAGTGCTCGCCCGGCTTGACCTGGCGTTCGGCCAGGCGGTGCTGGATGGCGGCGGTGGCAGTCACGTCCGGCGCGGTCGAGGCGGTGGTGGCCACGTCCGTGATCAGGTGCGGGGCGCCGGCCGCGGCGGGAGCGGTGCCGTCAGTGCCGCCCGCACCGTCAGTGCCGTTGTCGTTGTCGCAGGTCTCGGTGAGGTGGACCTTGTAGCCGCACCAGAACAGCTCGTCTCCCTTCGCCGACCAGCGGGCATCCGCGTCGTAGGGCGAGGCGAGCCGCAGTTGTCCGGGCGGGACGCCGTCACTGTCGGCCTCCCGCTTCCTGACCACCTCCCGTCCCCGGGCGTTGCAGGTGACGTGGTAGGTCTGCACGAAGATCCGCCGCAGCAACTCCACCGGCTCCACTTCGCGCAGCCAAGCGGGGGCATCCGGCTCGCGCACGGCGCGCAGCAGCACGAGCGCGTCCTGCCCGTAGACCTCGGCGAGCCGGTCCCGCCTGGTCTTCGACGACGGCAGCCGCCAGGAATCCACGCGGGCCGCATACCGCAGCTCCCACTCGGCGATCCGCTCAGCCCCGAACCGGCCCGCCAGCCAGGACGGCGCCGCACCGGCCAGCGCCTCCAGCACCGCGCGCACGCTCTCCCCGGCCAGCTCCAGACGGTTCAGGTCCCGCACCGCACTGATCACGTGCGTGGAGTCCGTGCGCTGTTTCCCGCCCGCGCCGACCAGGCCCTTGCCGCGGCAGTGCTCCAGCAGCCGGTCGAAGACCAAGCGCTCCATGCCGTGCTCGACCAGCCGAGCCCGGAACCTCGCCAGCACCGTGAAGTCGAAACCGGTGTCGGTCAACTCCAGTCCCAGCGCGTACTTCCACGACAGGCGCTCACGCACCGCCTCCGCGGCCTGCCGGTCGGTCAGGTTCTCCGCGAACTGCAACACCGTGACCAGCGCCAGCATCCCCGGCGACAATCCCGCCGGCCCGCGCGCACCGAACGCCTCCGCGAACGGCTCGTCCGCGAACACCCCCGCCAACTCCTCCCGAACCCGCATCGCCAGCGAGCCGTCCGGGAACACCACCGCGGCCACCGCCGCCGTCAACTCCGGAACCTCTGGTAACCCCTGCGGCCGCATCGACACCGAGCACCGTCCTCCCCGGGCCCCGCAACAACCCGGCAGGACCCAACGGAACGATCATCCCCGACCCGACGAGCACCCCGCAGCAAAATGCGCAACAGAGTCACTGACCCGCCGTGGAAGACGGGCGAGACACGTGTTCGTCGCCAGCGAAGACGGTCGTGGCCCATAGCCGCCGCTGCCAGGGTGTGCTCATGAATACGACACCGGATGGACGGCCGATCCCGCCCGCGCATGCCGACGAGCGCACCATGCTGGAAGCATGGCTGGACTTTCACCGTGCGACTCTCGCCCTGAAGTGTTCGGGCCTCAAAGATGATCAATTACGGCTTGCTGCGGCGTCACCGTCGTCGATGACGCTGCTCGGTCTCGTTCAGCACATGGCCGAGGTGGAGCGCAACTGGTTCCAGCGTGTGTTCGCAGGTCTGACCGTGTCGCCAGTCTTCGGGGAGGGCAACTTCGACGGCTTCGCCCTTCAGCCGGAACGAGGACTCGACGAGGCGATGGCTGCCTGGCAAGGGGAGGTCGCCCGAGGTCGTGAGCTGATCGCTGACGCATCGCTGGATGACTCCGGCCAACTGTCCGAGCAGGAAGCGGGTCACGTCGGCGATCAGGGAGTCTCCCTGCGCTGGATATTGGTGCACATGATCGAGGAATACGCACGTCACAACGGTCATGCTGATCTCATCCGCGAGCAGGTCGACGGAGTCACCGGCGCGTGAGACGTGCTGGCGCGGTTGAAGCGACCGCGCCAGCACCCGGCAGCCCCTCTCAGCCGGCGGCGGCCTGCTCGGCCAGGGCTTTGGTGTGGGCGAGGCGGTAGGACTCGGTGCCGGTCTGGATGATCGCGCCGTTGAAGGTGAGACGGTCGACGATGGCAGCGCAGAGCCGGGGATCGGTGAAGGGGCCTTGACCCCGAATCCTGGACACGGGCTATGCGGCTTGAGCCAGCGTAGTTGATGTTGCGGCGAGTGCCGTCTCGTAGGCGATCGGGCTGCGTTGTCCGAGTCGTGAGTGGCGGCGTCGGGTGTTGTAGCGGTTCAGCCATCGGAAGGCGTCGAGCCGGGCTTCGCGCTCGCTGGACCAGCTCTTGCGGCCTTGGAGGGTTTCCCGCTTGAACGTCGCGTTGAAGGACTCGGCCAGCGCGTTGTCCGCCGAGCTGCCGACCGCGCTCATGGACTGGCGGACACCGGCCTTCGCGCAGGCGTGGGCGAAGGCCCGACTGGTGTATTGCGCCCCGTGGTCGCTGTGCATGACGGCCCCCGCGAGGCTGCCGCGGGTCCGTATCGCCGCGTCCAGGGCATCGGTGACGAGCTCGGTCCGCATGTGATCGGCCAGCGCCCATCCGGCCAGGCGGCGCGAGGCGAGGTCGATGACCGTGGCGAGATAGAGGAACTTCCCACCGTCCAGCGGGAGATACGTAATATCGCCGGCATACCTGGTGTTCGGCTCCGTGGCGGTGAAGTCCCGGCCGATCAGGTCGGGCGCCTTCGCGGCGGCCGGGTCCGGGACCGTGGTGCGGTGTCTGCGGCGCAGGCGCGTCCCGGCGATACCGGCAGTGCGCATGAGGCGGGCGACGCGCTTGTGGTTGACGCGCTCACCGTCCTCGCGGAGCTCGGCGGTGATCCTGGGGACACCGTAGGTGCCTTCCGACTCCCGGTGGACGGTTTGGATCCGTGCGGCGAGCTGGGCGTCGGCCGCCCGGCGGGCCGCCCGGTCCGGTGCGGTCCGGCGCCAGTAGTAGAAGCTGGAGCGGGCGATGCCCAGGACCTGGCACAACCGCTTCACGCCGTATCGGCGCTGGTGGTCGCAGACGAACTGGAAGCGGTTCACCAGCGCGTCTCCCCGGCGAAATACTTCGCGGCCTTCCGCAGGAGCTCGCGTTCCTCCTCCAGCTCGCGGATCTTCTTCCGCGCGGCGGCGAGCTCTGCCTGAAGCGAAGACTCCGGCACCGCCGGACCCTCCGGGCGGCGGCCACGGGGACGGGCGGCACCGGCCGCCCGGATCCAGTTCCTCAGCGTCTCCGGGTTGACCCCCAGATCAGCGGCGACCGACTTGATCGTCGCCCCGGGCCGCGACTCGTACAGCGCGACCGCGTCCGCCTTGAACTCAGGCGGGTAGTGCTTCATGACCACGGGACATCCGTTCTCCTGGACCTTCAAGATCCAAGTGTCTCGGGTGTCCAGGATCCGGGGTCAAGGCCCGACCTGGACGGCTGGACGCTCCACCGGCTCCGCCACAGTTCCCTCACCCACGACGCCGAGGGCGGCACCTCTACCCCGATGCTGCTGGCCCGCTCCCGCCACGCCTCCGTCCGCTCCCTGGAGCGGTACGCCCGTCCCGGCGTCGACGCGGTCGCCCGGCACGTCGCGGAGCGCGACCCTGCCGCACGTCGCCGGAACCGGTAGCGGGCGCGGCCCTACCTTGCACCGTGGGTCAGAGATAGGAGACCGGGGCCGTGATGGCAGACGGGGAGGTATTGCCAGTTCCAACTGCGGGTTCCGCTTCGCGAGCTGAGGGCCCTTCGGTCCCGGAAGACGGCGGCCTGCGCCCACTGCGCGACCCGGTCGCCGCCGGGCTTGACGACGAGGACGGCGCGAGGACTGACGAGGCCTTTTGCTCAGGCCTTCGGGGTCTCCTCCAGCCAGGTCGGATCTGTAACGAGAGCCTGCAACTCGTTGACGAGCCGTGTCGAGTGAAACCCATCCGCGGCGGCGTGGTGCACCTGTACTGCCAGGGGGAGCAGGACCCGGCCGTCTCGCTCGGTGTAGCGGCCCAGCGTGAAGATCGGCGCGAGGTGGTCCCAGCCGTTGCCGATGTTGAGGTTGAACCCGGTGAAGGACGCCCATGGCAGGCTCGACACGTCGAACGCGTTGGCCGGCAGCTTCCCCTGTGGGAAGAAGTCGGTGGCGCGACTGTGCTCCGCGAGCAGAGGGGCGGCTACGTCATGGAACGCTCCGAAGTCGGAATCGTAGGCGGCCCACACACACGCGAACGTCTCGCGTTCCGGGTTGAATACCGTGAAAGCAGGGTGCACGACAGGCCAGACGGCCGGCTCACCCGACGTAGTGAGACACATCTTGAACTCATCGTGACGGTTGACAACCGTGGAAAGTGCCCAGACTTGCGCGATGTAGGACTTACGTCGCGATCGACGCAACGCCGCAGTGAACGCGGTGACGTCCAACTCCACCGTCATCGAGTACGTGCACGGTACGAGCCGACGATAGTGCTCGAAGTGCTGTCGGCGCGGCCACGTGTCGACGTCGATCGGGGTAGGAGCGTCCATCCGCTCATCATGCCAGCCGTCGAGTTTTGGACCCAACCGATTGACGAGACCGCCGGTTCGGACAGAGAGCCGGAAGCCGATCAGCACATCTCCTCCAACCGGCCGTGGAGGGCGCCCCAGCCCTCGGGGCCCTGCCCGGCCAGGACGGCGGCGGTCGTACTCGGCCTGGGCGAGGGTGTTGCCCTCGGCGTCGAGGAGGTGCAGGACGTTGTTGGCGCCGAGGTCCTGCCAGTCGTAGCGGTGGCGGGCGGTGTTGCGGAAGCGGGCGCTGTCGGGGCTGGGTCGGCGGGGGTCGTCCTCGTACCACGCCTCGACCATCCACGAGCGGTAGTCCGGTCGCAGCTGCTCGACCAGGGCGCGGAGTTCCCGGCGGGGCCGGGGGATCTGGTCGGCGTCGCGCAGGTAGAGCGGATCGTCGCTGGCGGGGTCGCCGTGGTAGCGGACCACGGCGGCCACGGGGTGGACGAGTTCGCTCCCCCACGCGTCGCGGAGGGCCTGGCGCTCGTCGGCGGCGGCCTGGCGGCGGGCGAGTTCGGCCTGGTGGCGCTGGCGGGCCTCCCACCACTCGGCGGCCTCGGGCGGCAGCAGCACCGCGAGGGGCCGGCCGTGCCGGGTGATGAGGGTCGCCTCGCCCTGGGCTGCGTCCTCCAGAAGCTGGGTCAGTTGTGCCCGCGCTTCGCGGACTCCGTTCTCACGCACAAGCCATTGTGTACACAACTCGGGAAGCGGAACGGCCTCTACCGCCGGTTGCGGTTCCGTTGATCCTCGCCCTGGGGGCTGGCTGATTCGGCGGTAGCCCAGCGGTCGGGCGATCACGGACGCGAGAATGGGCCCCTGTGTCGAGGTCAACTCAGGGGGCCCTCAATGGTGTTCTTGCTGTTCCAGGCTGCTCGGGCGCAAGTGGACGTGGCGGGTGATCGGCGCCTTCGTGCTGTTCGCCATGGTGGCGGGCTGCCTCCACAGCTGAGGCGTCAGGAGAGGCCGAAGTCGCTGGGGCGTCCGGCCGCGACGCGTGCGCCGGCCAGCTTGCCCTCGCTCGCGGCGACGGCCAGGGCGGCGGCCTGCTCGACCTCGGGGGCGTCGTGGCTGCCCGCGGCGTCTCCGCCGAGGAGCAGGACCTGGTGCCCGTCGAGCACGGCCTTGACCCACCCGGCGGGCGGCCTGGGGAGCGTGCCCGCGTAGAACTTCTCCCCGGTCGGCGTCAGGACGGCGAGCTGCAGGTCGCGGCCGTGGGGCTGGAACACGGCCACCCACTCGGCCAGTGGCTCGGCGTCGAGCTCGGCGGTGACGAGCTGGAATCCGTTCTCCAGCAGGGCCTGCATGAACACGTTGCGCGGCTCCGACCCGTAGGTGCCGGAGTCGGTGAGCGGCGTCATCACCATGCGGGCGACGAGCACGGGTGTGCCCTCGACGATGCCCGCGGCCATCGTCATGTCGAGCCCGTCCTCGGGCTGCACGAGCGCGGCCTCGGCCTCGGCGTTCAGCTCGATGATCCGCGACGGCGCACAGCGGTCGTGCACGAACCAGATCCCGCCGGCGCCCATGGGTCCCATGCCCAGCACCACGTTGACCGGCCCGGCGTCGAGCGGCTGCTGGCACTCGATGCACGTGCCCTCGGTGATGCCGCGGGCCTGCACGGCCATCTGCGGGCCGAGGGCCTGCTTGACCTCCGGGCTCATCCGTACGGCCAGTGTCATGGCCGGCTCCCCTCCGTTGTGCCGATGACCTCGGCGTTCTCGTTCTCCGGCCACGGTACCGGCGTGGTCCTGGTGCTCATCCCTGGTTGCGTCGGCGGGCGCGCTTCTCGGCGCGGGCCTTGGCCACGGCGGCCTGCCAGCTGATCTCGGAGGACGACAGGGCGCGCGGGGCGTCGAGGGCGCGGCGCGCGGCCATCTGTGCCTCGTGGACCTCCTCGGGCTCCCGGGCGGCCCACCGCCGGGTCGGGCTCTGCTCAGCGAACCGTTCGAGGCCCCACCGCCCGGTGAGCTCGCGGCGCGTGGACTCCTCGGCGGCCTGCTTCGCCTGGGCGGCCAGCTCGGCCTCGGCGGCCAGGCGGGCGGCCTCGCGGCGGCGCTCCTGCTCCCGCAGGTCCTCCAGCCGGTCGAAGTCCGGCGGGGCCTGGACGACGGCGTTGGCGCGGGCCCGGCGGCGCTCCAGCTCGGCCGGGGTCATGTTGTCCCACCGCTCGACGTGGGCGGCGGGCACGACCTCGCGGCGGCGGCCGTAGCCGTGCTGGTTCTTCCAGGGCCCCGGCGAGTGCCTGAATTGCCCCAGCTTGGGGTGTTGATCTCGGTGGTGGGCCCCGGAAGCAGGCGAACACGGCACCTGTGGATCATGGAGTTCTCTACGCTTCAAGATCCACGAAGGTGCCGTGTTCGTTCCTCCATCATCCCCTGTCGCTGCCCCCGCTTGCGCGGTGCCCCGCCTGGAAGCCCTTGGCGAGGGGGCCGCCAAGGACCAAGTCCGCCGCCTGGTGGCCGAGTTCGAGTCGGTCACCGACCCGAGAGGGACTTGCGGGGTGCGCTACCGGCTCTCCTCACTGCTGGCCCTGATGGTCTGCGCGATGACCCCGTCCGGCCACGACTCGATCACCGCGGCGGCGGAGTGGTGCCGACGTGCGACGCCGGAGGAACTGGCCGCCTTCGGCCTGCCCTACCACCCGCTCCTCGGCCGCTACCGGGTGCCGAGCGAGAAGACCCTCCGCAGCGTCCTGGGACGCCTGGATCACGGTGAGATCTGTGCGGCGGCTTACGACTACCTGCGGCCCTTGCTGTCCGCACAGCCCCGCCGGCCGGAGCCGGTCATGCCCGACGGTGGCACCGAGCGTGAACAGCGCCGGGCCCACCGGGCGGCCGCCCATGCCGGGCCGGTACGGATCCGGCGGCGGGCGATCGCGGTGGACGGCAAGTGCCTGCGGGGCGCCAGGCGCCCGGACGGCAGCCGGGTCTTCGTCCTGTCCGCCGTCCGCCACGGCGACGGTGTCACGCTCGCCTCCCGCGAGATCGGCGCGAAGACCAACGAAATCCCCGAGTTCCAGCCCTTGCTCGACAGAATCGACGACGCGGATCTCGCGGGGGTGGTCGTGACCGCCGATGCCCTCCACGCCCAGCGCGACCACGCCACCTACCTGCACGAACGCGGCGCTCACTACCTGCTGACCATCAAGAACAACCAGCGCGGCCAGGCCCGTCAACTCCACGCCCTGCCCTGGAAGGAGATCCCCGTCATCCACCGCGACGACGCCCGCGGCCACGGCCGTCACGAACAGCGTCTCGTCCAGGTCGTCACCGTCAACGGCCTGCTCTTCCCCCACGCGGCCCAGGTCCTGCGGATCCAGCGCCGTCGCCGTCTCTACGGGGCCAAGAAGTGGTCCAGCGAGACCGTCTACGCCATCACCGACCTGCCCGCCGAGGAAGCGAACGCAGCCGAGATCGCGTCCTGGGCTCGCGGGCACTGGACGGTGGAAAACACCGTCCACTGGTGCCGAGATGTCACCTTCAACGAGGACAAGTCCCAGGTCAGGACCCACAACACGCCCGCCGTACTCGCTGCCCTGCGCGACCTGATCCGCAGCGCGCTCAAGCTCGCCGGCTATGTCAACACCGCCGCCGGACGACGAGCCCACACCGAACGCCCCCGCGTCCTCGCCCTCTACGGCATCACATGATCAAACCGGACGATCCAGGCACTCGCCGGGGCCCTGCTGGTTCTTCCGGGAGTTGATGAGCCGCCACAGGCGCCACCCGGCCAGACGGCCGAGGTTCTCGGCTCGCCAGACGATCTCGCCCCACTCGTTCCGCTTGACGACGTTGCTGGCGAGCAGTTCGACGAGCTCGGACTCGGTGGACCGGCGCAGGGCGACCTCGACCGTGTGGTGCAGGTCGTTCCACGCGTCGCCCGTGATTGACCGGCTGAGCTCCTCCGGGGTGCCGGAAGGCAAGAACACCACCCCATGGCCGAGTTGGACCCTCCACGCGTGCCACACGCGGCGCATGACCTTCCTGGCAACGGCGCTGAGGTCGTCCCCGAACGCCTGGCCAGTCCTCTTCCCAGTCGCCGCCGAAGGCGTCGTCTTTGCCTTTTCCATCCCGTTCGCCGGGATCAGCCCACTACTACCTGTAGAAGTAAAACCATCTAGCTGGGAGAACCCCCTCGCGTATAGAGGGGACGTTTTGCCATTAGCTCCAAGCAGCATGAGCCGGTGGACCCGGGCGGTGATCTCGGCGGCGCGGTCGCGGTCGGCGACGGCGATGCAGCGGAGGTCCGGGGCCGGGGCGGGCTTCGCCACGGCGGGGGCCACCAGAGCGGCCGTGGGCTCCTCTAGAGGGTCAGCCGAGATACGGCCGGAAGGGATAGCAGGGTGATCTTGCGGCCGTAGACGGGCTGTTCAGGTCTCGGGTTCGTCCTCTGCGAGGACGCGGTAAACGGAGGCGACGGATGGGTTCTGGCCCTTGTTCTTGCCGGTGGGGATGAAGAGCTTCGCCGCGATCTCGGGTACGGAGACGCCGCCGGCACGCAGGGTGCGGGCGTAGTGGGCCATGTCGTCGTCGAAGACCTTGGGCCGTCCGCCGTGCCTGCCCCGGTCTCGGGCGGACGCCTGGCCTTCGAGGGACTTCTCACGGATGTACTCGCGTTCGGACTCGGCCATGCCTGCGAAGAACGCGAAGAGGGCGGCGCCGTGCCCGGACGGGTCGTAGACCCCTTGCAGGGGCCCGGTGAGCAGTTCGAGCTCGATGTCGTTGGTGCGCAGGTCGTCGGCGATGGACAGGAGTTCCGCGGCGCCGCGTCCGAGGCGCTTCATCTCGTGGACGGTGAGAACGACCCGCTGGTGGGGGACGGCCTTCTTGATGGTGCGGGCGAAGTCCAGGGCCTTCACGAACTCGGGCCGTACTTTGACGCGGGTACTGATCTTCTCCGAGAAGACCGGGTCGCACCCGGCTTCCGCCAGGGCATCGAGCTGGCTCTGGAGTTCTTGCTGGGCGGTGCTGCAACGGGCGTAGCCCACTCTCGTGGGTTTCGTCGCAGGCTCCGGCGGGGTGGTGTCGACGGCCGGGCCCTTCGCCCAGGCGTGGCCGGGGTTCCGGTCGGCCGGGGTGCGGACTTCGAGTTCGGCGCGGAGCTGGGGTACGAGCATGAAGCGCGGAGTGTGGTACTTCGGGGCGACCTTGCCGCCGCGGGTGCGGCAGGTGCTTCCGGCGGGCACCTCACAGGTGGGGCAGTCGAACTGTTCGACGGCGGCGGCCGGTTCGGCGAGCTGGCTCATGTCGCTGACCTGTGACAGTGAAGTTTGACGGTTTGCCACCGAAGTTTGACCGCGCATCGGGCAGGGCTGTGCCTGCGGGTTCAGCGGGACGGGGGCGGCTTTCAACAGGACTGTCACGGGAACTGCTTGTTCCTTGACCTTGCCCTGGGGTGAAGGCCGAGAGTGTGCATGGATCACATGAACGAACTGCGTGCGCGTCGGTGGCTCGACCACGCAATGAACGAGGGGGAATCCGTTGGACTCGCGCTGCGTCATTCTCGATATCGGTGGAGTGCTGGAGCTCACTCCCGAGACGGGGTGGGTTGGACGCTGGGAACAGAGGCTCGGGCTGCCGACGGGTGCTGTGCACGAGCGGTTGGGAGAGGTCTGGCAGGCGGGCAGTATCGGGGCGGTCAGCGAGCCTGAGGTGCGAGATCAGGTGGCTGAGCGTCTCCGTCTCGACGCTGTTGACGTGGAAGCCTTCATGGCGGATCTGTGGGCCGAGTATCTGGGAACGCCGAACAGTGAGCTGATCACGTATGTGCGGGGTCTGCGGTCACGCTGCAGGCTGGGCATCCTGAGCAACAGCTTCGTCGGTGCCCGGGAGCGGGAGGTAGCCGCGTACCACTTTGACGAACTGGTCGAGCAGATCGTCTACTCCCACGAGATCGGCGTTTGCAAGCCCGACCCGCGCGCCTTCGAGGTGACCTGTGCCCGGCTGGGAGTGCGCCCGGAGGACTGTCTGTTCGTCGATGACGTTGCGGTCAACGTCGAGGCCGCTCAGGCAGTCGGCATGCAGGCGCACTTGTTCGAGGAGAACGCGGGGACCATCGTGCGCATCGCGGACCATCTGAACGGGAAAGTTTCGATCTCCGGCTGACGTCGCTTGCCCAACAGCCCGGACCGTGATCATGAGGGCGGTGCCGACGTCAGTGGGGTGAGCATGTCGTGCAGATCGGCGGGGTCGATCGCGGCCAGGAGCGTGATGAGGTTGTGGGTGTGGCGCATGGGTCCGCGGGGTTGCTGGTGCTGGAGTGCGATGCGGACGATGCGCCGGTCGAGTTTGTAGCGGGCGCTGAGCTGGTGCCGGTGTGTGCCGTCCTGGTAGGCGTCGAACAGGAGCATGACGAGGTTGAGCCTGGTCGGGGAGTCTGTGACCCGGCGGTCGAGCGCTGTGGAGAAGACGCAGGTCCGAGCCGGGTCGGAGTCAACGCGTCCCGGGGCGTCGGGGAGTGCCCGTCGAAGGTTGGTGACGGTCCGTCCGGTGACCTGGGCCAGCAGGTCGAGGTCTGGAGTCCCGTAGCTGCCGTGTCGGCAAAGGACCCTGAGCAGGTATTTGTAGGGCAGGTGGTTGGCGCGGGCGAGACGGCGGATGAAGGACTCGGTGCCCTCGCCGAGGCGGGGTCGGACCTGGATGGGCAGGCGGGTGAGCCGAGAAGCCTGCGAGGGGCTGTCCGCTTGGGGAGTGGTCACGGGCTGATCAGGCCGTCGTGAGCGGGGACGTTGTCCCGTACTTCCTTCCGCCGCCGGAAGGCTCTCTGGCGGCAGGCGGCGGAGCAGTATCGGCGGGCGCCGGTCCGGCCTGGGTCGATGGGGGTGCCGCAGTGGCTGCAGCCGGCCGTGGGCCTCTGCTCGGAGAGGTCGGGCTGCCGCTCGAGAACGGTCGGTCCGGCCGGTTGGAGGCGTGCGCGGTGGTGGCAGCGCGATGAACACCAGCGCCGGGCCTCTCCCTCGGCCGTCTCTGCGATGGGCTTCGCGCAAAACTCGCAGGCCAGCGGCGGGGGTTGAGTGGACTGGTCCGGGTGGCGTCGTCGTCGGTGGGCTCGCCGACGGCAGCGGGCGGAGCAGTGCTGGCGAGGGCTCCGGGCGCCGGGCTTGGTCGCCGGGAGCGGTGCGTCGCACTCTTTGCAGGTGCCGGACGTGCCTTCCAGGGTGTCCCGGAGGGCGGCGGGGTCCCGGCCGGTGGCGGCGCCGAGGCGGCTGAAGCTCGGGGCGCCTTTGTGGTGGGGCGGTTCGCAGAGGTAGTCCCGCAGGTAGCCGGCCTTGAGGTGGTTGGCGTGGGCGAGGCGGACGATGAACGCATCGGTGCCCTCGCACGGAAGCGGCCGGACCTGGGGTGCCGGTAAGAACTCTGTCACCAGCCGCAAACGGCGGTGATCTTGTGGGGGTGTCACCCGTGTGGGTGAGTCCGGGGTCGTACAGCTGCGCGGGGTGATGCCCCGAGAGGACGATCGACAACCGTGGCCCGTACCTCTTTGGACCTGGACGACCTGGTCGAGCACTGGACGCTGTTGAAGGACGAGCAGGGGCTCGTGTCCGGCAAGCGCGGCGCGACGCGCCTGGGCTTCGCCGTGCTGCTGAAGTTCTACACGCAGTACGGCCGGTTTCCCCGGGGCCGGTTCGAGCTGCCGGGCGAGGCGGTGGAGTTCGTCGCCCGGCAGGTACAGGTGCCCGCCGCCGAGCTGGACGCGTATGAGTGGAGCGGCCGGACGGTGGAGTACCACCGTGCGCAGATCCGCGGGCATCTGGGCTTTCGTGAGTGCAGTGTCGCGGACGCGGACAAGTTGACGGCCTGGCTCGCCGAGCACGTCGCGTGCAAGGAGCGGCGGCCGGAGCAGGTGCGGGTGGAACTGCTGGCCCGTTGTCGTACGGAGTGCATCGAGCCGCCCACACCGGGGCGGTGTGACCGGATCGTGGGGGCGGCGCTGCGGGTCGCCGAGGAGACGCTGACGGCGCGGATCTCGGCGCGGATCACGGTGGAGAGCATCGAGCGGATCGTGGCCCTGGTCGCTGGCGCCGACCAGGAAGACGACGCCGAACCCGGTGACGCCGGTGCTGGTGAGGGCGAGGACGGGCCGCCGGTCCTGGGGAAGATCAAGGAGGCCCCGGGCAATGTGAGCCTGGAGACGATGCTCACCGAGATCGATAAGCTGCTCGCGGTCCGCGCGGTCGGGCTGCCGCCGGATCTGTTCGCGGACGTCGCGCCGAAGGTGGTGGCCGGATGGCGGGCGCGGGCCGCGGTGGAGTCTCCCTCGCACCTGCGCACGCACCCGCTGGCGCTGCGGGTGACGCTGCTGGCCGCGCTGCTGCATGAGCGGGAGCGGGAGATCACGGACACGCTGGTGGAACTGTTGATATCCACGGTGCACCGGATCGGGGCGCGGGCGGAGAAGAAGGTCACCGAGCAGCTGGTCAACGCGTTCAAGAAGGTGTCGGGCAAGGAGAACATCCTCTTTAGAGTGCGGTATGTGGCGTTCTGTCGGTCTTGTCATCGCTCGATGGTGTGACGTTGGGGCATCGTTGCCGGTCAGGCGTTCGGGGTTCGCTTGGGTTGTGGCATGAGCATGCGCAAGCCGTACCCGAGTGATCTCACCGATGAGCAGTGGGAGCTCGTCGAACCCGTGATCACGGCGTGGAAGGCCCGGCATCCGTCGGTCAGCGGGCATCAGGGGAAGTACGCGATGCGGGAGATCGTGAACGCCATCCTCTACCAGAATCGCACGGGGTGTCAGTGGGAGTTCCTGCCCCACGACATGCCCCCGCCCGGAGCGGTGAAGTACTACTTCTACCTCTGGCGCGACGAGGGCACCGACCAGGACATTCACGACCTGCTGCGCTGGCATCTGCGAGAGAAGCGGAAACGATTAGCCGACCCGAGCCTGGTGATCCTGGACACGCAGAGCATCCACGCCGCAGTCGGCGTCCCGGCCACGACGACCGGCAAGGACGCCGCGAAAAGGGTGCCGGGGAGGAAGAGATGCCTGGCCGTGGACGTACTGGGCCTGGTCGTGGACTGCGTCGTCCTGCCCGCCTCCGCGCACGAGAACACCGCCGGCATCGCCCTGCTGGACGGTGTCGCCGGGCAGTGCGACACCGTGGCCAAAGCCCTGGTCGACCAGGGCTTCAAGAAGAAGGTCGTCGATCACGGCAAGAACGTGGGCATCGACGTCGAGATCGTCGAGCGCAACCCGGCCGGCAAGGGCTTCGTCGTGCAGGCCAAGCGGTGGATCGTGGAGCAGACGAACGGGATCCTGATGTTCTACCGCCGTCTCGTACGCGACTACGAACACCGGCCCGCCTCCTCCCGATCCCGCGTCTTCTGGGCGATGACCTCCGTGATGAGCCGCCGACTCACCGGAGCCACCCTCGCTTCCTGGAGGACCACGTGAGCGAGAACCCACAGGTCAAAGCCATCCTGGAACACATCGAAACCCGCGAGCGTGAACTAGCCGACCAGGCCGGGCAGTTCCGGGACCGCATCGAGGAGCTCAGAGTGCGGCTCGGCGAGATCGACGCGGAGAGCGAGAACCTGCGCATCACCCGCAAGACCCTCCTCGCTCTCCCACTGCCCACACCCGCCACTGAGCCGGACCGCCCCGACATCCCGGACCACCCCGCCTACCAGCAGATCCTCACCGCCCTGGCCGACGAGGGCCGACCGATGCGCGCCCGCGACCTCTGCCAGGCCCTCGACCTGCCGACCCTCCCGAAGAACACCGAAGGCATCCGCTCCAAACTGAAACGCCTGGTCAGCCGCGGCATCCTCGTCGAACCTGAACCCGGCTTGTTCACCCGCCCCGAGACCTGAAGGCCACCCCGAACCCACGACCAGCGGTCCTTCCCCAACCCTCAATCACGAAACGGACAAGAGCTCACGTTCCGCACTCTAAGCTCGCTGAGGCGTCGATCGGCGAGCCGGAGGGCACAGTCCGTGAGGTGGTCTACCCGGCGGTGTCCGGCGGGGAGCAGACGCTGCGGGAGCTGGTGCACGAGTTCAAGACCCGCGGCCCTGTCTACCGTCGCACGGTGCAGACGACGTTGAAGGCGTCGTACACCAACCACTACCGGCGCGGGCTGATCAGGCTGCTGGACGTGCTGGAGTTCCGCTCGTCCAACCACACCCACCGGCCGGTGATCGAGGCGTTGGCGTTGGTGGCCCGGTATGCGTCGGCGGGCAACACCACGTACTACCCGCTGGGCGAAACGGTGCCGGTGCACAAGGCGATGGGCGGGGACTGGGCGGAGGTCGTCCACCGCGCCGACAAGCGCGGCCGGCGCCGGGTGGTGCGCATGGTCTACGAGGTCGTCGCCTTCCAGGCTCTGCGCGACCAGCTCAAGTGCAAGGAGATCTGGGTCGTCGGCGCCGACAAGTGGCGCAACCCGGATGACGATCTGCCGCAGGACTTCGCCGAGCGGCGCGAGGAGCACTACCGCGAGCTGCGCAAGCCGCTGGACGCGGCGGTGTTCGTCGACGAGCTGCGCGAGCAGATGACCACCGAGCTGACGCTGCTGAACGACGGGATGCCCAAGCTGGGCTGGCTGGACATCGCCGAGCGCAAGTCCGGGGCGATCCGGCTGACTCCGGCCGAGGCCCAGCCCGAGCCGAAGAACCTGCGCCGGATCAAGAACGAGGTACAGCGCCGGTGGGGTGTCGTGCCGCTCATCGACATGCTGAAAGAGGCCGTGCTGCGTACCGGGTGCCTGGACGCGGTCACCTCGGTCTCCGGCGGCGGCAGCCTCTCGGCGGAGGTCCTGGCCGAGCGCCTGCTGCTGGTGATCTACGCCTACGGCACCAACACCGGGATCAAGGCCGTCGCCTCCGGCGGCCACGGCCACACCGAGGACGAACTGCGCTACGTCCGCCGCCGCTACCTCTCGGCGGAGTCCGCCCGCGCCATCGCCGTGAACATCGCGAACGCCACCTTCGCCGCCCGCAGCACCGAGCTGTGGGGCCAGGGCTCGACCGCGGTCGCCTCCGACTCCACGCACGTGCGAGCCTACGACCAGAACCTGTTCACCGAGTGGCATTCCCGCTACGGCGGCCGCGGGGTGCTCATCTACTGGCACGTGGAGAAGAAGTCCCTGGCCATCCACTCCCAGCTGATCAACTGCACCGCCTCCGAGGTCGCCGCGATGGTCGAGGGCGCGATGCGGCACGGCACCACCATGGACGTCGAGGCCAACTACACCGACAGTCATGGCCATTTGGTTACCTGGACACCTTGCCCCTCGTTGAGGGTCGGGGGCGGCCGTCACGGTCGTCAGGTGCGATGGCCCTGGGGGCGTCCGTGCGCGTACGGCAGCGGTGTCAGGAGGACGGCTCGACCGTGGTCGAGCTGCTCGACGAGAACGAGGACCCGGTCGAGGTCGTTGCGGGGTTCCTGCGGTTCCTCAAGGCCCGGGACTGCTCGCCGAACACGTTGGTCTCGTACGCCTACGACCTACGTCATCTCTGGCGGTTCTTCGAGAGCCGGAGTCTGAGCTGGGACCGCTTCGGCCCTCCGGACGCGATCGCCCTGCTGGAGTACCTGCGGTCGGTGCCCTCGCGTCGGCCTCGTCGCCGGATGACGCTGTCGGTGGTGACGATGGGCGCCGACGGTCCGGCGACCAAGCTCGCGGCGAGCACGGTGAACCGGATCCTGGCCGCGGTGTCCTCGTTCTATGAGTACGCGATCCTGGCCGGGCTGCTGGAGCGGGCCAATCCAATCGAGAAGCGCCCCGACCCCGCGCTGCAGCGGGTCTCCGAGCGGCACCGCCCGTTCATGGGGCGCGCGAGCCGGCAGCGTCCGGTCCGCCGCGCGGTGCGCGTCAAGACCGTCCAGCGGGTGCCCCGTCCCTTGGACGACGAGCAGGTCGAGTCACTGCTCGCGCAGCTGCGTGGACTGCGTGACCGGGCGATCGTGTTGCTGATGCTGAACGGTGGGCTGCGGCCTGGCGAGGTTCTCGGCCTGCATCTGGATGATCTGGCCTACGGTCGGCGGCGCGTGGTGGTCCGGCACCGCGAGGACCATCCCAAGGGGGCTCGGTCGAAGTCCCGCCAGGAGCGGGTGGTCGACCTGCACGAGACGGAGACCCTGGCCACGGTCAGTGCCTACGTGATGAACGAGCGTCCGCAGGACGCCGACAGCCAGCTGGTGTTCCTGATCGGGGGCCGCGGCACCCGGCGCCTGGAGCCGCTCGGCTACGACGGGCTAGTGCGGATGTTCTCCCGGGCCTGCACCCGGGCGGGCATCCGCGAGCCCTGGGTGACGCCGCATGCCCTGCGCCATACGCACGCGACGCGCATGTGGGAGGGCGGGATGCGGGAGCTGACGCTGCAGAAGCGGCTCGGTCACGCCTCGCCGGAATCGACTCGCCTCTATACCCGGGTCTCCGACCCCGCCGTCGTCGCCGACTACCACCGGGCCCTGGACGCCCTGGGCAAGCCGCGGGAGATCACCGAATGAGGGGCGGCCCCACCTCCACCGCGGCCATGACGGCCAGCCCGGAAACGATCCGCCGACAGCGTCCACGGCACTGCCCCGATGGCGAGTACGTGCAGTTCGTCCGCGGTCAGGACGGCTTCAACCACCACTACCTCAACGCCAAACTGCGCTACTACCGCGCCTTTCGCGAGCGGTGGCCGGACCTGGCCGCCTGGTTCGCCGAGTCGCTGGTCGAGCGAGTGGGCCGACGGCCCGGCGAGTCCTTCCACCGGCCCTCGTTCCCGTCCTCGCACAGGGCCCGGCCCTACCTGACCTACCTCGGCCTGCGCGGATATGCGACGTTCGACTACCGGTGGATGTTCGCCGTCGACCAACTGCGCGTCCACGACCAGGCTGCGCTCGCCGGGATCGACCTGGGCACCACGGCGCTGGTCGAGGAGGCCCTCGAACTCGGCTACAGCGGCCCGGCCGCGCGGCAGGCGATGTCCTGGTCGGTGGCCCGCATCGTGCTCCGCAACAGCCTGACCGACGTCAACGAAATCACCGGCGAGCACATCGCCGAGATGCTGGAGGCGATCCGGCTCTTCCCCGAGGACCCCGAGTTCACGGCCTTCTACCCCTCGGCCCAGCAGTTCTACGAAGGGCCGGCGAAGGGCTGGATCACCCATTTGCACCAGTTGGAGGTAGTGCTCTTCCACCGCGGCCAGGTCGCCACCCAGCCGCGCAAGTTGATGCCCTCGTGGAAGGAGCCCTTGAAGCTGCCGCCGCGGATGCTGGCCGTCGCGGAGAGGTGGCTGGCGGCCCGCAAGCTGACTGACGCGCCCTCGACGGTGGACAAGCTGGAACTCGCGGTGCGGGTCTTCGGCCATTGGCTCGGCGAGCACCACCCCGGCATCACTACCTTCGCCGACGTCACCCGCCAGCACTGCCTGGACTGGATCGGTCACCTCGCCGAGGCGCCGGCCAAGAGCACAGGCAAGCCGCTGGGCGTCATGTCGCGGATCCAGCGGATCTCCGGGCTCTCACAGTTCTTCCGGGACACCGCGCTCTGGCAGTACGACGACGTGCCCGGCCACACCCTCATCGGCGCCGGGGACGCACCGAAGTACACCGAGAAAGTTCCGCGGTTCATCCCCGAACAGGACCTCGACCGGCTGATGCCCGCCATCAATGCTATCTCCTGCCCGTTCCAGCGGGCCGCCCTGCTGGTCGCCCGCTGGTCCGGCGCCCGCCGCACCGAGATCCAGCGCCTGCCGCTGGACTGCCTGGACCGCTATCCCAACGGCACCGCCCGGCTTCGCCTGTCCGGCCGCAAAACCTACAAGGAGCGCGTCGTCCCCCTGCACGAGGACGCCGCCGAGGCCCTGCAAAAGGTCATTGACCTGCGCAGGAACGCACCGGAGCGGCCGTTCACCGACGAGCGGACCGGCGAGGAGATCCGCTACCTGTTCATGAGCCACGGCAAGCTGCTGTCGACGTACTACCTGTTCGAGACCCCGATCCAGGCCGCCTGCAAGGCCGTCGGCCTGGTCCGCCCCGGCGGTCGCGGAGGCACCGGCCGCGGCACCGTCTCCGCTCACCGCTTCCGCCACACCGTCGGCACGCAGCTCGCCGAACGCGGCGCCAAGCTCCACACCATCATGAAGGTCCTCGGACACACCTCGGTGAACATGGCACTCGTCTACGCGCAGATCAGCGACCAGGAGGTCCTGCGCGACTACAAGGCCGTGCTCGGCCCCGGCGCCACCATCGCCGGCCCGGCCGCCGAGGAACTGCGCAGCGGCACACTGCCCGATACGTCGATCGACTGGCTCAAGACCAACTTCTTCAAGACCGAGCTCGAGCTGGGCCGCTGCCTCCGCCTCCCCGCTGAAGGCCCCTGCGAATGCGACCTCTACCTGACCTGCGCGAAGTTCGTGACTACCCCCGAATACGCGCCGAGGTTGCGCGCACGGCGGGAGGTCGAGGAGGCCCTCGCCCACGACGCGGCCGAACGCGGCTGGGACCGGGAGGTCGAGCGTCACCGCTGCACCAGCGAACGTATCGAAAGACTCCTGGCCGACCTCAGCCAGCCGATCAACGCGGCAGCGGAGGAGGACGGCTCCAGTGCGTGATCACCCCATGGCGGAGCTAGCGGAGCGGTCCTTGCTCGTCAACGTGGACAGTGGGCTCCGACAAGAACACGTCAGCATCCACCGGGCCATAGGCGATGTTGAAGGTGTCCAGCCAGTACGACCAGTCCCGCACACCCGCCGCACTGCTGAAACGGTAGTTGGGGCCTTGACCCCGGATCCTGGACACCCGAGACACTTGGATCTTGAAGGTCCAGGAGAACGGATGTCCCGTGGTCATGAAGCACTACCCGCCTGAGTTCAAGGCGGACGCGGTCGCGTTGTACGAGTCGCGGCCCGGGGCGACGATCAAGTCGGTCGCCGCTGATCTGGGGGTCAACCCGGAGACGCTGAGGAACTGGATCCGGGCGGCCGGTGCCGCCCGTCCCCGTGGCCGCCGCCCGGAGGGTCCGGCGGTGCCGGAGTCTTCGCTTCAGGCAGAGCTCGCCGCCGCGCGGAAGAAGATCCGCGAGCTGGAGGAGGAACGCGAGCTCCTGCGGAAGGCCGCGAAGTATTTCGCCGGGGAGACGCGCTGGTGAACCGCTTCCAGTTCGTCTGCGACCACCAGCGCCGATACGGCGTGAAGCGGTTGTGCCAGGTCCTGGGCATCGCCCGCTCCAGCTTCTACTACTGGCGCCGGACCGCACCGGACCGGGCGGCCCGCCGGGCGGCCGACGCCCAGCTCGCCGCACGGATCCAAACCGTCCACCGGGAGTCGGACGGCACCTACGGTGTCCCCAGGATCACCGCCGAGCTCCGCGAGGACGGTGAGCGCGTCAACCACAAGCGCGTCGCCCGCCTCATGCGCACTGCCGGTATCGCCGGGACGCGCCTGCGCCGCAGACACCGCACCACGGTCCCGGACCCGGCCGCCGCGAAGGCGCCCGACCTGATCGGCCGGGACTTCACCGCCACGGAGCCGAACACCAGGTATGCCGGCGATATTACGTATCTCCCGCTGGAAGGTGGGAAGTTCCTCTATCTCGCCACGGTCATCGACCTCGCCTCGCGCCGCCTGGCCGGATGGGCGCTGGCCGATCACATGCGGACCGAGCTCGTCACCGATGCCCTGGACGCGGCGATACGGACCCGCGGCAGCCTCGCGGGGGCCGTCATGCACAGCGACCACGGGGCGCAATACACCAGTCGGGCCTTCGCCCACGCCTGCGCGAAGGCCGGTGTCCGCCAGTCCATGAGCGCGGTCGGCAGCTCGGCGGACAACGCGCTGGCCGAGTCCTTCAACGCGACGTTCAAGCGGGAAACCCTCCAAGGCCGCAAGAGCTGGTCCAGCGAGCGCGAAGCCCGGCTCGACGCCTTCCGATGGCTGAACCGCTACAACACCCGACGCCGCCACTCACGACTCGGACAACGCAGCCCGATCGCCTACGAGACGGCACTCGCCGCAACATCAACTACGCTGGCTCAAGCCGCATAGCCCGTGTCCAGGATTCGGGGTCAAGGCCCTTGAGCTGCCAGCGGACCCACTGGCCGGAGGCAAGACGCACGGCCGGGGGCCGTCGCGGCCGAGGTGGGATGGCGAACAGGGGCTGCACTCGGGGAAGGACGCGCAGCCGGCCGTCGGCTTCGCGAAGCTGGACGTCAACCTTGCGCAGGTCTTCCTCGACGCCATGGGGCTCGAAGCCGTCTCGTTCATGCATGCGGACCACGTGCGCAAACGAGGGCGGCACAGGCGGGACAGTGAAGCCGACAGGGGCCGCGTTCCTACGGGCGGCGGCCTCTCCGCCGCGGGACTGTTTCGTCCAGGACGTCCGTATCCACTGGACGGTGATTTCCACGGCCTCCACCCCTGCCACTCCATCGAAGATCTCACTTTATGCGCGCGGCTTCTCCGGCCCGCGCCAACACCGCCAACGGCCCGAGCGGCAACCCGAAGGAAGATCAACTTGAACTGTCCACATAAAGTCGGAGATCGGGTTCGGCATCACGAGGCTGCTGAACTTCGACCTGCTGCCCAGGATCAAGCGGATCAACAAGGTGAAGCTGTACCGGCCGACGGCCGGCGCCCCGGACGCCTACCCGCAGCTGGTCCCGGCGCTGACCCGCCCGATCCGCTGGGAACTCATCGCCCAGCAGTACGACCAGATGATCAAGTATGCGACCGCGATCCGGACCCGGACCGCGTCCACCGAGGCGATCCTGCGCCGCTTCACCCGCAACGCCTCCCACCCCACCTACGCGGCCATGCTGGAGGTCGGCCGCGCGCAGAAAACCATCTTCGTGGCCCGCTATCTGCGGCTGCGGGATCTTCAGCGGGAGATCGAGGAGGGCTTGAACGTCATGGAGTCCTCCAACGGCGCCAACTCCGTGATCGCCTACGGCAAGGGCGGAGAGATCGCCTCGAACCGGCGCGACGAACAGGAGATGTTCGTCCTGTGCCTGCGCATCCTCCAGTCCGCCCTGGTCTACGTGAACACCCTGATGCTTCAGAACATCCTCGGTGAGCCGGAGTGGGCGGACCTCCTCACCCCTGCCGATCGGCGCGGTCTGACCCCGCTGTTCTGGTCCCACGTCCGGCCCTACGGCGACGTGAACCTCGACATGGACGCCCGCCTCAACCTCGCCGCGGCGGCCGTTCCGGGGCCCCGGGCCGCGGACAGCGACGCCGCCCGATCCACCGTGGAGAGCGCATGAACCTGGTCCGCTACAGGCCCGGGACCGGGCCGCACCGGCATCTCGCCTGGCGCGACACCGACACGTGGCTGCCCCAGGCCCATGCCTGGGCCACCGTGCTGGCCTCACCCGCGTGGTGGCGTCTGCCGGACGATGACCGTGAGGCCCCCACCGCTCCGGCATCGAACTCGCCTACTGGATAAACCGCCAGGTCCACCGAAGCGGCCTGTGCATGTTGTGCTGGATGCACAAGAGCGAGCCCGGCGTCCTCTTCTGCGACGGCGGCCGGTGCCGCAACTTTACCCAGCTCCTCCAGGTACTCGCGTGACCACTTCTGCGGCCGTACAGCCGAAGCGGCGCCCGAAGCCACCTCTTAGAGTGCGGTATGTGGCGTTCTGTCGGTCTTGTCATCGCTCGATGGTGTGACGTTGGGGCATCGTTGCCGGTCAGGCGTTCGGGGTTCGCTTGGGTTGTGGCATGAGCATGCGCAAGCCGTACCCGAGTGATCTCACCGATGAGCAGTGGGAGCTCGTCGAACCCGTGATCACGGCGTGGAAGGCCCGGCATCCGTCGGTCAGCGGGCATCAGGGGAAGTACGCGATGCGGGAGATCGTGAACGCCATCCTCTACCAGAATCGCACGGGGTGTCAGTGGGAGTTCCTGCCCCACGACATGCCCCCGCCCGGAGCGGTGAAGTACTACTTCTACCTCTGGCGCGACGAGGGCACCGACCAGGACATTCACGACTGCTGCGCTGGCATCTGCGAGAGAAGCGGAAACGATTAGCCGACCCGAGCCTGGTGATCCTGGACACGCAGAGCATCCACGCCGCAGTCGGTGTCCCGGCCACGACGACCGGCAAGGACGCCGCGAAAAGGGTGCCGGGAGGAAGAGATGCCTGGCCGTGGACGTACTGGGCCTGGTCGTGGACTGCGTCGTCCTGCCCGCCTCCGCGCACGAGAACACCGCCGGCATCGCCCTGCTGGACGGTGTCGCCGGGCAGTGCGACACCGTGGCCAAAGCCCTGGTCGACCAGGGCTTCAAGAAGAAGGTCGTCGATCACGGCAAGAACGTGGGCATCGACGTCGAGATCGTCGAGCGCAACCCGGCCGGCAAGGGCTTCGTCGTGCAGGCCAAGCGGTGGATCGTGGAGCAGACGAACGGGATCCTGATGTTCTACCGCCGTCTCGTACGCGACTACGAACACCGGCCCGCCTCCTCCCGATCCCGCGTCTTCTGGGCGATGACCTCCGTGATGAGCCGCCGACTCACCGGAGCCACCCTCGCTTCCTGGAGGACCACGTGAGCGAGAACCCACAGGTCAAAGCCATCCTGGAACACATCGAAACCCGCGAGCGTGAACTAGCCGACCAGGCCGGGCAGTTCCGGGACCGCATCGAGGAGCTCAGAGTGCGGCTCGGCGAGATCGACGCGGAGAGCGAGAACCTGCGCATCACCCGCAAGACCCTCCTCGCTCTCCCACTGCCCACACCCGCCACTGAGCCGGACCGCCCCGACATCCCGGACCACCCCGCCTACCAGCAGATCCTCACCGCCCTGGCCGACGAGGGCCGACCGATGCGCGCCCGCGACCTCTGCCAGGCCCTCGACCTGCCGACCCTCCCGAAGAACACCGAAGGCATCCGCTCCAAACTGAAACGCCTGGTCAGCCGCGGCATCCTCGTCGAACCTGAACCCGGCTTGTTCACCCGCCCCGAGACCTGAAGGCCACCCCGAACCCACGACCAGCGGTCCTTCCCCAACCCTCAATCACGAAACGGACAAGAGCTCACGTTCCGCACTCTTATGGCTTCGGGCGCCTCTTCTTATCGTGGGGTGTGGCTTACGGGGCAGCACAGCGCTTACCTATGGGAGTGCCGTGCTGGCGGGAGGGCACGCCGCCCGCACCGTGCTTGCCCGGCCTGACGTCCAGCTGGCGCCACCTCATTTGCTGCTCTGGCCCGTCCTCAGCGATACGGAAGAGATGGCGAGCAGGGACCAGTGTGCAGCCTCGCACTCGCCCATCCGGTCCGCAACGGTCTGGTGCAGGCGGGGCCAGACATGGGCCTGACTCCATTCGTTGTACCGCCGGTAGACGGTCGGCCAGCTGGGCCCGAAGACCGGCGGCAGCTGCCGCCAGGTACATCCGGTGCTCGCTACCAGGAAGATCGCCGCCAGCACCTCCCGGTCGTCGGCCCTGCGGCGGCCGCCGCCCTGCGGGCGTCTGACGACTGTCGGGGGCACGACCTCGCGGAAGAGGTCCCACAGTTCGTCGGGGACCAGACGTTCAACGAGTCCGGATACAACTCGTCCTGCCTCCGGGGAGCCATCGGGGGCCCATCCCGAGGAAGCGGTTGTTGGGATGAGGATGGAGGACACACAAACCCTCTCACCGGCCTGGCGGGAGCAGCCGGGAACAGTGGGCACGCGCATTGCGGCCGCGGGGACGACGGGCAGGGGGATCAGCGGTCGGCCCGATCAGGACGTCCGGGCACGCTGGGTAACAACGATGCAGGCGAGCACCACCGCTGCGGTGAGGGGCACGGTGGCGGTCAAGTGCTCACCGAGTAGGAGCACTGCCCACACGAGCGTCAGCAGTGGCTGGGCAAGCTGGAGTTGGCTGGCGCGCGCCACCCCGATCAGGCCCATGCCCTTGTACCAGACGACGAAGCCGCCGAACTGGGAGATGGCGGCGATGTAGGCCATACCGGCGACGGCCTTGGCGGTCAGGTGCACTGGCTCGTGCGGCAGCGCCAGGACGGACACCAGCAGGTTGACGGGGGCGGAGAGCGTCACCCCCCAGGCGATGACGTGCCAGCCCGGCATGCGGGCCGAGAGTCGGCCGCCCTCGGCGTAGCCGGCCGCACAGACCAGCAGGGCCCCGAAGAGATAGAGGTCGGCAAGGCTCGGGCGGCCGTGGTTCTGCGAGAGCGTGAAAGCGATGACGGTGACCGCGCCGGTGCCGGCGGCCGCCCAGAACGCTTTCGAGGGATGGCGCCGGGTGCGGAAGGCGGAGATGCTCGCCGTGGCCATCGGGAGTGCCCCGATGACGACCGCCGAGTGTGCCGTCGAGGAGGTCTGCAGCGCCAGGGTCGTCAGCAGCGGGAACCCGATGGCGCAGCCGCCAGCTACAACGGCGAGGGCGGCCCAGTCGGCCCGGGCCGGGATGGGTGCCCGTGTCAGGAGGAGCGCTGTGAGAGCGATGACGGCGGCCAGCACACCGCGAACCCCTGTGGCGCTCCAGGGGCCGAAGCCGTCCAGGGCCCAGACTGTCCCGGGGAAGCTGAAGGAGAAGCTGAGGACGCCGAGGGCGGCGAAGAAGGTGCCGTCGCGCATCGCCGACGGTCGCGAAGGCGTGGGTGACGATGATGGCGCTATTGGCGCGTTGACGATAGCGCTACGATCCTGTGTCATGAATCACGATAGCAGTTCGCATGTGTTGGCCAGCGTCCTCGCGACGGAGATCGAGAGTCAACCGGCGGGAACGCGGATCGCCACGCACCGCGAACTGGTACGCCGCTTCGGGGTGAGTGCCACCACCGTCTCCGAGGCGCTGGCGCATCTCGCCGGACGGGGCCTCATTGCCTCCCGTCCGGGCGCCGGCACTTATCGCACCGAGACGCGGCCGATGCCCCGGCCCGGGGACACGTCCTGGCAGGAGGCGGCCCTGGAACTGACCAACAACATCGACTCGGCGACCGGCACCACCCGCAGATATAAGGCACCCGCCTTGCTGGGAGCGCTTGCCTCCCCAGGTCCCGACGTCGTCGACCTCAACGGGGGCTACCTGCACCCTGGTCTGCAGCCGCTCACCCACCTCAGCACCGCGTTCTCCCGCGCCGCCCGGCGTCCCGAGGCGTGGAACCGCCCGCCCGCTGGCGGGGTGCCGGAACTGCGGGACTGGTTTGCGGCCGACATCGGTGGCGGTCTGGGGCGGCACGACATCCTTGTCTGCGGCGGCGGGCAGAGCGCCCTGGCGACGGCCCTGCGCGCGCTCGGACAGCCCGGCGATCCAGTGGTCATCGAGTCGCCCACCTACCCCGGCACCATGGCCGCCGCGCATGCCGCTGGACTGCGAACCATCCCGGTCCCACTGGACGTGGAGGGGTTGCGCACCGATTACCTCGACGACGCCCTCACCCGTACCCGGGCCCGTATCGTCATCGTCCAGCCGCTGTTCCAGAATCCCAGTGGGGCCAGTCTTCCGGTGCAGAGGCAGCAAGCGATCCGCGAAATCGCCCGTCGGCACGGGGCATTCGTCATCGAGGATGACTTCGCCCGTCACATGGGACACGCCGACGCCGGGCCGACACCGCCCCCGCTGATCGCCGACGACCCCGACGGTACAGTCGTCCACATCCGTTCCTTGACGAAGGTGGCCTCACCTAACCTGCGCGTCGGCGCGCTCGCCGCCCGCGGGCCGGTGATGGCGCGGTTGCGCTCGGCCCACGTCGTGGACACCATGTTCGTGCCGGCGCCGCTGCAGTACACGGTGCTGGAGCTGGTGACGGCACCAGCCTGGCGGCGTTCCCTGGCGGCTCTTGCCACAGCCCTGGAGCACCGGCGGAAGGTCGCCGTCGGCGCGGTGACGGCGACCTTCGGACCAGACGCCCTGACGGTCCGGCCGCGGGGCGGCTACCACCTGTGGGTGTCGCTCCCTGGCCACCTCGACGGAGCGGAGTTCGCGGCGGCGGCGCTGGTCAGCGGCGTCGCTCTCACTCCGGGCGATCACTACTACCCCGTCGACAGCAGCACCCCACACTTCCGGCTCAGCTATGTGGGGGCGCCGTCGGCAGCGGACGTTGACGATGCGGTCCGCCGCCTCGCGCCGCTCCTCGCCGAGCGGTGACGGCCTGCGGCAGACGCCTCAGCGGGGGTGAGAAAGCCGGGCCGCCATCGCCTCGGCGAACCGCGTGGCACCGGTCTTGGCGAACGGCAGGCTGAGCGAGGGTTCGCACAACTCTGCCTCCAAAACCAGAGGTTCGCCCTCACTCCCACGCACCAGGTCGATGCGGCCGTACAGCAGCGGCTGGTCCAAGTGTAGATGCGCCGCGGCAGCGTCGAGAGCGGCGGAGGCGACGGCGCGCTCGCCCTTGTCGGCGACACGCGCCTTACGAAACTCCATTAGGGGGACGTTGACCGTGCCGTCCGCCCCCAGCATCGCGCTCTTGCGTATCGCGTGGCTGTAGGTGCCGTCGAAGTAGATGAGATCGGTCTCGCCCTCCAGGTCGATCGCATCGAGGTAGGGCTGCAGCATCACCTGGCTTCCCTTTGCCAGCAGGCTGGCGGCATATTCGGCCGCCTCGGCATGCTGCGAGCGGGGAAATGAGCTGCACTGGTTCTCGTGGAGTCCCTGAAGCTTGGGTTACGCTTCCAGGCGTAAGGAGAACCACGAGCAATGCCAGCACCCCGTAAATATCCTGATGAGCTGCGTGAGCGCGCGGTGCGCGAGGTCCGCTCGAGCGGACGTCCCATCGCGCACGTCGCCCGCGACCTTGGCATCCACAAGGAGGCCCTGCGCGGCTGGGTCCGCCAGGCCGAGGCGGACGCCGGTGAACGCGACGACCGGCTGACGACTGCCGAGCGCGAGGAGTTGAAGGAACTCCGAAAGGAGAATGCCGAGTTGAGGCGGGCCAACGAAATCCTGAAGGCCGCCTCGGTGTTTTTTGCCCAGGAGATCGACCGTCCCCGGACGAGGCCGAGCAGGTGATCGACCACCTGCGCGACAAGGGCCTCGGGGTCGATCCCGTCTGCCGGGTGCTGGACCTGTCACCGTCGACGTACTTCGCGCGCAAGACGCGGCCGAAGTCGGCTCGCCGGCTCCGCGATGAGGAGCTGATTCCGCTAATCACAGGCGTTTGGGAGGACTCCGGCCACACCTACGGCGCCCGCCGCATCACCCGCGCGCTGGTCCGCGCCGGCCACCGCGTCGCCCGCTGCACGGTCGAGCGGCTGATGGGCGAGCTCGGTATCGAGGGCGTCATCCGCGGACAGCGCCGCCGCACCACGGTCCCCGAACCGGCCGCGCCGCGCCCGCCGGACCTGGTCAACCGCCGCTTCACCGCCGAGCGGCCCAACCAGCTCTGGCTGGCAGATCTCACCTACATCCGCACATGGTCGGGGTGGGTCTACGTGGCGTTCGTCCTGGACGCGTACTCACGCCGGATCGTGGGCTGGCAGGCCGCCACGCACATGCGCACGGACCTGCCACTGGACGCGCTGGAGATGGCGCTGTGGAGGCAGAAGATCAAGAAGGACGCCCAGCTCATCCACCACAGCGACAGAGGGTCGCAATACGTGTCCATTCGCTATACGGAACGTCTCACGGAGGTCGGGGCTTCCGCGTCGGTGGGGTCCGTCGCGGACAGCTATGAGAGTGCGGAACGTGAGCTCTTGTCCGTTTCGTGATTGAGGGTTGGGGAAGGACCGCTGGTCGTGGGTTCGGGGTGGCCTTCAGGTCTCGGGGCGGGTGAACAAGCCGGGTTCAGGTTCGACGAGGATGCCGCGGCTGACCAGGCGTTTCAGTTTGGAGCGGATGCCTTCGGTGTTCTTCGGGAGGGTCGGCAGGTCGAGGGCCTGGCAGAGGTCGCGGGCGCGCATCGGTCGGCCCTCGTCGGCCAGGGCGGTGAGGATCTGCTGGTAGGCGGGGTGGTCCGGGATGTCGGGGCGGTCCGGCTCAGTGGCGGGTGTGGGCAGTGGGAGAGCGAGGAGGGTCTTGCGGGTGATGCGCAGGTTCTCGCTCTCCGCGTCGATCTCGCCGAGCCGCACTCTGAGCTCCTCGATGCGGTCCCGGAACTGCCCGGCCTGGTCGGCTAGTTCACGCTCGCGGGTTTCGATGTGTTCCAGGATGGCTTTGACCTGTGGGTTCTCGCTCACGTGGTCCTCCAGGAAGCGAGGGTGGCTCCGGTGAGTCGGCGGCTCATCACGGAGGTCATCGCCCAGAAGACGCGGGATCGGGAGGAGGCGGGCCGGTGTTCGTAGTCGCGTACGAGACGGCGGTAGAACATCAGGATCCCGTTCGTCTGCTCCACGATCCACCGCTTGGCCTGCACGACGAAGCCCTTGCCGGCCGGGTTGCGCTCGACGATCTCGACGTCGATGCCCACGTTCTTGCCGTGATCGACGACCTTCTTCTTGAAGCCCTGGTCGACCAGGGCTTTGGCCACGGTGTCGCACTGCCCGGCGACACCGTCCAGCAGGGCGATGCCGGCGGTGTTCTCGTGCGCGGAGGCGGGCAGGACGACGCAGTCCACGACCAGGCCCAGTACGTCCACGGCCAGGCATCTCTTCCTCCCCGGCACCCTTTTCGCGGCGTCCTTGCCGGTCGTCGTGGCCGGGACGCCGACTGCGGCGTGGATGCTCTGCGTGTCCAGGATCACCAGGCTCGGGTCGGCTAATCGTTTCCGCTTCTCTCGCAGATGCCAGCGCAGCAGGTCGTGAATGTCCTGGTCGGTGCCCTCGTCGCGCCAGAGGTAGAAGTAGTACTTCACCGCTCCGGGCGGGGGCATGTCGTGGGGCAGGAACTCCCACTGACACCCCGTGCGATTCTGGTAGAGGATGGCGTTCACGATCTCCCGCATCGCGTACTTCCCCTGATGCCCGCTGACCGACGGATGCCGGGCCTTCCACGCCGTGATCACGGGTTCGACGAGCTCCCACTGCTCATCGGTGAGATCACTCGGGTACGGCTTGCGCATGCTCATGCCACAACCCAAGCGAACCCCGAACGCCTGACCGGCAACGATGCCCCAACGTCACACCATCGAGCGATGACAAGACCGACAGAACGCCACATACCGCACTCTGACAACGCGATGGCCGAAGCCCTGAACGGCACGTTCAAGGCCGAACTGATCGAGCATCAGGGGCCATGGCGGGACTTCGACCAGGTCGAGCGGGCCGTCTTCCAGTGGGTCGCGTGGTACAACAGTGAACGCCTCCACTCCGCCCTCGACTACGTACCGCCCGACGAGTACGAACAGGCGCACTGGGCGCAACTGCACGAAGTCCCGCAGACCGCTTGATCACACGATCGCGGACTCTACGAAACTCGGGGCAGCTCAGCCTACCAGCAGATCCTCACCGCCCTGGCCGACGAGGGCCGACCGATGCGCGCCCGCGACCTCTGCCAGGCCCTCGACCTGCCGACCCTCCCGAAGAACACCGAAGGCATCCGCTCCAAACTGAAACGCCTGGTCAGCCGCGGCATCCTCGTCGAACCTGAACCCGGCTTGTTCACCCGCCCCGAGACCTGAAGGCCACCCCGAACCCACGACCAGCGGTCCTTCCCCAACCCTCAATCACGAAACGGACAAGAGCTCACGTTCCGCACTCTGAAAGTGGCGCTGTAGGTATAGGAGTCCGGGTCGCTGTGCCGGGTCAGGGAGGCGAGCATGCTGGCGACGTTGACGATGCGGCCCGCGGGGGACGCGCGAAGCAGCGGCAGCAGGGCACAGGTGACCTCTACGACGCCGAAGAGGTTGCTCTCGAATGTCTCGCGCCACTGGTGCAGCGGCTGCTGGGACGGCAGCTTGCCGTACTCCTCGACGCGGATGCCCGCGTTGTTGACGAGGATGTCCAGGCGCCCGAAGCGGCGGGCGACCTCGTCCGCGGCGGCCCGGATGCTGTCGGAGCTGGCCACGTCGAGTTCGAGCGCCTCGACGGGGAGACCGTCGCTGCGCAGTTCCTCCACCGCTTCAGCCACCGCCTTCCGGTTGCGACCGGTCATGAGGGTGTGGGCGCCCGCCTTGGCGAGTTGGCGAGCGATCTCCCGGCCGATACCGCGGTTGGCGCCGGTGACGAGTGCGGTCTTCTCAGGCTGTGCGGGTATCACGGATCTCCTTGTGAGAATGCGGGGGGGCAGAAGTGGTCGATGACCGGATGGGCGTGCCTGTCACCACCAGTCCACGGACAGGAACTTCGCCACCGGCGGGCCGAAGCGGCCGATGTCGACGAGGAAGGCGTCGTGGCCCTGCGGGGACTCCAGCGGCAGGAACTGGACGTCGGCGTTGCCGCCGCTGAGCCCTTCGGCGATCCGCCGCTGCTGGTGGAGGGGGAAGAGGGTGTCGGTCTCCACGCCGATCACAAGCGCCTTTTCCAGCCGCATCGCGGCCAGCGCCGCCTCTGTCGTCGTGCCGCTGGACGCGGCGAGGTCGAAGCGGTCCATGCAACGGCTGAGGTAGAGGTAACTGTTGGGGTCGAAGTGGTGCACGAAACGCTGGGCCTGGAACTCCAGGTAGCCCTCGACGTCGAACTGGGGGCCGAAGGGGTCGTGGTCGGTGCGGGGGCCTTGACCCCGGATCCTGGACACCCGAGACACTTGGATCTTGAAGGTCCAGGAGAACGGATGTCCCGTGGTCATGAAGCACTACCCGCCTGAGTTCAAGGCGGACGCGGTCGCGCTGTACGAGTCGCGGCCCGGGGCGACGATCAAGTCGGTCGCCGCTGATCTGGGGGTCAACCCGGAGACGCTGAGGAACTGGATCCGGGCGGCCGGTGCCGCCCGTCCCCGTGGCCGCCGCCCGGAGGGTCCGGCGGTGCCGGAGTCTTCGCTTCAGGCAGAGCTCGCCGCCGCGCGGAAGAAGATCCGCGAGCTGGAGGAGGAACGCGAGCTCCTGCGGAAGGCCGCGAAGTATTTCGCCGGGGAGACGCGCTGGTGAACCGCTTCCAGTTCGTCTGCGACCACCAGCGCCGATACGGCGTGAAGCGGTTGTGCCAGGTCCTGGGCATCGCCCGCTCCAGCTTCTACTACTGGCGCCGGACCGCACCGGACCGGGCGGCCCGCCGGGCGGCCGACGCCCAGCTCGCCGCACGGATCCAAACCGTCCACCGGCCCGGGTTCGACGTAATTCGGCAGTCTGGAGAGGCGAATCTGGGGCCTGACCTGGGTGGACATGCGTGTGTCCGCCTGGAGGGCGTGTCTCTAGGCGGTGGTGTTCTCGCTGGTCAGCGAGGTGTGGGCTGAAGTGAGACGACCTGCTTGGGGGCGGGGATGTCCAGCTTCGCGAGTAGGTCGCGCTGAGGCTTGGTCAGGGTGGTGACCTGCTGGAACGTGCCGGTGCGGCCGGTGAAGGTGCCCAGATGGAGGCGGTCGAGTTCGCGTCGGATGTGCGGCCAGGTCTTGCCGGTGGTGGTCTCGGTGATCCGGATGAGGAGGAGGGCGAGCCAGCAGAGGATGACGTGGGCTCGGATGCGTTCTTCGAGGCGGTGGTAGACGGGCCGCAGGTCGATGATCTGCTTCATGTCGCGCCAGCCGCGCTCGACTTCGAGCAGTTGCTTGTAGCCCAGCGCGATGTCCTCGGCGCTCAGGTGGGGGTCCGAGCAGCGCAGGAGGTACTTCCCGTCGAGGTTCTCCTCCGCCTTGATCTTCGCCTGGTCGACGCGGAGCTTGCCGGCCGGGGTAGCGCGAAGGTAGCGGTTCAGGCCGGGCTTGTCGGCGATCTTCCCGCGTAGTTCACCCCGCTTGAAGTCGCTGAGCTTGTCGGTGTCGGCGATCAAGCCGGCCAGCTGGGCGACGAGTTGTTCGCGCATGTGCCGGTCACGCTCGGCCGCTTCAGGGTTGTGGCAGATGACGAACCGGTCGGTGTCGGATATCCGCACCTCCTTGACGCGCATGTTCTCGCCGACGTCCTGGTAGCGGCCCTGGCGGGACAGGGCGGCCTGCACCTCGGGACTTCCGGAGCGGAGCTTCTCGCCGATGATGTAGGCGTGGTCGCCCTTGCGCAGGTAGCGGCGGTTGGCGGCGGAGGAGAAACCGCGGTCTGCCACCCACACGATCTTGGACAGGGTCCAGTCCCGCATCTCGTCCTTGACCTGCCGGATCAGCGTCTGGTCGGAGGTGTTGCCCGGCCAGCACCAGCAGCGGACCGGGATGCCGTCCCTGGTGACGGCCATGCCGATCACGATCTGCGGCAGGTCGTCGCGGGAGTCCTTCGACTTGCCGTAGGTCCGAAACCCGGCCTGCCTGGCCTCGTTGTCGTCCACATCGTCGGCGTCCAGGCGCCGGCCCGCGTCGTTGCGGGCGAGGGGCTCGTCGGGCTCCTCCAGTTCGAAGTAGGTGCTGGTGGTATCGAAGAACAGCAGGTCGACCTCCAGGTTCAGCAGGTTCGCGACCTCGTCGAACACCTGCTTCTCCAAGTCGTCCTGCACCTCGTGCAGCCAGTCCATCGCCCGGTAGCAGGGCTGTTCGCCGGTCTCGGCCAGGCCGTCGATGTGCACGTCGTTCGTGATCCACTCCGCCGCCGCGAGCTTCGACGACGGGGCCAGCGCCCGGTTGGCGACCAGGGCGAACAGCACCCGCTCGGTCGCGGTCATGTCCCGGCGCCGGCCTCGCTTGGGCTGCCCGACCCGGCCCACGATCTGGTCGATCCGCAGCCGGCGCCACAGCTGGTCGAGCACATAGGCGCCGCCGAACGGCACCGAGGAGACGAACTCCAGGTCCGACGCCGCGGTTGCGGCCAGCGCGTCGCCCGGCTCCAGCAGCTTCGATAGAGACATGACCAGACGCCTGACCGCCTCGCGGTCCAGGTCGTCCTCGCGGCCGAAGGTGAACAGCACCTTCGGCACCGCCCGCCCCTTCACCGGATCCCACTCGTTGTGGGCCAGATGCAGGTACCGGACCGTGCCGGACTTGTTCTCCCGCTTCGTCGTCCTCACGTACATGGATCCAGACGATAGGCCGAAGTAGCAGGCCAACACAGGTGAATCAAGAAAGTCGTGTCTCTAGGCCATTCCAGCCGTTTGCGCCGTCCGCGCCCCGATGACCTGCACCTTCAGCCCGCAAGAGCCTCCAGGACCCTCGAATTACGTCGAACCCAGGACCGGGAGTCGGACGGCACCTACGGTGTCCCCAGGATCACCGCCGAGCTCCGCGAGGACGGTGAGCGCGTCAACCACAAGCGCGTCGCCCGCCTCATGCGCACTGCCGGTATCGCCGGGACGCGCCTGCGCCGCAGACACCGCACCACGGTCCCGGACCCGGCCGCCGCGAAGGCGCCCGACCTGATCGGCCGGGACTTCACCGCCACGGAGCCGAACACCAGGTATGCCGGCGATATTACGTATCTCCCGCTGGACGGTGGGAAGTTCCTCTATCTCGCCACGGTCATCGACCTCGCCTCGCGCCGCCTGGCCGGATGGGCGCTGGCCGATCACATGCGGACCGAGCTCGTCACCGATGCCCTGGACGCGGCGATACGGACCCGCGGCAGCCTCGCGGGGGCCGTCATGCACAGCGACCACGGGGCGCAATACACCAGTCGGGCCTTCGCCCACGCCTGCGCGAAGGCCGGTGTCCGCCAGTCCATGAGCGCGGTCGGCAGCTCGGCGGACAACGCGCTGGCCGAGTCCTTCAACGCGACGTTCAAGCGGGAAACCCTCCAAGGCCGCAAGAGCTGGTCCAGCGAGCGCGAAGCCCGGCTCGACGCCTTCCGATGGCTGAACCGCTACAACACCCGACGCCGCCACTCACGACTCGGACAACGCAGCCCGATCGCCTACGAGACGGCACTCGCCGCAACATCAACTACGCTGGCTCAAGCCGCATAGCCCGTGTCCAGGATTCGGGGTCAAGGCCCATCTCCTTGCGGAGCGAGTTCGGGTTCGGCTGCGAGTAGAGCTCGCGCAGTTGGTCCGGGCTGGTGAGGGCGTCCGCCTGGAGGGATGCGAAGAGTAACCCGGCGGCCCCAGTGTCGATCATCATACGGACGACCCTAGCCTCGATCTTTCGTGACGGTCCGTCGGCTTCTTCGGCGGGCCGTTTCGGTTGCTCGGGTCGGTGGCGGGCACGCTGATGGCCCGGCTGTCGCGTCGGGTGGGCGCCGGGTTCCACGGCTCCGGTCGGGTGGTGCTGATCGCAGGGACGGGAACGTGCTGGTCAGCCGGGATTTGGGAGAGCTTCGAGCCGCGCCAGGGCGTCGGTGATCACGTCGGTCCAGGGCCAGTGGCGTGCGAACCGCAGGTGCCGGCGGCGGGCGGTCGTGACGATCTGGGCGGCGGCGGAGAGAAGGCGGAACCGGAGACGGCGGGGCTCCCACCTGCGGATTTCGCCGGTCAGAGCGAGCATCGGCATCCAGGCCAGCAGGTCCAGATCTGGCTGGACGATCTCCAGCCAGATCTGGTTCTGCGCGGTGTCGTGCAGGGGCAGGTTGCGCAGGCCGGTGGCCCGCGCGGCCCGGATGCGGTCCTCGGCCCGTGCCCGCTGGCGGTGCCGCAGCTCCAGTGCCGCGATCGGCATGTTGGTGGTGTTGGTGGCGAAGCAGGTCAGCCGTAGTCCGTCAGCGTTGGTGATCCGCAACTGGGCGCCGGGGTGGGGCCGTTCCTTGCGGACGATCAGCCGCGTTCCCTTCGGCCAGCTCTTGAGGCAGTCGCCGGACAGTTCGGCGACCCAGGCGCCGTCGCGGATCTCGCCGCCGGGCTCGATCGCTGCCGTCCAGGCCGTGGCGGGGACCCTCGATGGCGGGGGTGTTCGGGCGGGTGGATCGGCGGCGGACGGCGGCGGCGTATCTGAACATGGATGTCGGTCCCTCGGACGGCGAAGAGGATTCGGCCGCGATCTACGACCGGTTGCTGGTGCGGATCGAGGCCGGGTGCCTGGAAGACACCTCGAACTTTGCCGCGCTCGTCCGCTCCGCCGTCAGCCGCCCGGCGCGCCGACACGGACCACGGTCGAGCTGCGCTTGAACGACGCGCCGTACCCCCGTCGGGCCCTCGCCGTACCGCCGCCGGACGCCGAAGAGGGCCCTCCTTCCGGGCTCGGCGCCTCGCTCCCGTCAAGTCCGGAACAAGCCCTGCGAAGACGGGGCAGAAGCGACGATGATGATCTGTATGTCGGAAGATCTTGAGGTCCTCGCCCTCGTCTGCACCGGGCTGTACGCCGGATACATGCTCGCCTTCCAGTCGGGTGTCATGCCCTCCCTGAGAGAGGTGGACGACGCTTCGTTCACCCTCGTCATGCGGACGGTGAACCGAAGGGTTCCCGGGCCGGTGTTCCTGCTGCTCTTCCTCGGCTCACTGGCCTTCCCCGCCGCATCGTTCTTGGTGGTGCCGGAGGCGCGCGACGGAAGCGAGACGGCCCTCGTGGGGGCTGCCGCCGGTTGCGCGCTGGTGGGTCATCTGATCACCGCGGGCGGCAACGTCCCCCTGAACAACGCGCTGGAGAATTCCCGTCACCGGGGCGACGAGCGGGCCGCCCGGGGGGCGTTCGAGGGGCGGTGGAACACCCTGCACGGAGTGCGGACCCTGTTCGCCGTCGCCGCCTTCGTCCTCATGGCCGTGGCCCTCGCCCAGTGAACCCCGTGGGGTGTTCCAGACGTACGTGTCCCACCCGCAGATCGAGACGATCGCGTATGCATCTGAGTCTGAGGGCTATGTACCGTCTGCCGCGTGGAGACTTGAATGAAGGTCATGAGCACTCAAGCGCAGAACACCGCACCCATCCTTGTCATAGGCGGCACCGGCAAGACCGGACGACGGGTTGTCGACCGCCTCCAAGCGCACGGCCGCCCCGCGCGGGTCGGCTCCCGCAGCAGCGAGATCCCCTTCGTCTGGGAGGACGAGAGCACCTGGGAGACCGCGCTGGGCGGGGTCTCCGCCGCCTACGTGACCTACTACCCGGACCTCGCGTTCCCCGGCGCCAAGGAGACCGTCGAGCGGTTAGCCGCCTTCGCTGTCGCGCGGGGTGTCCGCCGCCTGGTGCTGCTGTCCGGCCGGGGTGAGGAGGGCGCCGTCGCCAGTGAGGACGCCCTCAAGGCGTCCGGCTGCGACTGGACCGTCGTCCGAGCCAACTGGTTCAACCAGAACTTCAGCGAGAGTTTCTTCCTCGATCCGGTCCGCTCGGGTGAACTGGCGCTGCCCACCGGGGACGCCGTCGAACCGTTCGTGGACGCCGACGACATCGCCGACGTCGTGGTCGCCGCACTGACCGACGCCCGTCACATCGGCAAGACCTACGAACTGTCCGGTCCCCGGCTGCTGAGTTTCCACGACGTGGTCCGGGAGCTGTCGGCGGCCACTGGCCGGACCATCACCTACGTGCCGGTCAGTGCCGACGACTACCGCGCGGCGCTGCGAGAGCTCGGCGAGCCGGAGGAGTTCGCGGACCTCTTCACCCTCATCGTCGACGGCCGCAACGCCAGCGTGGTGCACGGCGTCCGTGAAGCGCTCGGGCGAGAGCCCAAGGACTTCTCGGACTACGCCAAGGAGGCCGCGGCCACCGGAGTCTGGGACGCCTGATCACCGGTGTCCGGCAGTGGTGATCCGCCTGAACAGGGTGCACCGGACGGCGGATCACCGCACTGGCCGTGTATCGCCACAGACCGATCAAGCCAGGCGCCCTCGGCGAAGACGCCGGGGGATGCTCAGAGAAGAGAGGGACGCCATGGACGGGCTGCTGTGGGGAGGTAGGGGCGTGGACACGCTGCCCCGCCATCTTCGCGGATTCGCGCAGACGCACCTCGCGCTGAGACGCGACTCCCGGCGGCTGGTGGCTGCGGCGCCGCTTCTGACCTCCGCCGGTCTTCCCCGGGCCGCGGAATGGTGGCGGCAGCTCAGAGCCATCGTCGACTGGCACCACCGCACCGAGGACCAGATCCTCTGGCCGGGTCTGATCGAGCACGTACCGGAGATCGCGGCCGGGTCCCATCGCATGGTCCAGGACCATGTGGCCCTCGACGACTCGATGCTCCGCGTGACCAGGGCGTTGGAGGGAGGAAACGCCGAGCTGATCGGCTGCCCCGTCGACACCTTCGACACCGTCCTCCACCGGCACCTGCACGAGGAGGAGAAGCTGACCTTCCCGGTCTTCGCCCGCGTACCGGCCGAGGTGTTCGCCGCCCTGGAACGCCGCGTTCTCGCGGCGGCGCCCCTCCGCGTCAAGCGGGTCCTGCCCCCGTGGCTGCTTGACGGACTCCCGCAGCCGGACGGGCTGATGCCCGGCCCGGTGCGCCTGATGGGACGCACCCTGCTGCAAGGTGCCTACCGCCGCTCGCTCACCGGAATCCTGGACCCCCGGTGAACGGCCTGCTGCAGGGCCTCCGGGTGGCCGGCTGCCGCGCCGGCGGTGCCGCGTCCGCCGCCCGTCGATCCGACCAGGGGAACACCATGCGTCCTTCCCGCGCCCTCCCGGCGGCCGCCACGCCACCGGACCCCGTCCTTGTCGCTGCCACCATCGGCACCGGCTTGATGGCCGGCCTCTACCTCGGGTTCGACGTCGGTGTGATGCTCGCCCTCGCGCGGCGGGGGGACGAGAGGTTCGTCGCCGCGATGCGCCGGGCCAATGACGCCCTGGACGACAACGCCCCCTTCGGGGCACTCTTCCTGGGTGTGTTCCTGGCCACCGGTGTCGCCGCCCGCCGACTCGACCGCGCGGACGGGAGCGCCGCCGCCCGGGAGGCTCGTTCGGCCGCAGTGCTGTACGGCCTCAGCGTCGTGGTGACGATCTGCGTCAACCTGCCCCTGAACCGCAGGCTGCGCGACGCCTCGGGCACGTCAGCGGCCGACCTGGCGGCGGCGAGAGCCGCCTACGAGCGACCCTGGCGCAGGGCCAACGCGGTCCGTACGGTCGCGTGCCTCGCCGCCCTCGCCCTGCTGGGAGACGCGGCCCGGCGGCGGACGATCACCCGGGCGCGTTGACACACGAGAACCATCGTGGGTCCGGTCCTCTCGATAGGCCGGACTCACGGTCGCGCCTCCTCCCGGGAGGGGAACGGCCGGGGCCGAGGCGCGCGCCGCGAGAAACGACAGCGAAACGGTGCGAGGTGACGGTTGTGGATACGCTCAGCGGCCTGCTGGGGAGCCCCAAGGCGCGGGGTGCCTTCCTCCTGAAATCGGTGTTCAACCCCCCGTGGGGACTGCGCATCGAGGACCGCGCGCCCCTGTCGCTGGTCACTATGATGCACGGCTCGGCGTGGGTGCTCCGCGAGGGCTGCGACCCGGTGCGGCTGGCGGCGGGGGACGTGGCGGTCCTGCGCGGCCCCGAACCGTACACGCTCGTCGACGACCCGGCGACACGCCCGGGCATCACCGTCGACGCCGAGCAGCGCTGCCACACCATTGACGGGGAGAACGTCACCGAAGCGATGTCCCTGGGCGTACGCACCTGGGGGGAGCCACACCGCACGGGGTCGGCCATGATGCTCAGCGGCACCTATCAGGCGCCCAACGAGGTCGGGCGCAGGCTGCTCGCCGGCCTGCCGGCCCTGCTGGTCCAGCCCGCTTCCGCCGCGCGGGCCCCGCTGATCGGCATGCTGGCCGCCGAGGTGGACAAGGAGGACATCGGCCAGGAGGTGGTCCTCGACCGGCTGCTCGACCTGCTGCTCATCAGCGTCCTCCGCTCCTGGCTCATGGAGCCGGGCACCGGCGCGCCGCTCTGGTTCCGGGCCCAGAGCGACCCGGTGGTGGGGCGGGCTCTGCGGCTGCTGCACGAGCGGCCCAGCGAGCCGTGGACGGTCGCATCGCTCGCCTCCTCCGTCGGGACCTCCCGGGCGGTGCTGGCACGTCACTTCACAGAGCTCGTCGGTGAGCCACCGATGTCCTATCTCACCGGATGGCGGCTGACGCTCGCCTCCGAGCTGCTGCGAGACCCCGAGCTGTCCGTCGCCGGTATCGCCCAGCGGGTGGGGTACTCGGGCCCGTTCGCCCTGAGCGCCGCGTTCAAGCGGGAACGCGGCGTCAGCCCGCAGGAGTTCCGCCGGGGCAAGCGGGCCGGCGAGGCCATGGCCACCGGCTCCGACGACCGGACGGTCATTCTCAGACGCTGACCTGCGGCCCGGCGCACCGCGCGGGAACCGTCGGGGGAGTCCGGGCGGGCACCGCCACGGCGGTGAGCAGCAGTCCCCTGTCCACGCACCAGCGGCCCATGTAGCGCGCCGCGACGCCGCCGTGTCCCGGCGCCCCGGCGCCGGGCCCGGCCGCCTGGCCGTTCTCCGACCGTCGCCGCACCGGAGGCGGCGGCGTGCGGTCGGGGTGGACCTCGGCGGTCAGCAGACCTCCGGCGGTGAACGCGACCTCGATGGCGGCCGTGCCGATCCACCGGCGGGTGGCCGGGTGCCACGCCTTGTAGACGGATTCCTTGGCGCTGAACAGCAGCCGGTCCCAGGGCAGACGGGGATGCTTCCCGGTGAGCCGGGCCACCATCCGCCGCTCGCGCTGCGAGGCGACCAGCCCCAGGACACCGGGCGGCAGTGGGAGGGCGGGTTCGGCGTCCACGCCCAGCGCCCCCCAGGCGTCGGCGCGCGCCGCCACCGCGCCCCGGTACCCCGCGCAGTGGGTGACGCTGCCGACGAACCCCGTCGGCCACGCCGGAGCGCCGTCCGTCGTGCGCAGCAGCGGGCCGGGCGGTGCGCCGAGGGCGTCCAGGCAGCGGCGGGCACAGGTGCGTGCGGCGGCGAACTGCCGGACGACCCGCTCCGGACGGCCCCGGACCAGGGCGAGTTCCCGGGGGTCCGCAGGCCGGAGGAGTGTGTCGTCGAACGCCTCCGCCCAGGCGACCCCCACAGGCACCAGCCACTCGATCACGGCACGTCCGTCCGTACGGCGAACGGCACGACGCCTCGCACGCGGAGCGGCGCGTCGGCCCGTACGGGAAGCGGGGTGAGGCCCGGCGTACGGGGCGCCACGACCCCCGTACGGATCCGCACCGGGCCCTCCTCGTCACCCGGCGCTGGGACGGCCCCGGCGGTGCACCGGACGGTGTCCCGGACAGTGCACGGGCCGGGGAGGACCCTGCTCACAGGGTGCCCGTCTCCTCGGCGCCCCAGGTGGTGCGGGCCCGCTCCACGGCCCGTTCGGCGATCCGGGCGACGGCCTGGGCCACGGCCTCCGGGTGCTCCAGAGGCAGGACATGCCCGGCACGCGGGATCGACGTGAACACGGCGTCCGGGAGGGCCGACGCCAGCTCCCGGCCCAGTTCGGGCCGGATGACCCGGTCGGCCTCGCCCGCCAGGACCGCGGCGGGCAGCCGCGCGTCCGCGAGAGCGGCCCGCAGGTCCATGCCCCGGGAGGAGCGGAAGCAAGCCGCCCGCACCTCCGGCGCGGTCGAGGCGAACAACTGCCGATTGACCTCGCGCAGCCGGGGGGCCAGCGCCGCGCCCGTCATCTGCCGCAGCAGGGCCCGGCCCACAGTGGGGCGGCGCAGGGCCCAGGAGAAGAGCAGCGCCTCCATCATCCGCGCTTCGTTCTCGGGGGTGTCCTGGTCGTGCGCCGCCGAGGCGACCAGGACCAGACCCACCGGGCGGGCATCGGGCTCAGGCGCGGCCGCCAGGGCGAGCGCCGCGAATCCGCCGCCGGAGTGGCCGACGACGAGCGGCGCGCCTCCCGCGTACCGGACGACCGCCGCAAGGTCAGCGCTCATCGCGGCTGCGGTCACCCCGTGGGCGCCCAACGTGGAGGCGCCGTGACCCCGCAGGTCATAGGCGACCACCGGGAAGCCGCGCCGCAGCAGCCGGTCGGTCACCGGGCTCCAGATCCGGCGGCTACCGCCCCAGCCGTGGGCGAGCACCACCGGGGGCCGGTCCTCGTCGCCCCGCTCCAGCGGGTCCAGGACGGAGACCGCCAGCCGGGCCCCGTCCTCGGTACCGAGGTACGTCTCACCGGGGGCGGGCGCGGTCACCGGGAGACCTCGGGGAGCGGGGCGGCGGAACCAGCCGGGGTCGGCGCGGCGGGCAGCAGGCGACCGAGCCGGCCGAACGCCGCCCGGGTGGCGCGGGTGTGCTGCGCGCCGATGTCCACGAGCCGGGCCAAGACGGCGAGTCCGCCGTGCGGCCGGGCCCGGAAACGCATCGCCAGTTGAGTGCCGCCGTCGTCCAGCGGGGCGAGGGTGAACTCCGCCGTGCCGCGGAAGGCCCCCTCCACGTACTCGAGGGCGAGACGCCTGCCCGGCTCCACGGCGGTCGTGCGCGCGGTGAACCGGATCTTCTTGCCGCCCTTGTCCACGCCCTTGGTGTGAACGGTGACCCGGGTGAGCGCGCCCACCCGGTCCGGGGCGCCGTTCACCGGCTGGAACGTGTTGTCCGGCACCCACCACCGGGCGGCGCCTGCGAGTTCCCCCACGAGGGACTCCCAGACCGTGTCCTGGCCGGCGGCGAGCAACGTCTCGTCGACGAGGTCATAGGTTTTCAACTGTACTCCTCCTCACGGAATCGACGGGGCCGGGCCGTTCTCGTGGAGCGGCCCGGGGCCGCGGTGGGTCAGCCGAAGAAACCCTGGCCGGGGGTGAGGACGTTGCCGGGGTCGAAGCGCCGCTTCGCCTCGCTCAGCGCCCGGTACGCCGGGCCGAAATGGCGGCGCCAGTCGGCGTTGGTCAGCCCGGGCACCGCGCCGACGAGGCACCGCTTGCCGCCCATCTCCACCGCCCGGTCGTACAGCCAGCGGTTCTGCTGCACCATGCGGGAGATGTCGTCGGCCCCGGTTCCGGGGTGCGGGAAGCGCAGCAGGTCGAAGAGGTAGCCCACCCGCTCCGTTGGCTGCACGGCCATGGGGGCGGTGACGTTGGAGGTGAGGTAGGGGTAGCTGAGCAGCGCCCCCGCGCCCAGCCCGTCCGGCGTCAGCTCGGCCTCCGCCAGGCGCAGGAAGCGCGCGGCCGAGGAACGCGGCAGGAAAAGGCTCAGCCAGGGCTTGGGCTGGTACCAGTGGCCGACGTCCTTCAGGTACGCCTCGAAGCCGTCCACGCGGAAGAGGTAGTCGCGCAGCGCGAAGTCATCGATGTGCGCGTCGGCGCGTACGTCCCGCAGTCCCCGCAGCAACTGGGCGCGGTCCGGGATCTGGCCGCCGGAGTACGTGGCGACCGCCTCGATCTTGTAGCGCCAGCCCGAGTCGTCCGGGCGCTGGACCATCTCGCCGCCCTGCATCTGGAAGCGGTGGTCCGCCAGCAGGATCTCGGAGTCCTCCATGAAGGAGGCGACATCGTTGTAGAACAGGCTGAAGACGGTGGCCCGTTCGGCGGCGCGCACGGTCCGCAGGGTCACCTGGACGATGACGCCGACCTGTCCGCCGCCCGCCAGCGCGGTGCGGAACAGCTCGGGCCGACGGTTCGGCGAGGTGGTGACCACCTCGCCGGTGCCGGTCACCACCACCATCGACCGCACGTTGTCGGCGACCAGGCCCTCGGTGCCCATGGTCAGGCCGATGCCGCCGACGCTGATGGTGCCGCCGACGGAGAGCCGCAGGTAGTCGGGCAGGGCGGGCAGCGTACGGCCCCGGGGGAGCAGGTGGTCGGTGATCTCCGCCCAGGTCGCGCCCGCCTCCACGGTGACGGAGTCGGAGCCGGTGGACAGGATGCGCGCCATGCCCCGGGCATTCACCGAGATGCCCCCGGAGACGGCGGCCTGGCCGTAGCAGGAGTGGGACTCCAGGTCCCCGCCGGTGCCACCGCGGCCATTGACGGCGAGCTTGAGCCCGTTCGTCCTGGCGTAGCCGATCATCTTGGCGATGTCCTGGACCGATCCGGGGGTGAGCACCGCCCACGGCACCGTGCCGGTCACGAGGCGGCCGAAGTCGTGGGTGTAGGAGTCGAACTGGGAGGTGTCGGTGGTGAGGGTGCCGTCGAGGTCGGGGACGGGCACGACTTGGTCGCCGGGACGGCGGGCGCTGTCGGCGGCCCATGCCCAGCTCCCAGTGGTGGCGTTCCAGCCGATCACAGTGGCGGCGGCTCCCACTGTGCCGAGGACCGCTCTGCGGGAGGGAGTGTGCAGGATCATCGGGGAAACTCCGTGTCTCGTCGGTCGCGGGTACGTGGTCGTCAGGACGCGGCGGGCACGGGGGCGCGCAAGTCCTCCGTGGTGCTCAGAGCGTGTTCGGCGGGGTCGAAGCGCCTGGCGGCCCGGCGGAAGCGCCAGGTGTACGTGGGCCAGATGGACGGGTTGCGCCCGTGCTCGTCGAGGTACCAGCTCCGGCAGTTGCCCGCGTTCCACACGGTGCCGCTGAGCCGTCGTTCGAGCTGTTCGTTGTAGGTCCGCTGGGCATCGGGGAGCACTTCCACGCTGGCCAGCCCGCGGCGGTCCATCGTCCGCAGGGCGTCGAGCAGATAGGTGATCTGCGCCTCGATCATGATCACCTGGGAGGAGTGTCCCAGGGTCGTGTTGGGCCCGAGCAGCATGAAGAGGTTGGGGAAGCCGGTCACGCAGGTCCCGCGGTGGGCGTTCATGCCCTCGCTCCACGCCTCCTTGAGGCTGACGCCGTCGCGCCCGAAGAGCCTTTCCGCGATCGGGCGCCGTACGGCCTCGAAGCCCGTCCCGAGGATGATCGTGTCCACCGGCCGTTCCCGGCCGTCGGCGGTGACCACGGCGTCGGCCGTGACCTTGGCGATGCCGTCGGTGACCAGTTCCACGTTGGGCTGCTGGATCGCCGGGTAGTACGTGTCGGAGAAGAGCAGGCGCTTGCAGGCCATGATGTAGTCGGGCGTGAGCGCCGCCCGCAGCCGCTCGTCCGGCACGCTCTTCTTGAGGTGGTCGGAGGCCATCTTCTGCATCTTCGCGGCGAGCGCGGGGCGCGCCATGACGAAGGCGAGGATCTCCCGGCCCCACATGTTGAAGTTCCGCCGGAAGCGCTGATAGCCGGGCACGGACGTCAGCAGGCGGGTCTGCAGGGCGCTGTTGACCTTGTCGTTCTTGGGCCCGATCCAGGGCGGGGTGCGCTGGTAGAGGTCCAGGTGGCCGACCTCCTGCTGGATGGCGGGCACGAACTGGATGGCGGAGGCGCCGGTGCCGATCACGGCGACCCGGCGGCCGGTGAGGTCCAGGTCGTGGCGCCATTGCGCTGAGTGGAAGACCTCGCCCTCGAAGCTGGCCAGGCCAGGGATGTCGGGGATGGCCGGCTCGCTGAGGTAGCCGGTGCCGGTGACCAGCACCTGGGCCGTGTAGTTCCCGCCGGTCGTGGTCAGCAGCCAGCGCTTGTGCAGGTCGTCCCAGCGCGCCTCGGTGAGTTCGTGCCGGAAGCGGATGCGGGAGCGCACGCCGAACTGGTCGGCACAGTCGCGCAGGTAGTCGAACAGCTCGCGCTGCTTGCCGAAAGTGCTCTTCCAGTGGGGGTTCGGCGCGAAGGAGAAAGAGTACAGGTGCGACATCACGTCGCAGGCGCAGCCGGGGTAGGTGTTGTCCCGCCAGGTGCCGCCGACCTCGTTGGCCCGCTCGAAGACGAGAAAGTTCTCGATGCCCTGCTGCTGGAGCCGGATCGCGGTCCCGAGTCCCGAGAAGCCGCTGCCGATCACCGCCACTCGCAGGTCGCGTGCGGGCTCCATGGGTGCCTCTGCCACGCCCCTCACCCCTTGCGGGCCAGCGTGAGCCGGAAGTTGTTGAAGAAGCGGTCCTCCAGTGTGTACGCGAAGATGTCCAGGTAGCGCTCGAAGCGGGCGACCACCTCCTCGCTCTCCAGCGCGACCGCCTCGTCGCGCCGCTCGGCGAGCCGGGCCAGCCAGGCGCGGCAGGCGCGGGCGAACGCCTCGCGCTCGTTGACCAGCTCCACGACCTCGAACAGGCCCTCGGTCGCCGCCGCCAGCTCGTGCAGGTGCGGGATGTGCATCCCGGTGAACTCGGAGCGTTGGAGGAACTTCAGGTCCGCCAGGATCTTCCGCCCGATGGGTTGGGCCTCGGCGGTCATCGTGTGCAGGACGAACTGGCCGTCCGGGACCAGCGCCTCGTGCGTTTGCTGGAAGAAGAAGCGGTAGCGCTTGGTCCGCTCCTTCGGGGGGAGGCTGGAGGGGACGAAGTGCTCCAGGGCGTTGACGCAGAAGGCGGCGTCGTACGCGCCGGGGGCGCGGTGCTCCGACCAGCTCTCGACCCGGGTGGTGATGGCCGGGTTGCCGAGTCCCGCCACATAGGTGGCCTGGGTACGGCTCAGGGTGAGGCCCACGGCCTCCCGTACGCCGTGCTTCGTGGTGAGGCGGTGGGCGAGGGTGCCCCAGCCGCATCCGATGTCGAGCACGCGGTTGCGTCCAGCCGCCCGCGCCAGATCGGCGAACACGTCGAGCTTGCGTTCCTGCGCCACGTCCAGAGCCTCGACCAGGCCCTCGCCCTGCTCCCAGTAGCCCCCGCTGTACATCATGCTGGGGCCCAGCAGCAGACGGTAGAACTCGTTTCCCACCTCGTAGTGGTGGCGGACCGCGTCCAGCTCCGGCTCCCCGGTGTGGGAGGCAATCGTCGCCATCCTCGCCCTCTCTTCGCAGCTTCGGCCGTCGAGGCGCTCTCGCGCCGTCCGGCCGCCTGAACCGTGCTGGGGGTGAGCCAAGCGAATCAGCGCAATCCGACCGCAACACCACGGTGTGACCGCGCTGTTGCGGCTGGATTGCGAGGAGCGGCTTCCATGCGGACACGACCGTCCGTCGCGTTCAGAGAGGAACAACCATGGCACTGCCGACCGTCGAGGAACTCGCGCAGCAGCTCGCCGCAGTCTCGGGGGCCACCGAGGTGACCCCCGACGCGCCGATCCAGCACATCGCGGATGTGGACTCGCTGGACCTGATGGAGTGGCTCTACAACTTCCAGAACGAGCACCCCGACATCCCCGCCGACGAGTCGCTCTTCGCGGACCTGGACGACACCACCACCATGCAGGACGTGCACAAGAAGCTGATGGAGCTCGTTCCTCAGCCGGCCGAGCGCTGACAGTACGTCACATGAGTGGATTCGACATTTCGGGGTGGGGCACGGCCCTGCCCGAACGCGTCATCACCAGCGCCGAACTGGCGGACCGCTTCGGGGTCGACGAGGACTGGGTCGTCAGCCGCTGCGGCATCCGCGAGCGGCGGGCGGTCGACCCCGGCCAGACCACCGCCTCGCTGGCTGTCGAGGCGGGCCGCGCGGCGCTGGAGAAGGCCGGTCTGACCGGTGCCGACATAGCCCATCTGATCGTGGCCACAGCCACACCCGAGCAGCCCTCGCCCGCGACCTCCGCCTTCGTCCACCACGAGCTGGGCATCGGCGGCGGGGCCATGGACGTCAACTCCGAGTGCGCGGGCTTCGTGTACGGCCTGGTCGCGGCCATGGGCATCCTGCGCATGGACCGCCGGCCGATCCTGCTGATCGGGTCGGACACGCACACGCTGACCGCCAACCCGGCCGACCGCGATCTGTCCATTCTGGTGGGGGACGGAGCGGCCGCGGTGGTGCTCGTGCCGGGACCGGGGGACCCGGTACTGGCGTGGAACCTGGGCGCGGACGGCTCCTGCGCCGACGCACTGAAGGTGCCGGCCGGCGGCAGCCGGATGCCCACCACTCCGGAGACGGTCGCGCAGGGGCTCCACTACGCGCAGATCAAGGGCAACGAGATCTACTTGCACGCGGTCCGCTTCACGGTCCGCACGGTGCGGGAGACCCTGGAGAGCGCCAAGGTCACGCCCACCGAGGTGGACCACGTCGTCCCGCACCAGGCGAACATCCGCATCATCAACTCCGTACTCCAGCACACTGGATTGCGGCCGGAGGCCCTGGTGACCAACTTGGAGCGGTACGGCAACACCGCCTCGGCCTCCATCCCGCTGGCCCTCGCCGAGGCGCTGGACGCCGGGGGGATCCGCCCCGGGGAACTCGTGCTGTTCGCGGGGTTCGGCGCGGGGATGACCTGGGGTTCGGTGCTGATGCGTTGGGGGGGTGCCGCGTGAGCGTACAAGGAGCCGGGCAGCGCCCCGCCGCGCCGGTGGCGTTGGTCACCGGCGCTTCCGGCGGGCTCGGGCAGGCGCTCGCGGTGGAGCTGGACGCGCTGGGCTGCCGAGTGGCCGTGCACTACCGCAGCGCGGCCTCACAGGCCGAGGCCGTGCGCGCGAAGCTGACGCACGACTCCGTGGTCGTCGGCGCGGACGTGGGGTCCTGGGAGGAGGTCAAGGATCTGTACGGCCGCGTCGAGGAGGCCCTCGGGCCGATCGAGGTCGTGGTCAACAACGGGGCGATCCGCCGGGACGCCCTCATGGCGATGCAGTCCCCGGACGACTGGCACGAGGTCATCCGGACCAACATGTTGGGCACGTTCCACACCTGCCGGGTCGCGCTGCCGCACATGCTGCGCCGGCGCTGGGGCCGGATCGTCAACGTCGTCTCGCCCTCGGGCCTGATCGCCACCGCGGGGCAGACGGCGTACTCCGCGTCCAAGGCCGGGGTCATCGGTATGACCCGGACGCTGGCCGCCGAGTGCGGGCGACGCGGGGTGACAGTGAACGCTCTCTCGCCGGGGTTCATGATCACGGGTATGACCCAGGACCTCCCGGTGCGGGTCGTGGAGGACATGGCCAGCAAGGCGCCGGTGCCGCGGTTCGTCACGGTGGAGGAGGTCGCCCGCGGTGTGTCGCTCTTCCTCGACCAGGACTGCATGACGGGTCAGGTGGTCAGCATCGACAGCGGCGTCTCCGTCATGTGAGGCGGGCCCGCGGTGACGAGTCCGGGAGGGGCACGAGGGTGTGCCCCTCCCGGACGCCGTGGGTGCCGCGCAGGGGTGCGGTCGCGCGGTGTCACCTGCCGAATTGCCTGCCGGCACAGGGGCGTCGGCCCGCGTGGGGCGCCGGAGGGCACGTGGCCGGCCCTGGGAGGAAGAGGGCCGGAAGCAGGGGAGTCCGGGAGGAGTGCGTGTGTCCGCAGGCGGCCGGGGAACAGGAGCCGCGGGCGGGAGCCGAGACCGGCGCCCGCAGTCCCGCGGCTCCCTGGTGTCAGTTCAGTGGATGTGACGACACCGTCCGGTGCGGCGATCGGGCGGGCACAGTACATGGACTGGGACTGGCCAGCAGACCCAGATACACGGCTTCACTCTCGGGGCTCGGGTCGATACCGAGCTCTTCGGCGAGCACCGTGCGCAACTGCTGGTATATCCGCAGCGCTTCGGCCCTGTTGCCTGCCAGACGATGCGCGGTCATCTGACACCGGTAGGCGCTCTCACGAAACGGCGCCTGGCGCACCGCCTCCTCCGCGTAGCGCAGGGCGTGGTGCGTGTCGCCCAGCGCGGCGGAGGAGCTGCTGGCCGTCTCCAGTGCGGAGACGCGCACCTCCCTCAGGCGGGCGCGGACCGAGTCGACCCACTCGCCCTCGTAGGAGGCGAGGAAGGGGCCCCGCAGCAGGGACACGGACGTGGTGGCGAGCCGCTGCGCGGTGCTGTGGTCGCCGTCGCGGTACGCCGCCGCCGCGCTGATGGCGGCGCTCTCGCCGCGCTCCACGTCCACTTGGGCGCCCTCCGGAAGCTGCAGCAGATAGCGCCCCCCGCGGGCGATCAGTTGCGGCTCGGACGTGGGCGACTCCGTGGCCAGGAAGGCCCGCAGACGGCTGACGACGCTGCGGAGGGCCGAGGCCCAGGTGCTCGGCGGGCCGTCCGGCCAGATGGCGTCGGCGAGCTGCTCCCGGGAGGTGCCGGTGGGACGCTCGACGCAGAGCCGGGCGAGCGCGATCTGAGCCTGGTGGCTGGCGAGAACCCGTGGGGCCTCTCTGTCGTGTTCGATGGACACAAGGCCGACAAGTCTGATGAGCACGGCTTTTACTCCCCCGTGAGGTTGACGACTTCCTCGCTGGCTGGCCGACGGAAGTCGACTTGCTGGGCGTGCTGCGTGCGGTGTCGTGCGTACAGGGTCCTGGAGCCGAGCCCGCACCCCTCAGTGGCGGACTGTGGACGCGCGTAGAGGCGCAAGTCGGAGTGAAAGATGCTTGTGAAATCTTCCCCAGGTCTGAGTAAACAGCATTCTCATTCGAAACAAGTATCTGTCAAAGCTGAATTTGCGAAAGATAACGCGTCGCGAATTGGATGGGTCATTATGCGCCAATCTCCTGATGCCTACTTGATCTTGCTCCCGTGTTGCGCTCCGGTTGCGTGGCGGAAGTTGAATTCGAGGCACGCCAGATCCGCTGCGCCGCTGCGCAATGGACGCCATAAAGGGGAGGACGGCCGATGGCTTCCGCAGGGTGGGGGAGACTCGCAGACAAGCTCGACGTGACCCGGCGGCGCGTGGCCGCGCTGGAGTGGGACGCCGAGCGCCGCAACAGCTTCGTCCCCTACACGGCCGAGCGCGACACGGCCTACGTCGACCTGGACGGCCGGCGCCTGCTGATGATGTCCGGCTACAGCTACCTCGGCCTCTCCGGGGACGAGCGCGTGGTGTCCGCGGCCCAGCGCGCCGCGGCCCGCTACGGCACCGGCAACCACGGGGTGCGCGCGCTGGCGGGCTCCATCCCGCTCCACGAGGAGCTGGAGGCCGAGGTGGCCGACATCGCCGGGCGGGAGCGGGCCATCGTCTTCGGCTCCGGCTACGCCGCCAACGTCGGGACGATCGGCGCCCTCGTGGCCCCGGGCGACACCGTTTTCGTCGACAAGTACGCCCACGCCAGCATCGTGGACGGCTGCAAGCTCAGCGGCGCCACGGTGGTCCGCTTCCGGCACAACGACACCGAGCACCTCGCGCGGCGCCTGGAGGCAGCCGCGCCCGGCGGGGTCCGGCTGGTGATCGTCGACAGCGTCTACTCGATGGACGGCGACCTCGCCCCGCTGCCCCGGCTGCGCGAGGTGTGCGATGCCCATGAGGCGCTGCTGATGGCCGACGAAGCCCACGCTCTCGGCGTGATCGGCCCCACCGGCCTGGGAATCGAGGAGCACTTCGGCAACGAGGTGCGGGTGGACGTCAAACTCGGCACCCTCTCCAAGGCCATCCCCTCCATGGGGGGTTGGGTCGCCGGGTCCACCGAACTCATCGGCCACCTGCGCTACGCCGCCCGGCCGTTTCTCTTCTCCGCCGCGCTCGCCCCCGCGTCGGCCGCCGCCGCCCTGGAGGCACTGCGGGTGCTGCGCGCCGAGCCCGAACTCGTTGCCCGCGTCCAGCGCCACGGCGCGCGCTTCCGGGAGCTGGTGACGGCGGGCGGGATGCGCACCGGCGGCAGCGAGACCGCGGTCGTCCCGCTCATCGTCGGCGGCGACGAGGCCGCCTACGACCTGGCGACCGCCGCCCGCCGGCTGGGCGCCATCGGCCTGCCAGTGGTCACCCCCGCTGTTCCCCGCGACCTGGCGCGGCTGCGCATCGCCGTCACCGCCCGGCACACGGACACGGACATCGACCTCGCGGCCGAGGCCTTCCTCAAGGCCGCCGGGGAGTGCGGTCTGCTGACCGCCTGACCGCCTGACCGGAGCCGACGAGCCCTGACGGACCCGGCGGGCGACCGCGCCGTGTCCGGGAGAGAAGCCGGGCTCGGGGAGAAGGCCCGTCTTCCGTTCCTTTCGTCCGGCAGGGCGGCGAGGAAACAGGCCGTGCTTGCTCTGGCCGGCCCGAGGCCGCCGGAGCGGGAAGGAGAGAACAGACCATGCGTACTCCGGCGGGACGTCCCGCCCGATCGGCCGTGGCCATCAGCGGAATGGGCGTCGTCACCCCGGCCGGCTGCACGACCGAGGAGCTGTGGACGGCCATCCTGGCCGGCCGTTCCCTCGCCGCCGACCTCACGCACTTCGACACCGCGCACCACCGCATCCGCGTCGGCTGCCGGGTACGCGGTCTCACCGACGGAGCCCGGGACCACCCCTGGCAGCAGGTGCTGGCGAGCAAGGCCGCCCAGCGGCTCGACCCTTTCGCCCGGTACGGGCTCGCCGCCGCCCTGGCCGCGCATGCCGACGCCGGGGCTCCGCAGGCTCCCGGCGCCCGCTGTGCCATCGTGGTCGGCAATGCCGTCGGCGGGCGCGCCACCAGCGACGTCGAGTCCGTCAACTACGTGGCCCGCGGCCCGAAGGGCGTCCGTCCGATGATGCCCCTGATGACGATGCCGAACGCCGCCGCCGCGCAGATCGCTCTCCAACTGCGCTGGCACGGACCGGCCCTGACAGTGAGCACCACTTGCGCCAGCGGGGCCGACGCCATCGGCCTGGGCGCCGCGATGCTGCGGGACCACCGCGTGGACCTCGTGATCGCCGGGGGCTGCGAGGCGACCCTCACCCCGATCACCCTCGCAGGTTTCGGCAACCTCAACGCCGCCTCCACCCGCACCGACGCCGCGACCGCGTGCCGCCCCTTCGACGAGAGCCGGGACGGCTTCGTCATGGGGGAGGGAGCGGCCTTCGTGGTCCTGGAGCGGCCGGAGGACGCCCGGGCCCGCGGCGCCCATGTCCACGGCCATGTCGCCGGTTACTCAGCCACCTCCGACGCCCACCACCTCTCCGCCCCGAACCCCGACGGCGCCTTCGCCGCCGACGCCATGACCGGAGCCCTGACCGACGCTGGGCTGACGCCCGCCGACATCGCCCACGTCAATGCCCACGGCACGGCCACCGTGCACAACGACCGCGCCGAGGCGGCGGCGCTGGCCAAGGTATTCGGGCCGTACGGGCCGCCGGTGACGGCGAGCAAGGGCGTCCTCGGCCACCTCATCGGAGCGGCCGGCACGGTTGAACTCGTGGTCGCCGTCCTGTCGATGAACGCGGGCACGGTGCCGCCCACAGCCAACCACACGCGAACGGAACCCGAGATGGAGATCGACGTGGTCCACGGCAGCCCGCGGCCCGTCGCCCGCGGCCCGGTGGTGTCCAACTCCTTCGGATTCGGCGGCCACAACAGCAGCCTGGTGGTGACCCCCGCATGACCCTCCCCGGACCCCTTCTCGACCCCGCTGCCCCGCCGTTCGACCCCGCGGCGGCACGTAACTACCGCACCGTGACCCGCGAGGCCCTCGGCCGGGGAGCACCCACCCGCCCCGACGCCGGCCCCCTGACGGCCTTCGTCCTCACCCACCCGCTGGCCGAACGCACCGTCGACGCGCTGGCCGCCGGGCACGGACCGTACTTCCTGGTCCACCTGGCGCAGGAGATCGTCCTGCACGCGCCGCTCCGGCCGGCGACAGCGGTCGGCGCCCGCGCCGAGGTGCTCGCGGCGCGCACCGAACCGAAGGGAACCCGCCTCGCCCTGCGCACCTGCCTCACCGACCGGACAGACGGGACCGCGCTCGCCGACCTGACGGCCCACATCCTGCTGGCGGGCATCCGGACCGGCGAGCCGCACGGCACCCTGACCCCGGCGGCCGCGCCGCGCCAGGACGTGCCGGCCACCCCGGTGAGCCGAGCCGTCACGATCGACCGGGAGTGGATCGCCCGCTACGGCGAGGCTGCCGGGGACCTCAACCCCGTCCACCTCGATCCAACGGCCGCCCGGGCGGCGGGATACCCCGACGCCATCGCCCACGGGATGGCGCTGGTCTCCATGGCGGTCGAGGAGATCGCCGACCGGTACGCCGACGGGCACGCCGACCGGATCCGAGCGCTCGGCGTCCGCTTCGCCCGCCCGGTGCTCCCCGGCACCGAGACGGTGCTGGAACTCACCCCACCGGCTTCCGGCGACACCGTCCTGTTCACCGTCCGCTCCCAGGGCGCCGCCGCCGTCAAGGGCGGCTGGGCCCGCCTGGGACCCGAAAAGGGGGAGTACCGATGAGCGGCCGTCACGGCGAGACGGCGCAGGCAGTCCTGCGCTGGGCCGAGAAGACCCCCGACGCGCCGGCCCTCTGGTGGAACGGCACCGCCACCACCTACCGCGAGTTGGCCGAGGAGACCGCCGCCGCCCGCGCCCGGCTGGAGGAACACGTCCCCGCGAGCGCACCCCTCGCGGTCCTCGACGCCAAGTCGCCCCGGACGGTCGCCACCGTTCTGGCCTGCCTCGCCTCAGGCCGCCCCGTCCTGCTGCCCTCGCGCTCGCTGCCGCCGGATCACCTCGCCGCGGTGACCGCGGAAGCGGGCTGCCGGTACACCCTGGCCAGGGACACCGTCACGGCCCTGGCCTCGCAGCCCGGGGACGACCGGAGGCAGGCCGTCCCGCCGGGCACCGGCTTCATCCTGACCACCTCCGGCTCCACCGGAACGCCCAAGGCCGTGCCCCTGCCCCACGACGGGGTGGACGCCTTCACCCACTGGGCCGCCGGCGCCTTCGGCATCGGACCCGGCACGCCCGTCCTCAACTACGCCCCGCTCAACTTCGACCTGTGCCTGCTCGATGTGTGGACCACCCTCGCCCACGGAGGCCAGGTGGTGCTGGTGGACCCGGCGGTCGCGGTCAGAGGTCCCCGCCTGCTCGGCCTGCTGCGCACCCATCGGATCGAGGTGGTCCAAGCGGTGCCGCTCTTCTACGCGCTGGTCTCCGCCGCCGCCCGGGCCGATGGCGGCGCCCCGGTGGAGACGATCCGCCACGCGGTCTTCACCGGGGACGTGATGCCCGAGCAGACCCTCGCCGACCTCGTGGCTCTCGCCCCCGGCGCGCGGCTCCACAACATCTACGGCTGCACCGAGACCAACGACAGCCTGATCCACGAGATCGACCGGAGGCGGCCGCTGCCCTCCCCGGTGCCGCTGGGCAGCCCGCTCCCCGGCGTACGCATCCGGCTCCGGGACTCCGAGGGCTGGATCGTCACCGGCCCCGGGCGGGGTGAACTGGAGGTCTCCACGCCCTTCCAGAGCACGGGCTACCCGGACCGGCGGCGCACGGAGCAGAAGTTCACCGCCGACGGTGAACGGGCGCGCTGGTTCCGCACCGGCGATCTGGTCGAGGCCGACGCTGAAGGCGTCCTGCGGCTCGTCGGACGCCTGGACCACCAGGTGAAGATCCGGGGAGTCGCTGTGAACACCGCCGAGGTCGAGCTCGTGATGCTCGACCACCCCGACGTGCTGGAAGCCGGGGTGACCACGCAGCCCGACCCGGTCGAGGGCCGCCGCCTGGTCGCCGTGGTCCGGCTGGAGCGCGACTCCACCGCCACCAGCCTCGACCTCAAGCGGCACTGCACCGCCCGGCTCCCGCGCGGTTCCGTGCCGGGCACTGTCGTCCCCGTACGCGAGCCCCTGCCCCGTACCGGCACCGGAAAGGTGGACCGCCGGGCACTGGCCGGGGTGAGCCCCGCCGCGCCCGCCGGTACGCGGTCCTGACGGCCGCGTGGAGCACCACGCCGGCCTTCCGTCACGCCGGGAGCCCTCGCCGCCTCGGGCAGCGGCCACCGCACCTGTACACCCCGCCAACGACCATCCCCAGCACGAACACACCGTCAAGGAGCGCCCTGTGAGCAACGCCGAACAGATCAGCGAGTACATCGTCCGGGAGTTCCTGCCCGACCTCACCGCCACGCAGCTGCCGCCCGACCAGGACCTCCTGGGCGACGGCGTCATCGACAGCCTCGGCGTCCTCAAGCTGATCGCCTGGGTGGAGCACCACTTCCAGCTCGCCGTCGGCGACACCGACCTCGACCCGGACAACTTCCGCAGCGTCAACGCCATCGACGCCTACGTCGCCCGCTGCCAGGGCGCCCCCGTGACAGGCAGCTGAGCCGTGCACCCCGCCCTCGTCCCGCTCGTCGACCGGCGGGCCCCTGCCGACGCGGACCACTGGGAGGCCCTGTGGCAGGCGCTGGCCGACAGAGCGCTGGAACGCGCCGACGCCCTGGCCCTGCTGGCCTCGCTCACCGCGGCGCTCCCCGACGGCCCGAGCCTGCTCGCGCTCGTCGACTCGCTGGACCGGCGCCGCCCGGCCCCACCGTCCGCGCCCTGGCCGGGCACCGTCAACGTGGTGGGCACCGGGGGTGGCCCCTCGACCGTCAACATCTCCACGGCGTCCGCCCTCCTGGCCGCCGCCACCGGGGCCCGCGTCGTCAAGTCCGGCTCGCGCGCCCACACCGGCCGGACGGGCTCGATCGACCTCCTGGACCGGCTCGGCGTCCCCCTCACGTCCTCGCTCGACCACACCGCCGACCACTTGGCCACCCACGGCATCGCCTTCGCCGGCCCGTTCGTCTACCCCGGCCAGCTCGCCCGGCTCGCGCTGCTCGCGGTCCCGACCCCCATACGGGTCTTCGGGCGCTTTCTCAACACCCTCGGCCCCTTCCTGGCCGCCGTACCGGTGGCCGCGCAGGTCACCGGGGTGTCCGCGACACAGCCCCCGCCCCCGCTCCGTACCCTCGCCGCCCGGCCCGGTGGCCCGGTGACCTGGCTGACCACCAATCCGGTGGGCGCCGACGAACTGCTCAGCTTCACCGACAACACCGTCCACCTCCCGGGCGGCGACACACGGACGCTCCCGGCGGGTGAGCTGGTCCCCGCGGACGGCACCCTCGGCGACCTCGCCCCGGTGTCCCGGGACGAAGCGGCCGACCACTTCCGGGCCGTCCTGGCGGGCCGGACAAGCGCGCCGCTGCGCGCCACCCTCAGCCTCAACGCCGCGGCGCTCGCCGTCGCCTCCGGCCACCGTGACGACTGGGCCACGGCGGTCGGCGAAGCGGGTGCCGCGCTCGACGACGGAGCCGCGCTCGGACTGCTGGAGCGTCTCACCGCTTCCCGCTTGCGAGGAGGGAGCCGCGTTGGCTGACTTCTTCACCGAGGCCCGCACCCGCGACGAACTGGGACTCGCCGTCTTCCTGAACGCGGGAGACCCGCCCCTGCCCGTGCTCGCCGACTGCGTCGCCATGCTGGACGAGTCGGGCGTGGACTGCCTGGAACTGGCCGTCCCCTTCCCGGACTCGCCCACCGACGGGCCCGTCGTACGGCGCTCCGCCGACCGGGCACTGGCCGAAGGGGTGGCCCTCGCCGAGACACTGGCCTTCGTCGAGGCCGTGCGACCCTCCCTGAAGCGGCTGCGCATCGCCCTGCTCGCCGATTGGAGCCACAGCCTGCGCACGTCGCCGCCCGCCGCCTACGCGCGCGCCGTGGCGGACAGCGGAGCCGACGCCCTGCTCGTCCACGGCCTTCCGCCCCGGGCCCGCGCCGCCCACCACGAGGCCCTGCGCGAGGCCGGACTGCCCGAGGTCACCACCTGCTACCCGGCGAGCCCCCCGGCCACCGTGGCCGAGGCGGCCGCCCACGCGACCGGCTACCTCTATGTGGTCGCCCGCTACGGACGCAGCGGCGGCGGCACTTCCCCCGGCGGTCACGCCGGGCTCGCCCCGTTCGTCGGCGCCCTTCGCGACCTGACAGCCTCCCCGATAGCCGTCGGCTTCGGGGTATCGACCGCCGAGGATCTCGCCTCCGTCGCGCTGAGCGGCGCGGACGCGGCGATCGTCGGTTCCGCCGGAGTGTCGGCCCTGGAGCGGGCCCGCGAAACCGGGGCAGACCCGGTGAACGCCTACCGCTCATTCACCGCCGCACTCGGCCGCCCTTGCACCGCCGTCCCACGTCCCAGAGGAGGAGAACGTGATCATCCGGAACCTTGAGAACGTCAAGACCGTCGAGTGGGGCAACGGCCTCAGCCGCCGCTTCATCCTGGCCGCCGACGGGCTGGGCTACAGCATCACCGACACCACCGTGCGGGCCGGGACCAAGTCCCGGCTGGAATACCGCAACCACCTGGAGACCTGCTACTGCATCGAGGGCTCCGGGGAGGTGGTGGAGCTCGACGGCACCAGCCACCCGCTCACGCCGGGCGTCCTGTATGCGCTGGACAACCACGACCCGCACTTCCTGGTCGCCTCGCCCCATGAGGACCTGCGCCTGGTCTGCGTCTTCGCCCCTGCCCTCCGGGGCGACGAGGTTCATCAGCTCGACGAGCACGTCTCGTCGGCCTACTAGGCCGCGTCCGAAAGAACCGGCCCGGACAGCGGTCCGGGCAGCCGGTCACCGGCACACCCACCCGTCCGCAACCGACCGTGGTCACCCGCACGGCCCGTACGGAAGGCTCCGCAGTGAGACACCGCAACGCAGATCAGCAGGCACTGTGCGCCGGCATGGTCCAGTGGGGCAAGGCCCTGAGCGAAGGACACGTCGAAGCCGACGCACAGGCCGCCTTCGATCCGGCCCGCTGGCAACAGGTGTGCCGCAGCGGAGTGCTTGGGCTGCCCTTCCCCGAGCGATGGGGCGGCGCCGGACAGACCCTCACCACCACCCTCCACGTCCTGGAGACACTCGGCGAGACCTGCCGTGAGACCGGCCTCAGCTTCTGCGTGACGACCTCGATGGCCAGCACCGGAGTGCCGCTCGCCGTCTTCGGCACCGACGCCCAGCGGGAGCGCTTCCTGCCGGGCATCTGCTCCGGAGAACTGATCGGCGCCCACGCCGTCACCGAACCCGACAGCGGCTCGGACGCGATGGCGATGGCCACCCGCGCCGAGCGTGACGACGAGGACTTCGTGCTCACCGGAGGCAAGGCGTTCGTCAGCAACGGCCCGATCGCCGACGTCTTCGTCGTCTATGCCCGCACCCACCCCGACGGCGGCCCCCTCGGCACAACCGCCTTCCTCGTCGAACGCGGCACGCCCGGCCTCTTCGTGGGGGAGCCGACCGCCAAGATGGGCCTGCGTACCGCACCGTTGTCCACTCTGCACCTCGACGGCTGCCGGGTGCCGGCCGACCGCGTCCTCGGCCGGGTCGGGGGCGGGCTCCTCGTCCTCGACCACGTGATGAAGCGCGAGATCCTCTTCGGGTTCTCCGTCGGATTGGGGGAGATGCGCCACCGGCTGGACCGCGCGATCGCGTACGCGAGGGAGCGCCGCGCGTTCGGCCACCCCATCGGCGACTACCAGGCCGTCTCGCACCGCGTGGTCGACATGAAGATCCGTACCGACACCGCCGCCAAGTGGCTGTACGACACCGCCGAGCAGCTCACCGCGGGCGAGGACATCACCGCCGACCTCGCCATCACCAAGATCCTCGCCAGCGAGGCCGCGCTGTCCACCAGCCTCTCGGCGATCCGCGTGTTCGGCGGCGCCGGCTACCTCACCGAGGTCGGACTGGAGAAGGACCTGCGCGCCGCCGTCGCCGGCACCCTCTACTCGGGCACCAACGACATCCAGTACAACCGGGTGGCCTCGACCCTTGGGCTGGGGAGATGAGCGGCGCCCCGCCGTCCGCGCCCCGGCCGCTGCTGAAGGTGTGCGGGGCGACCCACCCCCGGGAGGCCGTCGCTGTCGCCGCGCGGGCCGATCTGGTCGGCCTCTGGTACGGCGTCGACGGCGGCGCCCACGACCTGGCCGCCGCCGCCCTGCCGGAGCTGGCCGACGCCGTCTGCGGCAGTGGCCGGGCCGAACCCGTCCTCGTCACTTTCCTGCACGACGCCGACCGGGTCGCGCGGGTGGCCCGGGCCGCCCGTATCCGCTGGATCCAGCTCCACGCCTACCAGCCGCCCCGGACCGTGGCAGCCCTGCACTCCGCGCTGCCCGGCGCGGTCGTCGTCAAGGCCGTGCACGTCCTCGACGGGCACTGCGCCGAACGCCCTTTCCTCGGCGCCTACGCGCGGGCGGGCACCGACCTGTTGGTCGTGGACGCCGCGACCCGCGACGGGGGCGTCGGCAGCACCGGCCGGCACCTCCCGCCCGAGGTGCTGGAGCCGCTGCTGCCCGCCCTCAGGCTGCCCTTCCTGCTGGCGGGGGGCCTGACTGCGGCCGACGCGGTACGCGGCCCGGCCCTCGGGGCGCACCCCGGCTTCCGGGGCGTGGACGTGGACAGCGCCGCCCGGGGGGACGACGGCCTGCTCTGCGCCCACCGGGTCGCCGCTCTGGACCGTGCCTGGACCGGGACGGACGTACTGCCTCATGCCCGGCGGGACGGCGCGACCCACACCCCGATCCGGGCGGCCGCCCCTCCCGCCCCGTCCGCACCCACCCCCCGAGGGAACTCGACATGACGCTGCCCTTCCTCTCCGCACTCCTCAGCGCGGAGCGCCCCCTGATCATGGAAGTGAAAGCCCGCGATGCGCACGGCGGCGACCTCCTGCGGGGCAAGGCCCCCGGCGACCTGGCCGCCGCCTACGAGCGGGCCGGTGCCCCGTGCGTGTCCGTCGTGACCGGCCGGTGGTTCGGCGGATCGGCCGGCATGCTGCGGGAGGTCACCGCCCGGGTCGATGTCCCGGTGCTGCTCAAGGACTTCGTCACGCGCCACGACCAGATAGCCGCCGCCGCCGAGGCGGGCGCCTCGGCGGTGCTGCTGACTGCGGCGCTGCTGCCGGGCGAGTCCCTTCACGGACTTGCCCGGGAGTGCCAGGCGCGCGGGCTCACCCCCTTCGTGGAGATCACCCGCGCCGAGGAGGCGGTCGGGCTTCCCCACCCGCACCTCTGCGTGATCGCCGTCAACAACAAGGACATCACCATGGGGGAGCGCGACGCGGGAGACCTCGATCGCAGCCGTGCGCTGCTGCCCGCCGTTCGGGCCGCGGGCACCCTCTGCCCGGTCAGCGCCAGCGCAGTGAGCAGTCCCGCCGTCGCGGCCGGACTGCTGGCCGAGGGCTACGCCGCCCTGCTCGTCGGTACTGCGCTCCTGCGTGCGCCCAGCGTGGAGTCATGGCTGCGGGATTTCGACGCCTGCCGCGTAGACACCTCCGCTCCGGTCCCGGCGACCGCGCGCGCCGCCGAGCCGCCGACCGGTCCCGTCGCCGAGGCGGAAGCAGCACCCGCGTGAGCGCGCCACCGGTGTCGAGCGTGCCCACCGACGGCGTGGAGCGGATCGTGCTCGGACGCGGCTGCCACCGGCTCGGTGCCTGGCGGGCCGCTCCCGTCACCGGCAGCCCCCGGGCCGTGCTGGTCGCCGTCCACGGCCGGGCGATGTCCCCCGGCTACTTCGCCGGGCCGGTCGCGCCGCACACCTCTCTGCTCGCCCTGGCGTCCTCCCTCGGCCACACCGTCCTGGCGGTGGAACGGCCCGGTTACGGCCTCTCCCGCTCGTCCCTGCCGCTCGGGCTGCCGCTGGCCGATCAGGCCCTCCTGCTGCGCCGGGCCATGGCCGACTACGCCGACCAGCACCCGGTCGGGGCCGGGTTCTTCCTCGTCGGGCACTCCGACGGCGGCAAGACCGCCCTGTACCTCGCGGGTGAGCAGTGGGGCGAGACCCCGGCGGAACGCCTGCTCGGACTGGACCTCAACGGCTGCGGCTGGCACTACTCCCCGGCCGCCGCCCACTTCCCGGACACCATGAACGGCGGAGCGGGCCAACTCAACTGGGGCCCGCTGCGGCTCTATCCGGGAAGCACCTTCCACGCCAGCCGCGCCCTGCTCCGCGATGTCCCGGCCGCCGAGGAGGCCGAGACGGCCCACTGGCCGGCGCGGTTCCCGGCCGTCGCGGCCCGTGTGCGCTGCCCCGTGCGGCTCACCTTCGGGGAGCACGAGGGCTGGTGGCGTCTGGACCGGGACGAAATGGCCGCCATGGCCGCCTGCTTCACCCGGACGCGCCCGCCCGTCGTCGAACGCGTCCCGGAGGCGGGCCACAACCTCAGTCTCGGACTGGCCGCTCCCCTCTACCACTTGCGCGCGCTGGCCTTCCTGGAGGAGTGTCTGGCAACCGTCCCGACCTCCGTCCGGTGACGACCGCGTATGTGCGCGAGCGTGTGGAACATGGACCGCACATCCCGCCGGATGCTGGGATGGTCCTTCGAGAAGTACGGATGGTGCGTCTCGGCCGCGTATCGCCCGTCGGCAGCCGGGGAGAGTCCGCCCGACCGTTAGGACGGCAACGTGAGTCACAACCCTCCCCACGTCTCGACCCCGTGGGCCCCCGGCCGCCGGCCCGCGCCCCCGCCGGGCCGTGACCGGGCCGCGGGGCCGCTCCTGGGAGCGTCTGCCCTCTGCACCGGCCTGATGGCCGGGCTCTTCTTCGCCTACGACATCTCCGTCATGCCGGGCCTGGCGGAGATGGACGACCGCGCGTACGCGGCGGCCATGCAGCGCTTCAACGCCGTGATCGACGGCAGCGCGCTGTTCGGCCTGGTCTTGCTCGCGTCACTGGCCTCCACGGTCGCCTCGGCGGTACTGGCCTTCCGGAGGAAGTGGCGTGCGGTGGCCCTGCCGCTGATCGCGGCGGCCTGCTGCTACACGGCGGTTCTGGTGATCACCGTTGCGATCAACCTCCCGCTCAACGCGGAGCTCGCGGCCCTCGGGGACCCTGCGACCGCCAGGGATCTCCCGGAGGTGATCGATGACTTCAAGTCGGTGTGGGTTCCGGTGAACATCGTCCGGACGGTGCTCTGCGTGCTGAGCCTCGGGGCGCTGTGTTCCGCCCTGGTCCGGTACGGTCGCGCGACCGCACCCCTCCGGCGGGTGTGACCGACGGACCGCGCCCTGGAGGAAGGGGTGACGGCGGGAGTCGGGGAAGAGCACGTATGTGTCGAACGGGTGCACCTGTTAAAGCAATGCAGTGAGGTTTTCTCAACGGTGGTCACTTCCAGATTCCGTTGAGGACGAGGGCCGCGCGGGCGATGTCGCCGATCCGGCTGGGGCTGAGCGTGACGTGCTGCAGGGTGCGCCACCGCTGCTTGAGCTCGGCGGCGGTGCGCTCGCCGAGGGCCCGGATGTGCCGCACCAGCATGTTGAGCATGCGGGTGTCGGCGTGAAGTGCCTGTTCGGACTTGCCTCTTGGGCGGCGGACGGGGATGCGGATGCCGATGCCCGCGCCGATGTAGCCCTTGTCGGCCAGGGTCGGCAGGGCGTGGATGCGGGCTGCGATGATGTCGGGGGTGGAGCCGGGTTCGACGTCGGAGACCCACCAGATCCGCGGCGTCGCCGTCAGGGACAGCCGGCGGTACGCCGGGATCTTCGTCTGGTCGTGGATGTCCGCCCACGCCGGAACAATCGGCGGACTCGGGGGCGCGGGGTCCTACGTGCTCGCTTTCACCGCATGGGGACAGTGGTTCGTGTTCGCCCGAGTCTGGCTGCCGCTGACCGGTCGGCTCCCCTGGGATCTCGTCGCCTTCCTGGAGGATGCCTACCACCGCGGAGTACTTCGGCAGACCGGCGCCGTGTACCAGTTCCGACACTTGCGGTTGCAGCATCACCTCGGCAGCGCGTTCCGCCGACATGACGCCGCCTTCGCCCCGGTCACCCTTCCGTCCCCACGGACTGGCGCCGGCGCCTCCTGACCATGGGCGTGCGATACCGGACGACCGTCGGGACGACCGGTCCGGGCGGGGAGGATGGCCCACTCCGGTGAATGCCGGTCAGATATGGCCGGTGGCACGGCCTGTCCATCGAACAGCGCGGGACACCAACATCGGGGAGTCCGGCCCGCCGTACCTCATCGTGCCGCGGGCACACCCCTCGATGAAGGGTTCCCGATGATGTCCCTCCGCCGCACCGCCGCAGGCGCCGCCCTCGCGTTTGCCGCCCTGACGGGCACCGCCGCAGCGCACGCCGACACACTGAGGACCGCGCCCGCGGTCAGCACCCCCCCTACCGTCGCCGCTCTCCCCGTCTCACCGACGGGCACGGGCTGACCGTGCTCCCCGGGGCCACCGAGGTGCACAGCCCCACCGACTTCACGCTCACCGTCACCACGAAGCAGCTCTCGGGGCAGCACAAGATCCGAGTTCTCCTTCCCGCCGGGTACGACACCGCCCCCGAACGGCGTTGGCCGGTCACCTACTTCCTGCACGGCGGCGGCGGCACCGTCGACGACGTCACGGCCGCCCCGGCACTCCACTCCGAGTCGATGATCACCGTGGTGCCGGACGGCGGGCTGAAAGGCTGGTACGCCGACTGGCAGATGCAGAACACCGCCGAAGGCGCCGCGAACTGGGAGACCTTCCACCTCACCCAGGTCGTCCCGTTCATCGACGCCAACCTTCGTACCCACACCGACCGGGACCACCGGGCGGTCATCGGACTGTCCATGGGCGGCTACGGCTCCCTCCACTACGCCGAGGCCCGCCCCGACCTGTTCGGTCACGTCGCCGCGCTCTCCGGAGGAATCGACTTCGGCATGCCCCAGGTCCGCGCCGCCGTCCTGGCCACCGAGCTCAACCTCACCGGCGCTTGGTGCGCCGTGAGCAGTTCTTCCAGCACGTCCGGCTCCGGCCAGTGCACCGGCTACGGTCCCTACGTCGACAGCGACGCCGTCTTCGGCTCCCCGTACCCGGTCTTCAACGCCGACCGCGTGTGGAAGGCCGTGGACCCGGCCGCGCCTGCCAACCTCGCCAAGCTGTCCCGCACCGGCATCACCCTCTACACCGGCAACAACGATGTCATCGACGTCCACACCGCGGCGGCCTCCCAGACCGTCAAGGCCCGCCTCGACCAGCTCGGCATCCCCAGCCGCCTCGTGAATTACGGCAACGGCGCCTCATTGGCCCCGGGCTGCAACGGCGGCCACAACTACGGTTGCTGGGCCCCGGCATTCGCCGACTACGTTCCGCGCCTCGAAGCCGCCTTCGCCGCGGCGGGCTGACGCACGCCCAGGCCCCCGGGCCCGCGCACACCCCATCGCATCGCATTCACAGGCACCATCTGCCCCCTTTCCCCCTCTGCTCGGAGGAACGACCATGACCGAATCGCCTCCCACGGGCCGCCGACCCCACCTCTCGCGCCGTACCGTCCTCAGGGCCGGCGGCAGCCTTGCCCTGGGCGCAGGCCTGGCAGCCGTCGCCCCGGCTACTCCCGCCTGGGCCGCACAGCGCGGCACCCCCCTGTGCGACGAGCCCGGGGACTCGGCGGCCGCCCAGGGGATCGGCTCCAGCGACCTCGCCATCCCGTACTACCGCGAACACGACGGCACCTGGGGCTACGTCTTCGGCGACACATGGTCCGGCATGCAGCAGTACGGCGACTACCTCGGCTCGCCGCTGATGCTTTGCCAGGGCGGGTTCGACGCCTCCGGCGCGACCCCCATCTCGTTCACCTGGGCACTGCCCACGGGCGGCCGGGCCCGGCAACTGTTCGACTGGCGATTGCATCGAGTTCGGCGGACGCACGTACATCCAGTACACCTCGGTCGGCACGTCCACGACCGGCTGCGGGGGAAAGTGCGCGAGGCGGCCGGGCGCGATCCGGAGCCGACGGCCGCGGTGATCGACTCACAGTCGGTGAAGGCCGACGCGGTAGTGGGGGCCGACAGCCGCGGCTATGACGGGGCCAAGAAGATCTCACCGATCAGCCCGCATCGGCGCCAGCGCCGCCAGAACGCGTAGACCCGGTCCCAGGCGGGGGAAGTCGACCGGCAGGCTGCGCCACTTGATGCCGTTGTCGACAACGTAGAAGACCGCGTCCAACATCACGCGGTGGCAGTAGCTCTCCGGCCTGCCGCCCCGGCCCTCCAGCCATGCCGGGACCGGCAGCAGCGGCCGGATCTCCTGCCACTGGGCATCCGTCAGGTCCGTGCCATAGGCCCGGACCCGGTCGGGCTGGTCGGCCGCGTTCCCGAACCGGTGAACGAGGCAATCGCACGCCCCGCCGGACGAGTTGTAACCGGCAGCCTCGACCGCGTAGAACGGTGACAACAGGGCCTCCTGGCGTGATCGGTTTCTCACCAGAGGCCCTGTCTTCATGCACGGCCACGGCAGAATCACTCGCCCCGAGGGTCACTTTCGATCACACCGCACTCAAGATCGATAGGGCAACGGCTTCTTAGAGTGCGGAACGTGAGCTCTTGTCCGTTTCGTGATTGAGGGTTGGGGAAGGACCGCTGGTCGTGGGTTCGGGGTGGCCTTCAGGTCTCGGGGCGGGTGAACAAGCCGGGTTCAGGTTCGACGAGGATGCCGCGGCTGACCAGGCGTTTCAGTTTGGAGCGGATGCCTTCGGTGTTCTTCGGGAGGGTCGGCAGGTCGAGGGCCTGGCAGAGGTCGCGGGCGCGCATCGGTCGGCCCTCGTCGGCCAGGGCGGTGAGGATCTGCTGGTAGGCGGGGTGGTCCGGGATGTCGGGGCGGTCCGGCTCAGTGGCGGGTGTGGGCAGTGGGAGAGCGAGGAGGGTCTTGCGGGTGATGCGCAGGTTCTCGCTCTCCGCGTCGATCTCGCCGAGCCGCACTCTGAGCTCCTCGATGCGGTCCCGGAACTGCCCGGCCTGGTCGGCTAGTTCACGCTCGCGGGTTTCGATGTGTTCCAGGATGGCTTTGACCTGTGGGTTCTCGCTCACGTGGTCCTCCAGGAAGCGAGGGTGGCTCCGGTGAGTCGGCGGCTCATCACGGAGGTCATCGCCCAGAAGACGCGGGATCGGGAGGAGGCGGGCCGGTGTTCGTAGTCGCGTACGAGACGGCGGTAGAACATCAGGATCCCGTTCGTCTGCTCCACGATCCACCGCTTGGCCTGCACGACGAAGCCCTTGCCGGCCGGGTTGCGCTCGACGATCTCGACGTCGATGCCCACGTTCTTGCCGTGATCGACGACCTTCTTCTTGAAGCCCTGGTCGACCAGGGCTTTGGCCACGGTGTCGCACTGCCCGGCGACACCGTCCAGCAGGGCGATGCCGGCGGTGTTCTCGTGCGCGGAGGCGGGCAGGACGACGCAGTCCACGACCAGGCCCAGTACGTCCACGGCCAGGCATCTCTTCCTCCCCGGCACCCTTTTCGCGGCGTCCTTGCCGGTCGTCGTGGCCGGGACGCCGACTGCGGCGTGGATGCTCTGCGTGTCCAGGATCACCAGGCTCGGGTCGGCTAATCGTTTCCGCTTCTCTCGCAGATGCCAGCGCAGCAGGTCGTGAATGTCCTGGTCGGTGCCCTCGTCGCGCCAGAGGTAGAAGTAGTACTTCACCGCTCCGGGCGGGGGCATGTCGTGGGGCAGGAACTCCCACTGACACCCCGTGCGATTCTGGTAGAGGATGGCGTTCACGATCTCCCGCATCGCGTACTTCCCCTGATGCCCGCTGACCGACGGATGCCGGGCCTTCCACGCCGTGATCACGGGTTCGACGAGCTCCCACTGCTCATCGGTGAGATCACTCGGGTACGGCTTGCGCATGCTCATGCCACAACCCAAGCGAACCCCGAACGCCTGACCGGCAACGATGCCCCAACGTCACACCATCGAGCGATGACAAGACCGACAGAACGCCACATACCGCACTCTCAAGTCCGGTGGGTGGGCTGGTGTGTGTTGGGGTGTCAGGGGGATGGTGTGGGTGGTTGTGGTGGTGTTGGGTGGTCTTGTTGGTTCGGGTCGGAGCCGGTGGGTGGGGGTTCGGGTTGGTCGGTCACGGCCTGGTCCTGGCCTTGAGCGCCGGTCGCCGCGCTGTGGTTGCCTGTTTCCGGACCCTCGGGCGCGGGCCCTCGGTACTCTGGAATCCGGCCGGGTGCTGGGTCGAGTTCACCGTGGTGGGCTTGAGGGCGATCAAGGTCGAGCGTTCTCGGTGGGCTCCGGGTGACGACGCTGATCGGCGTCGCGGTTCTTTCCCCTCCCGTCGGCCGTACCGGCGCTATGCGTCGACCGAATCCACCGAAAGACGGACAACAACACCATTCGGCGCGGCCGGCGGGTGATTCACCCTCACACGCGCACGACAGGCGCGCCGGCCGTGACCGTCGGCTCGACCGCCGGCCGCCCTGCCGGGTGCGTCCTCGCCGCGGCCGGCCTGTGCGCGCATTGGCCCGACTCTCGGGGGCATGACCGCAGCTCAAGGGGTAGCCGCACTGGTGCGGCTACCCCTTGCCGCACCAGTGCGGCGGTAGGGGATCCAGGAGTGGATGTTGGAGGGAGTGAGAGAGCTGTCGAGAAGACCTCGGTGTGTCGTTCACTCGTCAGGGTGAGGTCGGGTCCTGTCGGGTCCGTTTGGTCGCTCTTGTGTTCCTAGGCTGCGGTTGACATCTGCGACCACGTGTATGGAGGCATCGTGTCCGAGCGGGAGAACGGCACCGTGAAGTGGTTCAACGAGGCGAAGGGCTACGGCTTCATTACGCCGGATTCGGGGCCACCCGATCTCTTCGTTCACTTCCGTGCCATTCGGTCCGGTGGCTTCAGGTTTCTCAAAGAGGGCGAGAACGTCACCTTCGAGCGGGTCCAAGGACAAAAGGGCGAGCAAGCAGACAGGGTCTGCGTCCCGGATTGAGTTCCGGGGTGATGATCTGCGGGTTCTTGTCGGTGGTGGTTCGGCGGCGGCCGTCCTTGCCCGGACAGAGCCCGGCGAGCCCGTCCGAGTCGCCCTCCGCCACCGTCTGGTCGTAGCGGTCCTGGAACGACTGGAGACGGGCGCACAGCTCCGTGCCCGTCTCCGTCTCCGCCGCCTCCACCCGCTCTCGCGCCTCCCGCACCGCCGGGTCGGACAGCACCGCCTGGACAACGCCCTCCGCCTCCACGAAGGCTGGGCCACGACGGGGTCCAGTCCTCGTCCACGGCCAAGAGCCCGGCCTCCCGCTCCGGGTGTTCGGCCAGCGCCCCGGGACGGCGCAGGTTGGACAGCCACTGCCCCACGGGCTTGTCGAGCGCGGCCGCCGACCTCGGAGCGCACAGCGTCCAGTGCTCCTGGTAGTACACGCGGGCCGCTGCCAAGTTCTCCTGGAACCGCGCGTCGGCCGCCGTCCAGTCCATGCCCAGCCTCTCCAGCCGCGCGGCGCGCCGGCCGTTCATCTGCCCGGCCCCGTAGGCCCGTCGCTGCTCCGCGACCCAGGTCCCGAGCGGGAACGCCCCCTCCTTGCGCTCGTACGGCACATTCGCGTTCCCAACCCGCTCGACGTACTCCTTGAGCTTCGCCCAGCCGCGCGCCCAGTTGGACGTCCTTGGGTCTGATGGTGTCGTCGACTCTGGGGCTCCTCGGTGCCTGCACAGTGCTCCAGGTCCACCAGGGCTACATCGACCGCGGACGCCGGCCCTGAGGGCGCGGCCATGGTCATCGGTCCTCTCATGAGTCCCATCTGACCTTCTGTCACCATCCTCCGCATCCCGGGGGAACCTCAATCAAGGGGAAGCTTCAGTCAATCCGTGTTAGATGGGTTGGACTGGGCTGCGGTTGCTCACGCCTAAGGTGATCATTGCCATGCCATCCACTTCACCGATCGCCAGCGCAACCAAGCGAAGATGAACTCATCTCTCATGACATCGGTGGTCATCCACCCATATCGATTTGCTGGGCTAATCTTGAAGATACGTAAGGCAAGGCGTTCGTTGTCGCGGGCAGCCGCAGCCGGTTCAGTCCTGAGCGCGGGGCTGCTGCTGGGGGCACCTGTGGCTTCCGCAGCGCAGCTCTCCGACGCGCAGTCCGCCCCGACGGTCAATATTCCTCGTGATGATGATCTTCCGGCTGACGCTTTCTTCCAGGACTCGCCCCTTGACGGTTCGGTGCCCGAAAGTCAAGGTGCGAGCCTGGCTCCAGCCGCTGTCGCCGGTGGCAACAACAAGTGGGGGTGCGGTGCCACCGTCGGAAGTCCGCACCCCTCTGGCGGGGCGGTGAAGGTGCACGGGACCATCAAGTGCAAGGCCAAGGTTCCCAGTGGCAAGGTGAGCAATGTGCAACTGTGGCGAAGCCGGTGGTGGGGCTGGGAGAAGGTCGGTCCGGCCAAGAGCTACAGCAACACCAACGCCAAGTACATCGATGCCTCCACCACCTTCAAGCCGGGAAGTAACGAGTGCCACTACTACCGTGGGACCGCTACCTTCACCATCACAGGCGTTTCGCCGAATGAGGTCTTCAACTACGACCAGCACTACCTGAAGGGAAAGAAGGAGCCGTGTGGAGTGAACTGGTGACTCTTCCGCCAAACGGGAACAGGGTGGCGCGTTGACCACGCTCTTCCACTGGCGAAAGTCGGGGTGGCTCGATGACATCGGGGACCCTGACTTCTCCGCCTACGTCGACGTAGCCGACAGGTCGGTCGGTACAGCGCCCTTCTCGTTCCACACGCGACCCAGGAGCGCGGTCTGGGCGGCCCTCATCTCCGATTTCGGTGGCCCCTGGATCGCGGAGCACTCGCAGAACGGTCCCTGGTGCCGCCAGGAAGCCTGCGGATCGTATGAGCCTGCGGAGGGACTCGCGCTCGCATCGGAGTCTTTGATCGAGCTGTGGCGCCTCCGGTTCCCCGACGCCTCGGACGCCGCACGCGAGCCGAACCCTCAATTCCTCGCGCTGAACGACGACTACGGCCAGGACATCCGCTCTGGGATTCTTGCTACTCCCGAAGACGCAGAGGTTCTGTTCCGCGTGCCACAGTACCGGCACGCGCCCGGTAACCACATGCGTCCCTTTACGGCGGCTGCCGCGCGTTGCGACGAAGCTGAGATCCGTATGGGGAACGACCTCGCCTTGGTGCGTTCCCTCGCCGGAGATGAGCTGGTAGGCCTCAGCGTGATGATGCGAGAGAGCGGTTAGGTGCGAAGGAGCGCAAAGGCGAGAATCGCTGCGGTGTTGATTGCTGTGCTGGTGAGCGGCTGTTCGTCATCGGAGGCCGGTTCATCCTCCGCGGCGCGTTCCGCTCACCCGTCCGATGCCTCGGCTAATCATGTGCCGCCCGTAGCCAGATCATCTCCCGGCGGCGCCCGCCTGGCCACTGCGGTCGACGGATGGTCGGGAAGTCCCGCCATTCCAGAAGAACTCACCTGGCCCCAAAGCGACCAGAAGATATCGCGTATATACATCGAGCACCAGACGTCACCAACGTCATTGGTGATTAACCGATTTGCTGATGTGGATCGCGAGGGGATCCCTGAGGAACGAGGGCAGAAGTCATTCCCGTGTGCGACCGGCGAGACCAAAGTCGATGGCCACGCCTGCTGGGTGCACGAGGCGAGTCCGGGGTTGTGGGTCGTGGAGCTGGGGAAGCATTCCGCGTACACACTCCGCTTCGGGGTCGTGAATGCCGAGTGGAGTGGTGAGAATGGGGCGAACTCTAAGTTCATGACATGGCAATTGCCGTAACTAATATCTACAGCTGCCGTAACGTTGGATCTGCACCCATCCAGGTTCAGCTACACTCACATTTGCCGCATAGCAACACGAACTAGTGTTCCATACCTCGCTAAGGTCAGACGTGAAACGACGAGCCACCACCGCTCTCACCGCCGCCGCAGCCATCACTCTTCTCTCCACCACGCCCGCCCACGCCAGCTACCACACCAGCAAGCCCAAGACCTGGAGGTGTGATTTCGACGACGAGTGCACCAAGGGCACGAAGAGTGGGCCGAAGGATCAGAAGATCTTGTACTGGTTCGTGGATGACTTCGGAAGCACCGTCATCCGCGCTGGCAGCAGCAAGTACGGCATGAAGCACATCAAGGCCGGTGGAACGCACAAGCGGAAGTTCAACCACCCTACGGACAAGAAGGCCATCGGTCTCTGGGACAAAGCGCTCAACAACTACGCCAAGGGCAGCAAAGGAAGCCGGTTCAAGAACACCACGACCCACACCGTCAAGTACGGCGGTGGTACCAAGAAGCGCACGATGTGCGTGGTGACTTCCAGTCTGACTATCGGCAAGGGCAAGAGCTACGTCGGCCTCAAGGGCATCATCACAGCATACTGGGTGAAAGGCCACGTAGGCTGGAAGGGCTGCAACAACAAGGACTTCAACTAAGGCCAAGGGCGGTGGATCATGGGGCGTCAGAAGTCGTGGATGCCACGCTGGCACGAGGGCGACCTCGTCATGCCGACCGGCGAGCAGGAACACCCCGAGGACCCCGTGGGCAAAGTCCTGGAGGAGACCTATGAGTCGGGCGTCCTGGTCCTCTTCCCCGAGGCCGGACACGAGTTCCACCACCCCGACGAACTCACCTCCGCAGACCCCGAACGCTGCCCGGCGGCCTCAGCGCTGTCCCCTTGCGAAGCTGTCAAGGACGCACGTAAGCCGACCGGGGACGATGGTACGGAAACGCCTGCGGATACTCGCCGTATCCGCAGCGCGCGAGCCCACGTGCGCAAGCGGGCCGCACGCCGTCAGCGCAAGTGCCGATAACGAGCGGCAGGGCCGTGGAGTCTGGTTTCAGAGTTGGTCTCGGGTCCGGGATTGAAGCACGCCCGGGGGGTGTGGCCGCGATTCGCCAAAGGAACATGCTGCATCACCTGATGCACCGTGATGCCTGTACTCTGGAATGGACTTGCCCCGGTCCTGTTGCCGGCTCGGGCCGCGGAGTGGGGCTGGTGGGGTTTTATGGTGGGTCGGGTGGCGTGTTGGGCGGGGGTGTGGCCGGTTCTTCGGGATGCTACACAGGCCGGTAGCGATGCACCTCTCCTTGTAGCTGGCCGTTCCGGCGCAGCCGGAATCGGGAATTGGAGCGAAGCGGAGATTCCCTGCTTTTCCGTATTGGAGCGCAGCGGAAATACGGGAATTCTCCGCGCAGAGGGAATTCAAGGCCGCGCAGCGGCCTTTTGACACTTCGTCAATATGCCGCGCAGCGGCATATTGACGCTGGTTGGAATTCGCGTAGCGAATTCTTTCTTTTCTTGCTGCGCAGCAGCAAGGGACCCGCTCCGCGGG